>NZ_JBDNIJ010000329.1:0-2870 GCF_041688325.1 Ilumatobacter sp.
CCTGTCTCTCTCCAGTTTTGGTGCGTTCGGGTGCGTTACGTGACCCAAGCGACTCGCCAACGTTGCCACACAGCGCTTACGTTCACTGGCTCTGCGGGCCCGAACCGTCGGTGCGATTCGGGTGCGATTACTGCGAACGGTGGATCGTGAAGCCGAGAACCGGCTCGAAGACCGAGCGGTCGCCCGGTGTGTGGCGGCTGCAGACCACGTCCGACCCTGACGCGGTGACTGGTGAAACCCGACGGCTCTCGAGGACGTTCCGAGGCACCAAGCCTGAGGCGACCGCAGAGCTGCAACGGTTTGTCTCGGAGAGCGGCGCTGGCCTCCAGGGCGGCAGCACCGTCACCGTCTCGGTACTTCTCGAATCGTTCATGACAACCGCGACGCTGTCTCCAACGACTCGGCAGGACTGGAGGAGCCTGATCGATCGCTACCTCATTGCTGAACTTGGCAGCATTCCTCTCTGGAAGCTCACCGCCCGGGACTGCGACCAGATGTACCAGCGACTCCGAGTGGGTGGCCTGGGGGCCTCACGCGTTCGCAACGCCCACGTGGTCTTGCATCGCGCAGTGGCGCAGGCGGTCCGGTGGGGGTGGATCTCCCGCAATCCGGTCTCGAATGCGACACGACCCGCCGTTCCCCGCTCGACGGTGACGCCGCCCAGCCTCGACGAGGTCCGGCTTTTGATGGCGCTCGCAGCGCAGGCCGACCCGACACTGTCGTGTTGGCTCGACATCGCAACAGCCACTGGAGCGCGACGCGGCGAAATTTGCGCGCTCCGGTGGAGCGACGTCGACCTCAACCGAGCAACTGTTCGGATAGAACGCTCCGTCGCCGTAACGAAGCAGAGCGGCGTCTACTTCAAGACCACCAAGACTGACCGTTTCCGCCTCGTGTCTCTCACCAATCGAGCCGTCCGTTCCCTCACCATCCTCCACGACCCCGCCGTCGCAGACGCCACCGACCAGGGCCGGGCCGTGTCGGGTGACGATCTCGTGTTCACCAATGACCCTGAAGCAAGGGTGCCGTGGCGACCCGAGTTGGTCTCACATCGTTGGGAACGGCTTCGCCGACGCGCCGGGCTCGATCACGTCAAGCTCCACGGGCTCCGCCACTTTGTCGCGACCGAGCTCCTCACTGCCGGTATCGATCTGCGGACGGTGTCCAACCGGCTTGGCCACGCCCGCACCTCGACGACACTCGACATCTACTGGGCATGGGTCCCCGCACAAGACGAAGCAGCAGCCGAACACCTCGACGCCGTGCTTGATCCGCCAGACGACGGTCACTGAGCCGCAGCCGAATCGGCCGAAGTGCGACAATGACCTGATGCTGATCATTCGTGGCACCAAGAAGCTTCGAGACCGCATGAAAAGCGCGCCCGCCGCCTCACCCGACGACGAGTCCACGACGGTGCTTGGCGACTGGTTCGCGACCGCACTGTTCTGGAAACCGCAGGCGGCACTACTCGTCAACTCCCAGACGATGATTCCCGTGTTCACCCCGCTCGCCCCGGCGGGCAAGCTGCTCGACCGGGCACCCGATGCCATTGCTGAGGTTCTGCGCGCCCACGGCGTGCCCGATGATGTAACCGCTGCCGAGAGGGTCGAGATGTCCAAGGTTCTGATCGCACCGACCAACGACCGTCAGATCGTCGGGGTGGTGAACGAGTTCGCCTTCCAGGGAGAAGGCGTGTGGAGACGACACGATCCTGATCTGTTCTCGATGTCCATGCGGCTCTCCGAACTGATTCTTGGACCGTTGATGAGTCGTCACGACACACCGGCCGACGAACTCGCTGCTTTCTTCAGCAACGACGCTGCCGTCATCGCGTTCCCATCTGCCAAAGCTGCCGTCACGCCAACACCCCGACGGGTGCATCAACTCAAGGTCACCTTGGGTGGGGTGACACCGCCGATCTGGCGGCGAATTGTTGTCGACGGCGGCGAAACCCTCAGCCACCTCCACTCGATAATCCAAGCCGCGTTCGGCTGGCACGACGCTCACCTCTACGACTTCAACATCGACGGAGTCCGTTACGGCGTTCCCGACGGGGACGACTGGACACCGGTCAAAGACGAACGCCGAGTGAGCATCGATCAAGCAATCGGCAATGGCGACCGCAAGATTCGCTACACCTACGACTTCGGCGACAACTGGGACCACGACGTCGTCCTCGACAAGACGATCTCGGCCGCCGACATCGCGACTGTGCCCGACTGCATCGGCGGTCGGCGAGCCTGTCCGCCCGAGGATTGCGGCGGCCCGTGGGGATATCAGGAGTTGCTCGACATCCTCGCCGATCCGTCACATCCCGAGCACGACGAACGACTCGAATGGACCGGCGGCACCATCGACCCCGACGCCTTCGACCCGGCCGAGTTTTCGGGGAACCTCCGCCGCCAATAGAGCACCGGCCACCGAGCGCTGTCAGACCTCCTGAACTTTCGACAAGCCGACAGGGCCCAGCTTTCGTCGCTGCTGGTGCACCGGAGCGAGAAATCACGAACGAAGTACTCGCCGGTACCGACGATCGTGTGGCCCTTGCCCACCGAGAATCGGTTTGCGTTTATTTCGTTGAGCTTCTACGCGGTTACGTAAGGAGTCAACATGTTGTCCACGATCGATCCCGCCACACTCGATGCCGATACCGCCGAGCAAATCGCGGGCAACTCGACGCCGGTGCCTTCGCACTCCCCAACTCACTCCGCCAGGCGCTCCAACAGATCCTCGCCGAGCTGCGCGCCGGAAACGAAGTGACCGTCATGTCATCTTCTGCCGTACTCAGCACCGCTGAGGCCGCTGAACTCCTCAACGTGAGCCGGCCCCACTTTGTGAAACTCGTCGACGACGGATCCATCCCGCCCCAC
>NZ_JBDNIJ010000330.1:0-2503 GCF_041688325.1 Ilumatobacter sp.
CCCGCTTCGTCGTCTCGGCGAACCGGATGACGTCGCCAACGTTGTGAGCTTCTTGTCGTCCGCCGATGCCGCCTACGTCACCGGTCAAGTGATCTATGTAGACGGCGGCGTCACGGAGTCACTGATGACATTGATACCGCGACCGGACAACGTCGCCGGTCTGCACATCGAAGACTGACCGGGTTGGCTGCCGACGGCGATCACCTCCGAGAAGGGGCGGATCACACTGCGTTCGCCGCCCAGCCGCCATCGGCGAAGATGACTTCTCCGGAGATGTAGGAGGACCGCTCCGAAAGCAGGAACTCGGCCAGTTCGCCGATCTCATCGGGCTCACCAACCCGACCGAGCGGGACGCGCCCGGTGAGCCACTTCAGCTGGTCCGGATCGGAGAGCCGCTCCTCGGCCATCGGCGTGCGGATCGGGCCCGGCGCGATGGCATTGGCACGCACGCCCATCGGAGCACCCTCGAGTGCAGCGGCACGCGTCAGCGACACGATTGCCCCTTTGGAGGCAACGTAGTGCGCCTGTCCGGGCACAGCGATCGTTGCGTTGACCGAAGCAATGGTGACGATCGAGCGGCGCGGAAGCGCCGTGCCGGTGCCGGTGCCGAGATCCCTGTCGGGAATCGCACGTAGAAACGATCGGATCGCCAGCCACGTACCGGTCACATTGACTCGGAGGTGGCGTTCCCATTCCTCAAGCGAGGTGTCGACGATCATATTGCGCGTTCTGATCCCGGCACTGGTGACCAAGCCGTCCAACGGGCCGATGTCGGCCATCATCGATTCCCAATTCTTCTCGTCGGTGACATCGAGTTGACGCACGTTGTCCCCGTTGGCGAGGTCAGCACGAATGACTTCCCAACCGTGGCGTTCCATCACGTCAGCGCACGCGGCGCCGATACCTGATGCTGCTCCGGTGACCAGTACGCGCCTCATTGGCCGAGCATGACACGCCGTCAGGCAGCGCGACGATGCGCGTCGCTAGACTACTGACGACGCTTCGATGGCGCCGCCTCTGTGCGCACCAATTGCAGAAGGAACCAACGCACGATGACCACGGCAATTCACATCAGCAACGGCTTACTCGTCGACGGTTCGGGGGCTGCACCGGTGCCGAACATCGACGTCGTGGTTGATGGAGACGTCATCGTGGCGGTCGGCGCAACCGGCACGATCGACGATCGTGTGCCCGCGGGTGCTCTGGTGATCGACGCTGACGGAGCGACGATCATGCCGGGTCTCATCGATGCCCATTGTCACATCACGTTCGACGACGTCCAGTCCAACGACGAGCTGTTCTTTCATCGACCGCCCACCACTGCGGCAATGATGACGCTGTTCAACCTCCCCAAACTTCTCTTGTCGGGCGTCACCTCGATCATGGATCCAGACACGGTGATGGGCATTGGTCCGGAAGTTCGGGAGGCAGTCAAGTCGGGTGCGTTCCCGGGTCCGCGAATCGCTACGGGCGTGCAGGCGTTGCTCACCTCGGTCGGTGGCACAGCCGGGCGGCTGATCCCCAACGAGGGTCGGGTCGGCTATGCCGCGATCGTCAACACGATCGACGAGATGGTTATCGAAACCAGGCGCCAAATCAAAGACGGTGCCGACTGGATCAAGATCCATGCCACTGGTTCGATCCCGACGCATCAAGGTGAGTTGCAGGTCTGGACCCTCGATGAGATGAAGGCGGTCTGCGCCACCTCGCACGCGCTCGGCGTTCCCGTCGTCGCCCACTGCCGAAATTCCTCCTCCACGCTTGAAGCCGCGCAGGCCGGTGTTGATCTCATCTTGCACGCATCGTTCATAGACGACGACGGTCTCCAGGCGGTCATCGATAATGGCGCTGCGCTTTGCCCAACTTTCACCTTCCTCGCCAACCTTGCCGATCATGGAGAGTTGGTCGGTGCGGGCGGGATGCGGGAAGTGTTCCGCGGCGAGATCGAAGCAACCGCCGACATGATTCGCAAGGCGTACGATGCTGGCGTTCCGATCCTGTGCGGTTCGGAGAGTGGGTTTGCGCTGACTCCTTACGGCCACTGGCACGCCCGGGAGATGGAGGTGTTCGTCAACGAGCTTGGCTTGACACCTGTCGAGGCGATGACGTGCGCCACTAAAAACAACGCGTTCGCCATGCGGCTGTCGGGCAAGCTCGGGGTCATCGCCGAGGGGTACCTCGCCGATGTACTCGTCGTCGACGGCGATCCCGCTTCTGACGTCACCGTGCTTCAGGACCGAACGAATTTGCGCACGGTGATCAGCCGTGGCGCACCGGTCGATCTGACGGCCCCTTGGCCTGAACGACGTCGGATACCCGGCGAAAAGGTCGGCAATTGGGCCGATCAGGTCCTGACCTACGAACGGACGCGCCAGATCAACTGAACAGGATCTCAGGGATCCAAACCCTGGGCAACGAGCTGCTGATTCCGTTTATCGAAGTTGCATCGAAAATCTTCGGGTCGACGCGACGTTGAACGAATACGTCGATTCCTTCACGTTCG
>NZ_JBDNIJ010000331.1:0-6782 GCF_041688325.1 Ilumatobacter sp.
CAGGGCAGCGACATCACAGTTTTCACCGGCGGTGCGGTGCTGTTCAGCCGTGCCTTTCTGGAGTCAACCCGTGGCTTCGACGAGCGCTACTTCCTGTACTACGAAGACGTCGATCTGGCCCTGCGAGGTGCCGAACTCGGCCATTGGTATCGCTGCGAACCGTCGTCGACGGTGTGGCATGAGGGCGGGGCCAGCACCAGCGCGCTCGGTGATGAGACGAGGCGTCTGCAAGAACGCAACCGCCTGTGGTGCGCATTGCGGTTCGGTTCAATCGCAGTCGTCGGGCGAGCCACATGGCTCTCGGTCCGCCGATTGCGACACCCACCCCGAGCGGCACACGCGCGGGCGCTCGGCGCCGGGTACAGCGCATCGGTGCGTCTCGTCAAGGCTCGCCGGCAAGCTCAGCGGCAAGCTCGGCGGCAAGCTCAGGGTGATGTGCAGGGCAGGTCGGCATGAGGCGGCTGCTCCCGGCAGGACGCATTCTGTTCGCAATGGCCATGATCGTGGGCGCGTGGATCCTTGCCACACCTCCATCCGGTGGAGCTGACGAACCTTCACACGTCATTCGTTCCGCCGCGCTGATCCGTGGCGAACTCGATGGTCAGCGAGTGTCGTCGGCACTCGTCGGATTCGAACTTCCCGCCCACGTCGGAGCACCCGAGCCGGCGTGCTTTGCGCTCCAGCCGGCCGTACCTGCGAGCTGCATCGTTGAACTTGAGGCTGGGTCGGGGACCCAGTTGAAGATCACCAAAGCGGCCGACTACCCAATCTGGGGTCATCTGGCGCCGGGCCTCGGCTCGTTGCTGCCCCCAGGGTGGTCGTCGCCAGGGGCACGAGTTGCATCCGCGGCCATGCCGTTACTCCTGTTAGCCGGCGCCCTCTTTGCTGCCAGCCGCCACGGTTGGTGGCCAGCTTCGGGCGTTCTCATCGCAATCACCGTGCCCGTCTGGTTCACCGTCGCGGTCGTCAACCCGTCGAGCCTGGTCATTGCCGGGGGAGTGGCCGTGTGGGCCGCCTTTGCCAGCGCGTGGAGGCGCACCCCGGCGGTGGGCTGGGCGCCGTCGCGGCTCGACCAGGTGTTGTTGGCCGCCGGCTGGGCCGCCATGGTGCTGCCGCGGCGCGACGGGCTGGTCTATGCAGCAGTCGTTGCAGCCTTGGCAATCGTCATTTTCGACGTCGGAATCGGACACCTTCGCCGTTCGATCGCACGGTCGGCATGGGTGGCGATCGTCGTGTCGACGCTGACCGCGTTGGCGTGGGCAGCGCGCAGCGATTCATCGTCGTCGAAGTTGCTTTTCGTCGCTCCATTCGCGCCGGTCGCCGCGATTGGCCTGCGCTGGCTCTGGCGTCGCACAGTCGGCACCGGGCAACGACTCGCGGTGATCGTCGGAGTCGCCAGCGCCACACTCGTCGGGTCATACGTCGTCATGGGAACCCGGGCCGGCGGGTTCGACGGCGCCGTGTTCCAGCGGACGATCAACCAGACCGGTATCGACATGCGGGAGGCGATCGGCATCGTCGGCTGGCTCGACACCGCGGTGCCGCAGTCGATGGTTTTCGTCTGGCTGATCGGGCTCGGACTCCTCGTCGCTGGCGCAATCATCGCCGAGTCGCGGCGACCAACCATCGGTGCGGTCGCCATCTTGACGACTGGCATCTGGATGTCGTGGGTGTTGACGATGGTCCAGAACGACGAGTCCGGCACGTACTGGCAGGGGCGGTACTACCTCCCGCTGCTGGCGGGCATCCCGATCGTGCTGACGACGGCATCGATCGATCGCCGTCAGGCCGCACGGTTAGGCAAGGCCGCCGTGGCGCTTTCTCTCGTGGTCGCCAACGTCGCCATTGCAGCCGCCATGCGCCGATGGGGCGTTGGCGACCAAGGCACGCTGACTCCGTGGCAGTGGGACACCTACGCCACCGTCGTTCCACCGATCGCACTCGTGGCGCTGCACGGCGCCGGAACATTGCTGCTCTGGCAATCGGTTGGCCTGGTTGCCGGCCCCGCCGACGCGCACGGCAGCGCGGTTGCTCCGACGCTCGAAGAAGGCGTCAACCTGCTGGGCTACCACCGAGCAGCGAGTGGGCTCGGTGTTGCTGTTCGACGCATCCACGCCGCGCTGGTCGCCGCAGGCGTTCCGGTCTCGCTGTACGACGTCGAACTGACCGACAGCCCACTCGCCGGGGCCGGAAACGGGGCCGGGGTCGGCGATTGGCCGCTGCGGCGCACGACGATCGCTGTGGTCACCGCGCCAGAGCTTCCTGCGGCCCTGACAGCGACTCCGCAACTCCGCAACGTCGATCGAGTGATCGGCTACTGGTTCTGGGAAGTCGATCGCGTTCCTGATGGTCATGGCGTTGCCTTCGACCTCGTCGACGAAATCTGGGCACCAACCGTGTTCGTTGCCGACGCGTACCGGGCAGTTCCCAACGGCCCTGCGGTGACGCACCAACCGATGTACCTCGCTCGGCCCGACCTCGACCCCGATACACACCGCGCATGGCGGCAACGGCTTGCGCCGAACGACGAGTTCGTGTTCGTCGTGGCGCTCGACCTGTTCAGCATCGTCGAGCGGAAGAACCCCTTCGGTGCGATCGACGCATTCGCTGGCGCATTCGCTCCGACCGACGCCAACGTGCGCCTCGTCATCAAGACGCTGAACGGCGACAAGCGGGCCGAGTCGCTCGACCGAATCACGACGCATGTCGCCAACTCGGCCCTGTCCGAACGGATCGAAGTGCTCGACGAGTTGCTGTCTGACAGCGACATGACGGCCATGGTTGCGGCTGCGGATTGCCTCGTGTCGTTGCATCGCGGCGAAGGGCTCGGCCTCCACTTGGCCGATGCAATGTGGCTGCACACCGCAGTGCTCGCATCGCGCTACTCGGGCAACCTCGACTTTATGGACGACGAGTCAGCGGCACTGATCGACGTGGCGATGATCGCTGTTCGCAACGGTGAGGGCGCCTACCCCGACGGGTTCCAGTGGGCTGACCCCGACATCGGCGCCGCAGCTGCGTGGATGGTGCGGCTGGTCGATGAGCCGAGGACCCGCACACGGATCACCGAACGGGCCTACCGACGCATGCAAGATCAGCCGAGCGAAGAGCGACGCGGCCAGCAGTACTTCGAGGCGTTGAATCGCCAGGTTGCCCGAGTTGCATCAACCGGCCCAGGTACCGTCACTGTCTGATGGCGAACTCTCCGAAGGTGAAACTGAAATCGGCAGCCCGAGCCACAGTCGGGCCCGTGCGCAACTACTTCAACAATCACTTCGAGATGACGAAGCAGGAAGTACGACTCGCAGCCGCCGAGTCCGGCGCTGCGGCCCTCGATTACGCTCAGTCCGGCGGCCAACTGGCGGAACTCTCGAACGTCGTTGCCGAGACGCAGCTCTATCAGTCGAAGATGATCAGCGAACTCCGTCGCGAGATCGCTGCACTGCGCTCAGAACTCGCACAAATGTCGGCCACATCTGCCGAACTTGCCGCCGTTCTCGCGGCGATGACCTCGACGCCTGACACACCCTGACGGCACGATGATCGTCTTCGACATCCAGGCGGTGCAAAGCATCGAGCACGGCGAGCGCGGGATCGCTCGGTATACCGGCGAGCTGGCGCGTGCGCTGCAGGCCAGGCACCCACACCTCGTTGACGTCTTCGCATACAACGACGCGATGCCCTACGCGGCGCGCCTCGACGCCTTGGGCCTTGAGGGCAAGCTTCAATCGTTCAGCGAGCTGCGCGGTCAGCGGGTCGACCTGCTGCACGTCAACTCGCCGTTCGAGCAACCGAGCATTGGTGAGCTGGCCGTACCCGTCATCGCCGAACGCACGGTGGTCACGTGTTACGACCTGATCCCGTATCTGTTCTCCGACATCTACCTGCCCAATGCGGGTGCGAAAGCGTGGTACCAGTCGCGTCTCGGGATGCTGGTGTCGTCCGATGCCATCGTCACCGATTCTCAGTCGGCTGCCGATGACGTCATTCGGATGCTCAGCGTCGATGCGTGTGTGGTCACGTCGATCGGTGCAGGAACAGCCGAGCAGTTCGCGCCGCCGACCGACACGCTCGCCGACCGGATGGTCGAACTGAACAAGGTCGTGCCGACCCTGCTCCCCGGGTTCATCATGGTCCCGGCCGGCCCCGAGTGGCGCAAGAACCTCAACGGTGCGGTCGACGCCTACAGCCGACTCGAACCAGAGCTTCGCCAGCGCCACCAACTGCTGATCGCGTCGAAGATCGCCGAGGGGCAACGCGTCACATTCTTCGACTACTGCCAAGCGCGCGGGGTAGCCGACGACGTGGTTGTCACCGGGTTCGTCTCAGACGCCGACCTGGTTCGCCTGTACCAGAGCGCCGAACTGGTGCTGTTTCCGTCCAAGTACGAAGGGTTTGGCCTGCCGGTGCTCGAAGCCCGACGCTGCGGGGCCCGCGTCATCACCTCCAACGTGTCGTCGCTGCCCGAAGTGATGCCAGAGCCCGTCGCGCTGTTCAACCCGTATGACATCGATGACATCGCCGCGAAGCTGCGCGCTGCGCTTACCGAGAGCGATGTGATTGCTTTGCTCGATACGGCTGCCGATCCCGGATTCACCTGGGAGCGCGCCGCCGACACGTTGGCCGACGTGTATGCCGAGGTCATCGGCCGGCCGTCACTGCCGCGTGGTCATCCACGCAGGCAGATCGCACTGGCTGCACCGCTGTCGGTGTACGAGCTGGAGTTGGCCACGCGCACCCTGGCTTTGGCCGCCCAGCTCGAATCCGAAACCGAATCCGATGTCACGATCTTCGTGCCGAACGATGCATCACGGTTCGCCGAAGAATGGGGCCGCAACGTCCAGAACGTTCGGATGCTGCCTGCACACCAGGCAGCCGGCGAATACGACGTAGTGCTGTGTGTGCTCGGCGACAAGGCAATCGAGAAGGCCTTCACCGCGATCGCTCGAATCGTGCCGGCGCAGCTTGCTGTCTGGCCAGACGATGTCAAGCAATCGAAGCAGGCGCGCACACTGGTGGCCGTACTCGGCCCGGCAGTCGAGGCCGGTCAGTTGGCGGCTGCGATTGCTCGGCGCGCGCCGAACGGCGGCTGACGCCAGAGTTCGTCAGCCCACAGCTCGACGAAGGTGTGGAGCTGTTTGGAGATATCTGTCGGCCCGTGGACTCTGCCGACGGATCCGCCTCGCAGGTGGGTGACAGCGACCGTCGGGTGGAGGCGCACTCGGCCACCGAGGCGACGGAGGCGAAATGCGAAATCAACGTCTTCGAAGTACGCCGGATGGAATCGTGGATCGAACCCGCCGACGCGTTCGTGAGTCTCCCTGCGCATGATCCAGCAGGCTGCTGACGCGTAGTCAATATCTGCCCCGGATGCGGGCGTAGTCAGTCCATTTGGCCCGACCCATTGTCCGGCCTCGTCAAGACTGCCGTTGGCGCCAAGCAGGCGCGGAGCAATCAGGTCGTCAGGGTGAGCTGCGAGCTCATCGAGCATCGGGGTCAGCCAGCCGTCATGGACCATCAGGTCAGGATTGACGAGACAGAGAACGGTGCCGCGTGCCACCGCCACGCCGAGTTCGTTTCCGCCCCCGAACCCGAGGTTCTCGTCGGGCATTGCAAGCCGGACCCCCGAGGTCGTCAGCGCGAGATGCTGCCCCGTTGCATGCCCGCGTACGGGGTGGAGGTTGTCGACCACGATGATTTCGGCTGGTACGTCATCGGCAGCGCAGCTCGAGATGAGGCGGCCGAGCGCGGCGTCGATCATTGCCGAATCGGTCCCGAACGTCACGAAGACGAACGAGACCAACGGTTCCGAGGTTGGTTCGATGATGTGGCGCGCAGCAGGTGAACCAGTCCGACGAAACATGGTCGATCAACGCTCCTGCAGGGCGTTGCGGAGGAACGCGGTGTCGAGGCGCTCGGTGAGCGATTGTTCCCGCCGGGCTGCAGCATCAAGTGCCTCGGCGGCCTGGCGCTCGGCCATGGCGTGCCGTTCTCGTTCATCGGAGAGCTCGGCGGCCAGCTCGGCGACGCGCTGCTGCAGCACAGCGCTGTGGTGTACACCGGTGTCAGGGCCGGTTTCTTCGAGCGCTGCAGCAACGCGCGCAATCTCGTCGACGACGCTGGCGCTCGACGCAGTCCGGCCACCGGCGAGCGCAGCGTGTGCTGCGTCGAGCGCATCTCGGTCGGCTGCTCGAGCCAGGCAGTAGCGGTCAGTCGGGGCGAGGAGCCCGCCGAGTGAATTGGCAGCAGCGGCGAAACCATCGGTGGGATCTTGGTCGACGCCGAGATGTTCGAGCATCCGGGTCCGCGTGTCGATGGCGGCGGGGTCGAGCGTCTGTTCGAACAGCGCACACCACAGCGTCGTGTCGCCAAACATGTCGGTCTCGATCGAAATCATCGCTGCCGCGCCTGCACGCTCGCGATCGTGTAGCTCGATGTCGCGTTCGATGACGACGGCGTGCACGGTGGTCGGCCAGGCAGTAGTCAGCGCTGGTTGCCACAATGCACGGCTCATCACCACTCGCTCGTGAACGCTGCGTAAGTCGAGTGACACGTCGTTGCGGTGGAGATCGATCTGGGCCCGCATGACCCGCGCGACGACGTCGCTCTGCCAGCTGGCTGGATCGAGCGAGCTGAGGACTCCGATTCGATGGGTATCTGGAACAGCGAGCGGGTGGGTATCTGGTACAGCGGTCGGGGCGGGCTGGTACATGCGGAGAGTGGACGATCCTGTTTGTCTTTTTTGGCTGCCTTCTGTGCCTTCTTCCACTCGCGCACAACAG
>NZ_JBDNIJ010000332.1:0-3297 GCF_041688325.1 Ilumatobacter sp.
GCATCCACTGCCCACGGCGGCGTGAAGGACCCGATGAACTCATCGTCGCTGTTAGTTACGATTATCCCGCCATCCTCGAGAAAGTTGTAGTTGGCCCCATCAGGAAGCTGCAGGTCGTAGGCGTACGAAGTCGGTGCCTCGGCGCTGGCGATCGTGACCAGCGCTTGGAGACCGCCGCCCTCAACCGGCCGGACAGCGAGCCCAGCATCTGTACCCGGGTACACCATTGTCCCGTCAGCGAGTGGCACCCCTGTGCCCAACTCAAGTTGCTCTACCGGGAGTGAAATTGCCGACTCCACCCCCTGGAAGGTGAACTCGAGTCCGTCGGTTGGATCGACGGGAATGAATCCCTCACTTCCCATTTCCTCCACGGTGACCCCGTCGGCCGACACGAGTGCCTGATCGGAGACGGCGAGCGAATCTTCTGGGAGTTGGTCATCAAGCACATCTGCTATCTCGTCAACCGCCACCTCGGCGACTCCTTGAACCGCGACGATGTCTTCATCAATGCTCTCGACTTGGGTGCCCAGCAGACCAGAAGTCTCAGGCTCAACTGGCTCGGGCGCCTGGGCAGATGCTGGTCCCACAATGACAGTGGTGGCGGTAAGAGCCGCCACTACCCCAACCCAGAACCTTCGGTTCATTCTCATCGTTGACTTCCAATCGCTCAAGCCGGATCATGACGGACGTCAAGATGCAGACATCGAACACCTTTGCTTACCGTCCGTCAAGTACCGTCTTCGAGCATGCCTCCCGTAGATCAGCGATAGGAGCGCCCATGACGACGGTCTCGTACTCGACGTCACACACATCCGGCGATCCGCCCAGATGTGGAATTCCGCGGGCTCATCGATGAGCATGTTCGACGACCTACGAGCCAACCAACAACCGCACCGCTGTGCGTCGATCGACTGGTAACGGTTGGTGTTCGTGGCCCCGAGCATTGGCGTCGGCGTCAGTTGGTGCGGGTGTCGTGGCGGCGGCGAAGATCATGAGTCCGAACGCTGCGACACGTGTCGTTGTCGATGCTCGCGGAACAACCCGTGGCGGTGCAGCTCGACAACGACGGTGCGCCCAGTGATCTTGAAGCGTTGTTCGATCTCGACTCGGGTGAGTCCTTTGCGGACGGCGTTGGTGAGCTCGCGATGACTGATCGCTGGACGCTCGGACACGAACACTGCGATCTGAGCAAGCCACACCGCAGCGGTCGTCGGTGACACCGAGAACCGTTGAGCAACCCCTCTGATCGTCTGCTCGGCATCCCAGACTGCTCGCAGCACCGCTTCACTCGGCGGCGTGAGACTCGCCGACTCGTAGCGGCGAGGCGACGCGATGCCGTAGCGGGTGAGCGCACGCTGGACCCCGACGCGTGACACACCGAGCTGTTGTGCGATCTCATTGGTGCCGTTGTCGGCAATCGCAGCTTGCAACCAGGCAGGGTCGACGAGGCGGGGGTGTTGCGACCCGCGTTCGCTGCGCACGATGATGCCGCGGCGACGCAGGGCCGCGCCGACGGGCTGTTCGTTGACGCCGAGTTCGGTTGCGACCTCACGAATCGACCACGCCGTCTCGTACCGCTCGATGAGCCAACCACGATCGTCGAGCACCGCTGGCCGTCGCGGTCGGGACGCCGCCGCGCGGTGTGCACCTCGATGCCGTGAAGATCCAACGCCCGACGAACGGTTTCCGACGCGACCTCGACTTCCGAAGCGATGCCAGCAATGGTCGAGGTGGAATACCGTTTCGTGAGCCAGTCGCGGTCGGCCAACTGCGGATGCGAGATCCGCTGGCGTGCAGCATCGCCGCGTTGTCGACGTGGCAGGTTGTGGCGGATCATGGCGCGTCGCACTGTTGACGTCGACACGTCCACGAGCGCAGCGATGTCCGCAATCGACTGTGTGGAGTACTGCTCGATGAGCCAGTCCCGCTCCACCGTCCACCCACCTGAGACGCTGCTCACCACCTCCTCAGTGTGACCGAGCCGTCGCGACCACACGTAGTTCATGGTTCGCCCTCGTTGCCGCAGTCAGTGGTTGCCCCGACACGCTCGAACGACCAAACGGTCAGGCATCGAACAGGCCGCGAGACACAGGCCGCCGACGAATGCCGTGTTGTGTGAGAGCGGACCGCACCTTCCACGTCGAGCAGTTCAACGCTGCAGCAATGTCGTTCGCGGTGGCTTTGTCGTCGAGGTAGCGGCCACGCAACCAGTCATGATTCTCGAGCGCTCTCTCGGTCCTGCCGAGACGGCTGCGCACCAGTTCGAAATGGTTCACGGCACGTTGCATCGTGGCAATGCTGACGTCGCTGTCGAGTGCGATGTCGCAAAGTGTGCGGTGTCGTTGCACGTACTGCATCTTGAGCCAGTCACCGTCGATCCCACCAGGCGGCCGGTATGGGCGCACTGGCCGTACTGCTGGTTCGACGCCCTGGCGTCTCATCGCGCGCCGCAACGTCACTTCGTTCACCGAAAGTCGTGCGGCGACTTCGCGAACGCTCAGCGCTTCGACGCTGAACTGTTGGCGAAGCCAGCCAGCATCGTCCAACTGTTCGGGGCGGTCCATGGGGCGGTGGTGAGGGTTACGAATGTCGAAGCGACGCATCCGTTGCCGAATTCCGGACCGGTCGATGCCCACCGATCGGGCGATCGACGACACGGTCTCGCCTGCAGCGAACGCGCCACGTAACGCTTCGGGTGTCAACCCGGGATGCTTGAGAACGCGAGCAATGTCGAACCGGGCGAACGCTGCGTGAACCTCAGACGTCGAGGTCGCCTATCCTGGGGCGTGAGGAGGTTCTGTGCGGAATCCTGAGCGACGTGGTGTCGCAGTGTCTGCCCAGCGACGCTCCATTTGCCTGCAGGGCGGATGAACACTGGGCTGGCGCTGATCGGGTGTACCACAAACGGTGGGTTTTGAACGTTGAGTGGCAGAGACCACTGCAAAGTGCAGATTGATGGCAAGAATGCCCGGTTTCGATCGGAAGTATCAAAACCTCACAGCAGACTGTTTTCGGAACACTTCTTGAACGAAGGCCCTGCTCACGGCACCTCCGGTCGCTCGGCATCAGCGTATAGAGCGTTCTGAAATTCACGATTCCGCACAGAACCTCGTCACACCCCAACATCATCGTGCTGGAGTTCACGCGTCGATGGTGCCACATTGCTAACCTGCAACTCACAACTGAAACGCCGATCCACTCGATCGGGAGAGCCGGTTTAATCCGGCGCTGAAGGCGCAACCCACCCCGGCAATCGCTCAAGCACCAGGACCGTTCGAGTGAGGCACGCTGGAAAGA
>NZ_JBDNIJ010000333.1:0-7142 GCF_041688325.1 Ilumatobacter sp.
CGCTATTCCCCGAACGCCGAAACGTTAGAGACACCAGACGAGCTGGTGATCACGGCGCTGGCCGACATCGCCGAGGGCTCTGAGATCTTCATCAACTACATGGGGACGGCTCAAGAGGGCGTCTGGTTCGACATTCTGTAGAGGCCGAGGTGTCGTCTGATCAGTCGGACCACATGCTGGAGCGACAAACCGCATCGCCACTGGTCGGTCGTGTTTGCTCCGCCCCTGTGATACAGCCTGCCGGTGTACAACAGAAGTGAGCCGGCTGGCATCTCCGCCGGCTCGGTGTCAGTGTGAGCGAACCGCTCCGAGTTGCTGCCGCGGTGGCTGCCCGGGACGACCCGTGTGGCGCCGTTTGCCTCGGTGAAGTCGGTGACTGCCCACATGCTGTTCAGCTCGACGTTGTTTGGAAAGTCGACCTGGTCGTACTTCTACTGATCTCGATGGAGCCGTTGGGCCGTCTCGCCAGGGCCGATTTGGATGTACTCGGCTGCCGAAAATCTCCAGCTGGTCGCACTCTCGAGTATGTGGTCACCGGCGGCCATCACGGCGGGGTGCATTGCAATCGAACGGAACGATGCCGAGCGGGGAAGCGGTGCCCCAGTGCGACGAGTGGTGTATCCCTCAAATGCGCTCGCGCCAACCGAACCGACAGCGTCGAACGTTGCGAGTTCGCCGTGGATTGCTTGCATCAGGTCGACGTCAGCAGCCTGTTCGATGACGCAGCAGCCCGCCTCGTCGAGAGCACCGGCGATCTGGTCGGGCATCGACGGCTCGGTACTCCACGTCAGGCGAGGGATCGGCATGTCTCTCAACGTAGGCGGCCCGTCAGCCGGGCTGGCAGGTGGGGCAGTGATAGCTGGTGCGGTTTTGGATGTTGAGATGTTGGATCTCGGTACCGCACCGGAGGCAGTGGTCGCGCTTGTAGGCGTAGGTGGCTTCGCCTCGTTTGATGCGTTTACCCTTCGGGATGTCGAGTTCTGATCGCTCGACGGTGACGATCCGACCATCTTTGACACCTTGGCGAAGCATCGCGGTGATTGTCGACCACAGCGCTTCGAGTTCAGCGATGTCGAGGCTCGTGCCGCTGCGAAGCGGGTGGATGCCACAGACAAACAGGGCCTCGGCTCGGTACACGTTGCCGACGCCCGCGACAACTGATTGGTCCATCAGAAGGTCGCCGATGCCGCGCTTCGACTTGTGGATCTTGTCGAACATTATTTGCTTGTTCTGGCGCAGTTTGATTGGGTCAGGGCCAAGACGACCGAGAATTTCCTTGCGCACTGACGGGTCGTCGATCGAGCAGGCCGTCGGCCCGGCGAGGTCGATCGTCGCAGTCTCAGCGACGAGGCGCATGCGAACGGCTCCTCGAGGTTCCGGCCGGTCGTCGCCCGTGTGGATCCTAAATTTGCCGAACAGGCCGAGGTGGACGTGGCCGATGTCGCCAGTGTCCCAATGGTAAAACAGATGCTTGCCGTGCGGCTCGATCTTCTTGAGCACCGCACCGTCGACCCGCTCAGCGTCAGCGGAGAATCGGCCCTGGGGGCTCGTCACCACGATTGGCCGACCGTTGAGGAGTGCGCCGTGATCCTTGGCGATCTTGTGGATGGTATGTCCTTCTGGCATTGCAGAGCACCGTAGGGCCGGGACGCAGCAACTGCCTATGTTTGCGTGATGGAATTGGTGCGCATCGCAGCCAAAAGCATCACGCAAACGGGGGAGCGCGGTGCAGCGGGGCTTGCTACGGTGCTGGAGTGCTCGACATCGATCCGGACAAGCTGTCGACCTGTGTCTCGTGTGGCTTGTGCCTGCCGCATTGCCCGACATTCAGGGTGACGGGAGAGGAGGCGTACTCGCCTCGCGGACGCATCGACGCGATGCGGGCGGTTGAGTCTGGTGAGCTCCCGATCGACGAGACATTCATCGATTTTATGGAGACCTGCGTGCAGTGTCGCGGTTGCGAACCGGCATGCCCGAGCGGCGTGCAATTCGGTTCGCTGATGGAAGACACGCGATCAGCATTGGCCGCAGCGCGGTTGATCACACCACGCTGGCAACGCTTCGGCTTCTGGTTCCTCGACAAGCATCGCCTCCTGTTGGCGGGATCCTCGGTGCTCGCGATTGCACAACGAATGCGTCTGGTGCCGAAGCGCTTGGGCCTGGGCGGTCTGGCGATCCGACGTCCGTCGGCGATCACGTCCACCGGCGATGACGTCTGGTTATTCACGGGATGTGTGATGGACGCTTGGCAACGCTCGACGCACGTCAACACTGCCAAGCTGATTGCGGCGACCGGTGCGACATACGCCGTCCCTGGCGCTGGCGGCGGATGCTGCGGCGCCCTGCACGTCCATGCCGGGTTGACCGACGAGACCAAGCGCCTCGCAACCGCCACGATGGCGTCGATGCCCGGCGACGCACCCGTCGTTGTCAACTCTGCAGGTTGCGGTGCCGCGATGAAGGACTACGGACACCTACTTGGCACACCAGACGCCAAGTCGTTCAGCGCCAGGGTCCTCGACCTGAACGAGTATCTGGCCGAGCGTGTCGACCGACTTCCGGTTGCAACAGGCGAGCGGCAGCAAGTGATCGTCCAAGATCCTTGCCACCTTCGCCATGTGCAGCGAGTGGTCGATCCGGTACGAACGTTGCTGGGTCACGTCGCTGATGTCGTCGAACTCGACGACGATGGACTCTGCTGCGGCGCCGGCGGTGCGTACTCGGCCCTGCAACCTGAACTGGCTGGCCAGATCCGCGAGCGGAAGGTCGCCTCGATCAATCGGGCGACGGAGCGATCCGACGCGCGGTTGGTCGCGAGCGCCAACCCGGGCTGTTCGATGCATCTCACCGGCGTCCTCAGCAGCACGGGCCTCACGGTGATGCATCCCGCCGACATCGTGGCAACAGCGCTCCGTCTTTGACGGGTGAGAGTTGATGGGTGAGAGTTGATGGATGACTACGACGCTCTTGCCAGCCGCCTGGAAACGGTCGCTGCTGACATCGACGAGATCGCGTTCGACCAACTCCGCGAAGCTGTCGCTGACGGCGAGGTCGAGCGACCGGCCGACGACAAAAAATTGATGCAAGCTCGCCGATCCATCGAAAAAGCCGTCGGCATTTTGCGCCAACTTGCCGGCAGTACGGTCTACGACGACTGACTGGTTAGAGGACATAGCTGTTCAACACGCCGATGAGTTTGATCAGGTCGCCGTAGCCGCGCTTGGTGAATCTGAACGAGATCCGCTCGAGGTTGAGCTTGTCGTTATCGCGCTCCTCGGCGCGGTGGGGCTCGGCTCGAACGATCTCGCCTGACTCAACAAGGTGACTGAACTCGGTATTCAGCTCAGCGAGCTGGGCATTGTTTGGGGCCCGGCGCATCCGCATGATGAGGTCGTCGCCGAAGAACCGGATCGAGTCATAGTTGGCATAGAACTCGGTCACGATTCGGCAGGCCTCATGGTAGGAATCGGTGATTGTGTAGAGCGATCGGTCGCCGGGTGAAACGAGCCCCCGCCGGACGAGTTGGGCCATGAGTTCATCGACCGAATCCCAGTACGGGTCGCCCGGTGCGTCAAGCAACACGATCGGCACCGGAACGCCCTTGCCTGTCTGGGTGAGCGTGAGCAATTCGAAGGTCTCGTCGAGGGTGCCAACGCCACCGGGCAGGCAGACAAAAGCTTGGGATTCCTTGATCAACATCAGCTTGCGCGTGAAGAAGTATTTCATCGACACGTGCTTGTCGTCGGCAGCGATGATTGAGTTGGCACCACTCTCAAACGGCAGTCGGATCGAGACGCCGATCGAGTTCTCGACACCGGCACCCTCCATGCCGGCTTGCATGATGCCGGGGCCGGCGCCAGTGACGGTCATCCACCCCTCGTCGGCGAGCGCAGATGCCAGATCCCGGGCCTGAGCGTAGAGCGGGTCGTCGTGCTTCGTCCGGGCCGAACCGAAGATCGAAACCTTCAACTTGTCCCGATATGGCCGGAACATTGCGTATGCATCGCGCATTTCTGCAAGGGCAGCGGTAGCGATTTTGAGGTCAAGAGTGTCAGGCTCATCAGTGATGAGCCCCAACGCCTCAGAAACCAACTCTGTCGCGAGTCGAACAGATCCGGAAACTCCGAGTTCTGCGACGATTTCTGCTGCGCGAGCGGCCTCGGATTCCGATACACCTGATGTCATGCAAAATGGACTCTACGGCTCCAAAAAGCTCGGTGCTGTGCTCGGCTTGCTCGCCACCGCCGTGGGCCTTGCTGCAGCCGAACTGATCGTTGGGCTCGTGCGCGGTTCGGCGTCACCCGTCGTTCCGATCGGCCAGGAGTTCATCGACCGAACGCCGAAGTGGTTGAAGGACTGGGCGATCGAACAGTTCGGGACGAACGACAAGGTGGTGCTGGTTGCTGGGGCACTGATTGTCGTGCTCGGCCTCGGTGCTGTGATCGGCATCCTCATGTTCCGCGGCGAACGAGCCAGCGCATTCGCGCTGACCAGTGCTGTCGGCGTCGTCGGAGCGTGGGCGGTCCTGATTCGCCCTGACCCGACCCTCGGAAAGATATTGCCGACGATTGTCGGCACCGCTGTGTCTCTTGCTGTGCTGTGGTGGCTCGGCCCGAAACCCGAAGTGTCAGAAGAAGACGGGCGCAAGGTGATCATGGGCGTCGATCGCCGCCAGTTCATCGGCGGCGCAGTCACCATTGGTTCGGCCGCCGCCATCACTGGCGGTGTCGGCAGGGCGCTGCAGCGCCGCTTCGCAGTCGCCGTAGACCAACTCGCGGTGACGGAAACACTGCAGCGCAGCGGCGACATGTCGACGGTCCCGAACCTGTCGCCGAGCGAGTTCGAACTCGGTGTGGACGGCATCGAGTCATTCGTCGTACCGAATAACAACTTCTACCGCATCGACACGGCGCTCGTGGTGCCTCAGGTGCAGGTCGACAGTTGGAAGCTCCGGATCGATGGCATGGTCGACAATCCGATCGAGCTGACCTTCGATGACTTGTTGGCTCGCGAGCAGATCGAGCGTTACATCACGCTCTCGTGCGTATCGAACCCGGTCGGTGGCGACCTCGTCGGCAACGCTCTCTGGCGGGGTGTCCGGCTCAAAGACATTCTCGAAGAGGCCGGGGTACAAGACGGCGCCGAGCAGGTTGTCAGTCGCTCGATTGATGGCTGGACGTGCGGCAGCCCACTCGAAACAATCATGGACGGCCGTGACGCAATGCTCGCCATTGCGATGAACGGTGAGGCACTCCCGGCGCAGCACGGCTTCCCGGTCCGCATCGTCGTGCCCGGGCTGTTTGGCTACGTGTCGGCAACCAAATGGGTCACCGAGATCCGTCTCACCCGATGGGACGAGTTCGATGGGTACTGGATTCCGCGTGGCTGGTCGAAGGAAGGGCCCGTCAAGACAATGGCTCGCATCGACACCGGGCGCAAGGTCAAAAAGTCAGACGGCGGCGGCGCAGTCGCCATCGGCGGCGTGGCCTGGGCTGTACACCGTGGCATCTCGCAAGTGCAGGTGCGCTTTGACGAAGGCGAATGGCTCGATGCCGAAATCGCCGGAGTGCCCTCGAACGACACCTGGGTCCAGTGGGTGCATCGCACCGGCGACTTGGCGCCCGGCCGTTACGCTGTCGAGGCACGAGCACTCGACGGCGACGGTGTCCCCCAGCCCGAAACGCCGGCGGCGGTCGCACCCAATGGCGCACAGGGCTACCACCGCATTGCGCTCACCGTCGAGGCCTGATTGTCAGTTCCCGCGGAAGCGAACGACCTCAGCTGCGGAGTTCGGCAGCCTTTGCTTCGAGTGCTTCGATCAACTCGTCGAATGCCGTGATGAAGCTGGCGACGCCCTCGCGCTCAAGCTGGTCGGCGACTTCATCCATATCGACGCCGACGCCCGGGAGTGCAGCCCACACGGCTTCGGCTTTGTCGACGTCGGCGTCAATGCGGCGAGCGACGGTGCCGTGATCGGCGAAGGCTTCGAGGGTGGCGTCGGGCAGCGTGTTGACCGTGTCGGGCCCGATGAGTTCGTCGACATACAACGTGTCGGGGTAGTCCGGGTTCTTGGTCGAGGTCGATGCCCACAGCGGACGTTGGACTCGGGCGCCGCGTGCCACGAGCGCTTCCCAGCGAGGACCAGAAAAGGTTTCGGTGAAGAGCTTGTAGGCGAGCTTGCCCTGGGCGACGGCAGCCTTGCCGCGCAACGCGAGGGCTTCGTCGGAACCGTTTGCGTTGAGGCGTTTATCGACTTCGACGTCGACTCGGCTGATGAAGAAGCTGGCAACACTGGCAACCTGTGACAGATCGGCGCCTGGGTCGGTAGCGAACTGCTCGAGCCCGGTGATGTAGGCCTCCATCACATCGGCGTAGCGGGGGATGCTGAAGATCAACGTGACATTGATGGATCGACCCTCGGAGATCATCTGCTGAATGGGCCCGAGACCTTCGGCGGTGCCGGGGATCTTGACCATCAGGTTGCGGCGATTGATCCGTTCGTGCAGATGGCGTGCAGCTGTTTCCGTGCCAGACTCGTCGTGAGCCAGGCTCGGGGCGACTTCAACGCTGACATAGCCGTCGACTCCGTTCGAGTGGTCGTACATCTTCGAGAACACGTCGCACGCGCCATGGATGTCGCGGATGACGAGCGACCAGTAGTCGTCAACGATGTCGCCGGTGTCTGCCGCGATCTCGTTGAATTGCTTGTCGTAGTCAGCAGAGCCCTGGATGGCTTTCTGAAAGATCGATGGGTTCGAGGTGAGCCCGCGAACGCCGCTCTCGCGGACCTCGACGAGCTTGCCCGATGTGATGTAGTCGCGCTTCAGGTTGTCGAGCCAGGCGCTCTGGCCTTGCTCGCTATACAGCTGCTCGATGCGATTGCTCATGCGTTGCTCCTCGGGTGCTCGCTCGTGGTTCCGTTGACCAGATCAGTGGCGCGGACAACGACGTGGTCGACGTTGATGCCGAGCTTGTTCAGGACAAGGCTGCCGGGTGCGCTCGCACCGAAACGGTCGATGCCGACTGTTACATCGGCGTACTTCGACCAGCCGAAGGTGACCCCGGCTTCGACTGAAACCACGGGGACGCCCGCCGGGAAGACCGTTGCCTTGTGATCGGCATCCTGTTCGTCGAAACGATCC
>NZ_JBDNIJ010000334.1:0-23490 GCF_041688325.1 Ilumatobacter sp.
GAGTCGAGAGCCTGTTCGAGGTCGGCGACGAGGTCGGCCTTGTCTTCGATGCCAACGGACAGACGGACCAGGTTGTCGGGAACTTCGAGCGGCGAGCCAGCGGCAGACATGTGCGTCATCGCAGCCGGATGCTCAATCAGCGACTCGACAGCACCGAGCGACTCGGCCAACGTGAAGACAGACGTCGAACCGGCAACGCGCATCGCTGCTTCGCGACCAGCCCGGACCTGGAATGACACCATGCCGCCAAAGTCTTTCATCTGCTTGGCAGCTGCTGCATGGCCGGGATGATCGGGCAGCTGCGGGTACAGCACCTTCTCGATGGCCGGGTGATCGACGAGGAGGTCGACGATCGCACGGGCGTTCTCGCAGTGGCGATCCATCCGAACCGCAAGCGTCTTGACACCGCGCAGCAGCATGTAGCTGTCGAACGGTGCCGGCACGGCGCCTGCAGCGTTCTGGGTGAAAGCGAGCTTCTCGGCGAGCTCGTCGTTACTCGTGGCGATGAAGCCACCGACGACGTCGCTGTGGCCACCGAGGTATTTGGTGGCGGAGTGCACGACGAGGTCGGCGCCGAGGTTGATCGGCTGCTGCAGGTACGGAGTGGCGAACGTGTTGTCGACCACAACGATTGCGCCACGCTCGTGGGCGATCGATGCGATGGCCTCGATGTCGAAGCACGTGAGCAGCGGGTTGGTCGGGGTTTCCAACCAGATCATCCCGGTGTCGTCCGGCCAATTGGCGCGCAGCGCGTCGAGGTCGGTCAGGTCGACTGCGGTCCACGGGTAGCCCATTGGACCCCAGACCTTGGCGATCAGGCGGAAGGTGCCGCCGTAGGCATCGTTGCCAAGCAGGACGCGCTTGCCGCTGCCTTCCGGGGCGACGGTGAGGAGCCGCAGGATGTTGTCTTCGGCAGCGAGACCGCTGGCGAAGGAGAGGCCGTGTCGGGCCTGCTCGAGCGAGGCGATCTGTGTCTCGAGTGCGGTGCGCGTCGGGTTGCCCGACCGCGAGTACTCGAAACCCTTGTGGTTGCCAACACCGTCTTGGGCGAACGTGGTCGACAGTGAGATTGGCACGACGACTGCGCCGGTGGTGGGGTCAGGCTCTTGGCCTGCGTGGATTGCCCGGGTGGAGAAGCCAGCCGACATGTCGACCTGCTTGCTGTCGTCCGGGTGGGCGGTTGGGGTGTTGTCCGGGTGGGTTTGATCAGTCACGATTGTGTGCATCCTCTGCGATGGCGGTGAAGTAGGAGAGCAGGTCGGTGCGGGTGAGCACACTGAGTGGCTGGCCGCCTGACAGCACGAGGAGTGCCGGGGCAGTTTCGAGCATTTCGACAGCGAGCTCGACCTTCTGGCCGACTCCGATCGTGGGGAGCTTTGCGCCCATCACCTTTTCGACAGCGGTGCCCATGGCGCCCGGGTCGCGGTGAATGACGTCCATCAGTTGGAGTTCGTCGACAGCGCCGGCCACTTCGGCGTTCGCGAACGGCGGCGTGTTCTTGCAGACAGGCAACTGGCTGACGCCGTTGCTGCGCATGATCTCGATGGCCTCACTGACCGGCGCCGAGGGGTTGACGTAGAGCAGGTTCTCGATCGAAGCGTTGCGAGTGTCGAGCACTGCGCCGACGCACTGATCGCACTCCTTGAGAAACCCGAAGTTCATCATCCAGTTCTCGTTGAACACCGTCGAGAGGTACCCGCGCCCCGAATCAGGGTTGAAGACGACAACGACAGCATCGTCGTCGGCATCCTTGGCGACCTTCAGCGCTGCGGCCACAGCAGTTCCACCCGAGCCGCCGATGAGGATGCCTTCGGTCTCGCTGACGTAGCGGGCCATGAGGAAGCTCTCTTCGTCACTGATCGGGATGACTTCGTCCCACAAGTCACCGTCGTAAGCGGCCGGGAAGAAGTCTTCGCCGACCCCTTCGACGAGATACGGGCGACCCGAACCGCCGGAGAACACCGACTTCTCGGGGTCGGCCGCAATGATCTTGATGTCGGGATTCATCGACTTGAGGTAGCGGCCGGCGCCGGTGAGCGAACCGCATGTGCCAGCGCCAGCAATGAAGTGCGTGATGCGGCCCTTGGTCTGCTCCCAAATTTCGGGGCCGGTGGTCTTTGTGTGGGCTGCCGGGTTGTGCGGGTTGGCGTACTGGTTCGGGCGGAACGCGCCGCGCTCCTGGGTGAGCCGCTCGGCAACGGAGTAGTAGCTATTGGGATCTTCCGGCGCCACGGCAACGTCACAGACAACGACTTCGGCGCCATAGGCACGCAGCAGGTCGACCTTCTCCTTGCCGGCCTTGTTCGTCATGACAAACACGCACTTGTAGCCCCGCTGAGCAGCCACGATGGCGAGTCCGACACCGGTGTTGCCCGACGTGGGCTCGACGATTGTGCCGCCGGGCTGGAGCTCGCCGCTTGCTTCGGCAGCGAGGATCATCTCAAGTGCTGGTCGATCTTTCGAGGAACCACCTGGGTTGGTGACCTCATGTTTCATCGCCAATGTGCAGCGGATGCCGTGTTCCTCGCTGACGCGCTTCATGCGCACCATCGGCGTCTGGCCGATCAGGTCGAGAATCGATTCGGCGATGTCCATGCCGTCGGCGTCCCAAGCGGGAATCGATGTATCAGTCATAGCGCGAAGAATACAAGGTGAGTCGCGATCCCGGCAGGGCTGAGGTATGTGAACAACAACAGGATGGGCCGGGGAGCGCGAGTTGTTCAGCTTCCGAGGACGCGACCAACGAACCGCTCGGCCTTGCCCGGCTGAGGCGCTTCGATGCCTTCGGGGAGGAGATGGGGTGCGTTGTTGGCAAGGAATGCCAGGAGTTCGCCGGCAGACGGGTTGACGAGGCCCCTGTCGCCGATGACGACGGTGGGCACGACTTCGTTGCCGTTCGCGTGCTCGCGCACGATTGCGGCATCAGCTTTGCTCTCCCAAATGTTGTGCTCGACGCGTTCGATGCCGAGCTTGTCCAGGCCACGCTGCAGGCTCGAGCAGAACCCACAGCCAGGCCTCCAGTAGAGATCGATCTGCTGCGCTGTGCTTGTCGTATCCATGGTTGAAACCGTACAGAGTTGGGCCCGTCACTTGCCACGACAACCGCCCGGAGTTTCGGGCCTGTTCAGCCGCCGACCGCTCGTCGTCGACGTTCGAGGTGCGCCCGCTCAGCGGTGTTCGAGCAGACCGCGATCGCTCGATCGAAGGCCGCAGCACTGTCAGCCGACTGGTGGAGTTCGGCGAGGAGTTCGCCGCGAGTCGCATGGAAGTACGGGTATTGGTCCAGGTCGCCACGAAGATCGTCGGCCTCTGGGATCGCGTCAACAGCACGCAGGGCAGCGATTGGGCCGTCGACGTGGCGGACAGCAATCGCCCGGTTGAGCGCGAGGACGGCGGTTGGCTGCCATCCGAGCATCACGTCGTAGAGCCGCAGCACTGAGCGCCAGTCGGTCTGGTCGAACGACGGTGCTGTCGCGTGGAGCGCGGCGATCGCGGCTTGGAGTTGGAACGGGCCCGCTCGGCGGAGAGCGTGGGCACGGGTGATCTCGGAGAGTCCGCAAGCGATTGTTCGTTGATCCCAACGTGCACGGTCCTGGTCGGCGAGCAGCACCGGGATGCCGTCGTCGTCGACGCGGGTCGCGCGACGAGCATCAGTCAGCAGGAACAGAGCGTGGAGTCCGGCAACTTCGGGGTCGTCGGGGACGAGAGTGGTCAGTACTTCAGCGAGCCAGATCGCCTCGTCGCACAGATCGCCACGGATAAGTGACGAAGCGTCCGTACTCGTGTGCCCCTCGGTGAAAATCGACGAAATCACGTTGCAAACGGCTGGCAGTCGGTCCGAGAGCGCGTCGAGGTCAGGAAGCACGAACGGGATCCGGGCCTCGCGGATCTTGGTCTTCGCACGCGTCAAGCGACGCGTCATCGTCGCTTCTGAAACGAGAAAGGCCCGGGCGATCTGCGCTGTCGAGAGCCCGGCGACAGAGCGCAGGGTCAACGCTACTTGCGACTCCGGTGCCAATGCCGGGTGACAGCAACCGACGAGCAGGGCGAGCTGCTCGTCAAGGGGGCCGGTCGGCGCAGCATCGGTCTCGGGACCGTTCACGGTGACCGCTTCAAGGAGCTGTGGGAGTCGCTGGGCAAATCGGGCGTTGCGGCGTACCCGGTCGATCGCTTTGCGTCGAGCGGTCGTCAGCAGCCACGCGCCGGGGCGATCCGGCGAGCCGTGTGTCGGCCAGTTGACGGTTGCTTCGATGAAGGCATCTTGGGCTGAGTCTTCGGCCAGGCCGAGATCGCCGATATCGCGGACGAGTGTGGCGACGAGGCCGAACCACTCGGTGCGGAAGATCTCGGCGATCCCGGCCTGCTGTTGCATCGTCGGTCGGCTGGCGCTCAGTCGTCGAACTGTATGACCGGGCGGACTTCGACGGTCCCGAATGTCGCGTTCGGGACCTTGGCCGCCCAACCAAGGGCTTCGTCGAGGTTGGCAACGTCGATCACGTAGAAACCGTCGATCACTTCCTTGGACTCGATGAATGGTCCGTCGGTCACGATCCGCTCGCCGTTGCGCATTTGCACCGTGGTGGCGGTCTCGGTTCCCTGCAGAGCCTCGCCCGTCACCATGGCACCGGCTTCGTTCAGCGCAGCGCTGTAGGCGAACCATTCCTGCATGTACGGACCGAACGCTTTGCTGCCAGGTGTCGGCTCGTCGGTCGGGTTGCTGGTGAGAATGAGCATGTACTTCATGGGGTGTCTCCGGTATGTGGTGTTGTTGAGTGTTTCAGAAACGACGAACGGTGTGGGAAGAACCGGACATCGCTGGCAAGAAATACGGCAAGAAATGTGTCGTTCGAGATGCTCGACTGGATTGATGACCCGACCGGCAGCTTCGAAAAGTCTGCAGCATCAGCCAAGATCTCAGCGTGGCATCCGGAAATTGTGAGCCCGGATACGAAGTGATCTTCCCGAACCAAGGCTGATCGCTGGAGGTGACGGCTGAGCCAGCTGCTGGCAGACTGGGTGCATGAGCAGCACGGCGAGCAGGGCAGCATCCGATACGTCCGTTTACCTCGATCGGCTCGCCAAAGTGCGGGCGTCGATGGTCGAACAGAACGTTGACACCGTCATGGTGTCGGTCGGCCACGACCTGCCGTATTTGTCGGGCTACAGCGCCATGCCGCTCGAGCGACTGACGATGCTCGTTGTACCGCGCGACGGTGTCGCCACGATGGTGATTCCCGGGCTCGAAGCAGCCCGTGTCGAACCGCAGCCAGGTGTGTTTGAACTTCTTCCTTGGGGCGAGACCGAAGACCCGACCGCCATCGTCGGCAAACTGGCCGCCGGTTCGAAGCGCATTGCGATCGGTGACCAGATGTGGGCTCGCTTCCTCGTCGAGTTGCTACCGCACCTGCCCGGGGCCGAGTACACGCGCGCCGTTGACGTGGTTGGCCACCTCCGCATGAGCAAAGACCAGGCGGAGCTCGACGCGCTCGCCGCTGCAGGCGCGGCCGTCGACAAGATTGCTGGCGAACTCCAGCGCGGTGAGATCCCACTCGTCGGCCGGACCGAGGCCGAAGTATCGGCGCACCTCGCCCGCCGCATCATCGAAGAGGGTGCACAGAAGGTCAACTTCGCAATCGTTGCCGCCGGCGAGAACGCAGCAAGCCCGCATCACCACCCGGGCGACCGGGTCATCAAGAAGAACGAGATCGTGCTGACCGACTTCGGCGGAACGATGAACGGCTACTGCTCCGACACCACCCGCTGTGTCTTCACAGGCGACATCGCGCCCGACGTCGCCGAGGCATACGACGTGCTGTTCGAAGCCCAGGCTGCAGGAGTTGCCGCAGCAACGGTCGGCACGCCCTGCCAAGACGTCGACCGCGCATGTCGGAAAATTATCGACGATGCCGGTTATGGCGAATACTTCATTCACCGCACCGGGCACGGCATTGGCCTCGAAGCGCACGAAGATCCGTACATCGTTGAAGGCAACGCCCTGCCGCTCGAACACGGCCATGCGTTTAGCGTCGAGCCGGGGATCTACATCCCGGGCAAGTGGGGCATGCGGCTCGAAGACATCGCCGCAGCCACCAACGACGGCCCGGTGAGCTACAACAACTCGGACCACCACCTCATCTCCGTCGACGCATAGCTCGCGCCCGGGGCCGACGCGGAGCTCGCGCCCGTAGCCGGTTGCACTGGTCAGACTGTGTCAGGCACAGTGTGACCGTCAGCTTGTCGCGAAGGCTGTGTTGTCGGGTGTTGGGGAGAAACCCGTCAGTTCGATCAACAGGTCGCTTCCGTCGAAGAATGCGAGTGCGCCCGACTCGAGGGCGCAGTAGCGCTTGGTGCCGCCAGTGACGGGAATATCGACACAGAGAGCCTGCTGCCCGCCCTGGGTGATTTCGGAAGCAACCGGATCGCCAACGCGCCGGTCGGCGTCGGCGCGGAGCCGAGCTGCCATTGCCTTGGCGTAAAATTCGCTGGTCAGCAACACGTCGCTGGTGCGGGCCTCGTTGATTTGGCCTTCGCACGTGCCCTGTGACAGATCACAAGTGATCATCGATTCGCCGTCGTAGATATAGCGGACCATGTTGATGGTGATCGAACGCTTGCTTGGGGCCTGGACAACTTGGGCCGTTGATGTGAAATTACCGAGCCGTGTGAGCACCGTGTAGTCGGCGGTGAACTGCTCGGATGACACACAATCGAATCGTTCGAGGACGCTGTCGATCTCGAGGCTCCCTGTTGCCTCGCCAGACGCACAACCGTTGACCGTGGGTCGTTCGCCAGTGAAGCAGGAGCTGAGTAACGCTGTGCACGCGACCAGTACGGCGACCGAGCGAGAGGTGACGTGACGGGAGCGGCATGTGGAGGCCATGGCGGCGCCAGCGTACGCCGTTACCCTGCCAAATCGTGATCCGCCTCGACGCCGCAACGGTGCTCTTGCAGTGGGCGGCCGGCGGAATGTTGTTCTGCTGGTTCACCACCCGCCGCCGCGTCATCGGCGTTGGCTACGGCTGGCTCCTGCGTGGCACCTACCTCTGTTTTGCCGGCGGTGCACTCGCGGCAGGATTAGCATTGGGTTTCGACCCGGTGCGCGACATTTCCTCGGCGCTTGTCGCCCTCGCCTGCCTGTTCGCGCTGGTCGTGTCGATCGTCCGCAAGGGCGCCGGTGTCAGCGGCGAGGATGCCGAGTTCGACCGACGAACGGAGCGCGTGGCAGCAATGACCGGTATTGAGCGTCACGTCGACGAGTCAGCAGTTCGAACCGGATCCGAGTTCAACCCGAACCTCGACTTGGTTCCGGCAGCAATCGGTTTCATCGGCTTGATTGCCGCGGCTATCGACGCCACCGATGGCGCATCGTTCGGCACGCTGGCGGTCGCACTGCTACGCACGCTGATCGGCGCAGCGTTTATCGGTGCAATCAGCGATGGCATGCTTCTCGGGCACTGGTATCTCGTCCAACCCGGCCTGCCGCGCAAGCTGCTCAACGAGATGGTTACTGCGCTCATCTGGTTGTGGCCGCTCGAGGTCGGAGCCCTGCTGCTGCCGACCGGCATGATCAGCGTCTGGCTCGGCACTGTCGATGACGGCTGGGGCGGTTTACTCGGCTGGATGTGGGGGATGTGTGCGGCTTCGACGATCATCCTCGTACTCGTCACTCGGGCGGCATTGAAAGAGCGCTATTACTCCGCAGTGATGGCCGCGACCGGCTTGCTGTACCTGGCGATTCTCACTGCGTTCGGCACTGACATCGTTGCCCGCGCTGTCCTCGATCAGACCTGACGATCAGCTCTGCTGTTCAACCGGTCGGCGAGACTGTCACCATGTCGCCGTTCGTGATTGCGCCGGGTCGAACAACCGCTGCGTACCACCGGGCGCTGTATCGACGGCAGACTTCGGTACGCCGCCAGTCGACCTGTTGATCTGCGCGACCGTGCCGGAATGGCTGGCGATGTGATGGGTTCGGCTTGCGTGGAGCGCCACCAGTTGGGCCCACAGTTCAACGGCTAACGCTGGCTGGTCGTGGTGCTCTCGCCACGACTGGCTGATGTTCTCGATGCGATCGCACGCTGCTGCGGCCTCGGGGGAACGGACATCGACATCGGTGGTCCAGAGCGCGAGCAACCCGTCGATGTGTTCCAGCGTGCTGGTCGCGTCCTGGGCATTCCACTCACAGATCTCGTACCACTCCATGTTGCTGACCGTAGTGGCAGCTCGTGTTTTCAACATCGGACTGGTCGTGGTATTACTCGACGATGGCACAAATCACCGCAACAGCGAACAACTCAACCTCGACCTTCGAGGTAGCGGACGGCACAAAACTCGTGCTCGCGCTCGAAGAGAACGGGGTCGACATTCTGCACAAGTGCGGTGGGTACGCAAAGTGCACGACCTGTCAGGTGCACTTTGATGTCGGCGAACCTTCCTCGAAGACTGAAGCCGAAGCGGAACTTGCTGAGAATCGGGACCTGGGCAGCGCCCGACTGTCATGCCAGATAGAAGCCCTTGGCGACATGACGCTGACGGCAGTGATGACCGTGAGCTCAAGCGATTTCGACGAGCCAGGGCCGACCCCGGCAGCAGAAATCACTCCGTGCTCGTGACGCACCCATGGACTCGACGCAAGTGACCTGACATCGATCTGGGCGGTTGAGCGGGCATCATGTGAGCTTGGCTGCACGACACGGATTGATTTGGTTCACCCTTGCCCTCGTCGCTGGGGCGTGTGGGTCATCCGCCATCGAGTCGGGCAGCGCACCGCGCTCAACCGTGACTGCGCCCTCGAGCACGGTTGCTACCGCGGTGTCGTCGACCACATCACCCGACCCAGCGGCCGGGGCAACGCCCGAGTCTGTACAGCCAGGGCCATCGACAACGTTAGGCGCCCCGACCACGATCACGTCGGTCGTCCCGCTGACCGGCTGGGAGGCGGTCGACCGATATCTCCAAATCACACTGATCCGCAGCGGTTCGAGCGCTGCGTCGATCGCCGTGATGCGCGGCGGTGAGCTCGAACATGCTGAGGCGTTTGGCGAACGGGTGCCGGGAGACGCTGCTGAAGCTGAGGATCGTTTCCGAGTCGCGAGCATCAGCAAGACGATTGCGGCAATCACTGCACTGCAGTTGGTCGAGGCAGGCACGCTCGACCTTGATGCGCCGATTGGTCCGCTGCTGGCGAGCGACCTGGGTGTGGACACGCCGGCGGTTGGAGTCACTGCGCTCACGATCAGGCAGCTCCTCACACACCGGTCCGGATTCGCCCAGTACGAAAACCTGTTCTTCCGCAATGAGGTTGAATCGTGCCGCGAGGCCGCCGTTGTCGGGCTCACACAGAGCCTGCAGGGCACGCCGGGTGGGCGATTCCAGTACAGCAATATGAACTTCTGTCTGCTCGGGATCGCCATCGAAGTCTTGACGGGTGAGCGCTACGAGAACGTGGTCCGGCGTGAAGTGCTCGATCCGCTGGGAATCGATGGGATGCGAATGGCCGACACCTTCGACGTCGGCGTCGGCGATGTCGAACACCGGTCAGAAGAGGGCCGCAACTACATGGAAGTGCTCAGCGCCGCTGGGGCATGGATAGCTACACCGACTGACCTCGTTGCCATCCTCGACTCGATCGACCCGGCCACGCCCGGCACGAAGCTGCTCGACGCAGCGACGTTGGTCGAGATGCAGACGATCACGGTCGACCCGCCAGAGCCCGTCGACGAGCAAGACCCGACCGGACCGGTGACGACGACCACGATCCCGCCAGATCCGACCAGTGGGTACGGCATGGGCCTGATGATCTTCGATGCCGAGGACGGTGTTGCGTTCAGCTTTGGGCACACCGGCACGCTCGACAGCACACACGCGATGTTTGCTCGCCGCCCCGATGGATTTACCTGGGCCGTGACCGTCAGTGGTGACTACCCGGCCTCGACCCGCGACCTCGCGAAAATTGTCGACAATGCGCTCGTGCTTGGCGGATTCACCGATGGCTCGTACGTCGTTGTCCCACAGCCGCTTGACGAAGGCTGAGGCGGTGCAGCGGACGAACGGCGGTCGAATCGGCGCAGTGTTGCTCGTCGCTGTGCTTGCGGCTGTGCTTGCGGCCTGTACCGACACCGACCCGACCAGCCGACCATCGCCTGGATTCGTGCCCGCCACGGTCCAGCCGGTCGCCACCGACATCAGCCGAACCGACCCGGCTGGTACCGACCCGGATGAAAAGACTGCACCGTCGGTCACCGAACGGGCCGACACCGAGGTGCCCGATAGCGACGTGGACACAGTCGTCGACACCGTCCTGATCGACGACACCGCGACGACCGACATCGATGAATTGGGTCTGAGCACTGACGAGCCGACCTTCGAGGTCGAGCCACTCCGCCCGTTCGCGTTCGAAGCGGCAGACGCTACGCCGGCAGTACCACCCGTCGACGACTCGGGGGCCGCGGCGCCGACCGGTTGGGCGGCGTTCGACCGCTCGTTGGAAGACGCGCTGCTCCGCAACGGAAATACCGCTGCATCGGTGGCCGTCGCCATCGGTGGCGAGGTCGTGCACGAGGATGCATTCGGCCTGCGGGCACCGTTCATCAGCGAGGACGAGGTCGCTCCTGGTGATCGCTTTCGAATCGCGAGCATTTCGAAGCCGATCACCGCAATCACGTTGCTGCAGCTTGTCGAGGACGGCGTTGTTGGCTTGGATGACGAGGTGGGCCAGTTGGTCGCCGACCAGCTGCAGGTGACGCCGTCGGCGGGCGCTCGTCGGCTGACGGTCCGCCGGCTTCTGAACCACACGTCCGGCTTCGAGAAGTACGACACACAGTTCTTCCGCAATGGCGCCGACAGCTGCGAAGACGCCGCCCGGCTCGGCATCAGGCAGGGCGCTGGCTCCGGTGGCTACAGGTACAGCAACATGAACTTCTGTGTCGCCGGGATACTGATCGAAGCACTCACCGGAAAGAGCTACGAGGAGGTTGTCTACGAGCAGCTACTCACGCCGCTCGGGCTGTCTGGGCTTCGGCTGGCCAATACGTACGACCCCGGCCCAGGCGAGGTGCTGCACCCGTCGACCCCTGACCGCAACTACATGGAGACGCTCGGCGGAGCAGGAAGCTGGATTGCTTCACCGACCGACCTCGTCGCCATCTTGAACTCACTCGATTACTCGACTCCCGGCTTCAAGCCACTCGAGCCCAACACGGTCGCGTTGATGGAGACTCCCGTCGGCGGAATCGCGGGCCAGCGCGGCTACGGCCTCGGGCTGATCTCGTACGGCGATGGCCGCTACGGCCACACTGGCACGATCGAGAACACTCATGCCATGGTCTTGAACCGCAGCGACGGTGTGATCTGGTCGATCACCGTGTCAGGTCCGTACCCCGACGACACTCCACGCCTCGAAGCAATCATCAACCGGGCCTTTGAGGCTGCCGGGTTCATCTCGGGTCAGTAGATCACGCCCGCCGCTCGAAGCGCTGAGGCATCGAGCCCGAGTTCGGTGACGATCTCGTCAGAGTGCTGACCGAAGGAAGGTGCATGGTCGCCGATGTGCTGCGGAGTCGCCGACATCCGAGCTGCCGGGCGGGGTTCACGGACCATGCCCGCAACTGGGTGCTTCCGCTCGACGAACACCTGATTGTTGATGACCTGAGGATCGTCGTGGAGTTCGCTCAACGCTGTGATCTTGGTGCCGGGCACATCATGTTCGACGACACCGGCCATGAACTGCTCGACGGTCGTGCTGCGCGCCGCGTCGCGGAGGGCGTCACTGAGTTCCTCCCTGTGGAGCGAGCGCGAGACGAGGCCGATGAACCGCGGGTCCAGCGCGATATCAGGACGCCCATACGTGGCGCAGAGGCCGGCGAATTCGGACTCGCTGACCGCGCTGGCTGCTGCGTAGCCGTCAGCGAGCGGGATCGTCGTGTAATTGGATGCAAGCGTCGGGGCCCGGTCGACGTCATCGTCGGTCAGGCAGACGTCCATCGCCGAGTCGGGCCAGAGGAAGGCGATGGCGGTGTCGAGCATCGACAACACGATGTGCTGGCCAGCGGCCTTGCCCATAGCCCGGGCGAAAAGTGCCGCCGTGATTGCTTGGCATGCGGTGTAGGCAGTGGTTTTGTCGCACACAAGCGTCCGGAACAACTCGGGTGCGCCCTTGGCCGGGTTTGTTTGGACGTCAGCCAGCCCCGAGGCGGCTTGGATGACGTTGTCGTAGGCGCGACGGCCACTCATCGGGCCGTCCGGACCGAACCCCGAGATCGACGTGTAAATCAGATTCGGGTTGAGTTCGTGCATGGCATCCCACCCCAGGCCGATGCGGTCCATCGCCCCGGGCCGGAAGTTCTGGATCAACACATCGGCGTCGGCGATCAGGGTGCGCATTGCATCGAGGCCGGCCGGTTGTTTGACGTCGATCACGAGCGATCGCTTGCCGCGATTGTTGTTGATGAAGATCCCGGTCATCCCGTTCTTCGACGTTCCCAGGTGGCGCATCATGTCGCCCAAGCCCGGTGCTTCGACCTTGACAATGGAGGCGCCCTGCTCGCCGAGCATCATCGCGGCGAGTGGACCGGCGATCATCACCGACATGTCGACGACCTTGATGCCAGCAAGCGGACCGGCGGGCGGATCGGCGGGTTGATCGGCGGGTTGATCGTTCATGGTCAGATGGTGGCAGGTAGTTGATGCCAATATGGCGTCGTGGCGCGCCCTGACATTCCGATCACGGTCATTGGCGGATACCTCGGCGCCGGAAAGACCACATTACTGAACCGCCTTCTGCGCGAGCCCGACGGCCGTCGACTGGGGGTGATCGTCAACGACTTTGGGTCGATCGGTATCGACGCCGAACTGCTTGCTGCGGCGAGCGACACCGGTGTGATCAATCTGCCCAATGGTTGCGTGTGCTGTTCGTTGGGAAACGATCTCATGGCGTCACTCGGTTTGCTCCGCAATGTCGAGTTCCCACCGGAGCAAATTGTGATCGAAGCGAGTGGGATCGCTGATCCATCGGCGGCGGCAGCGTGGGGCACCTCGGTGGGGTTCGCTCCGGGGGGAGTGATCGTGCTCGCCTCGGCCGACTCGATCGGGCGTCAGGTGAACGACCGCTACGTCAGCTCAGAAGTGCGCCGTCAGCTCGCCGGCGCCGATCTCATCATCTCGACGAAGCTCGACCTCTGTACACCGGAGCAGCGGCTGCGGGCGTTGGAGGTGCTCGATGAACATGCTCCCGGCGTCCCGATCGTCGACGGTTCGGCTCCGACAGACCTGGTTCTCGGGCCGCGGCCACAGTTGCGGCCGCCGTTGCGGCCACAGTTGCGGCCGCCGTTGATGTTGGAGCCGGGTGTCGAGCGGGCAGTGCCAGCGCCCGAGCATGTGCAAGCGGGGTACTTGCGCTGGTCGTGGTCGGGGACCACCGTGGCAGCGGGACGAGTGGCCGGCATGGCCGACGCGATGCGTGACGTGCTGCGGCTCAAAGCGGTGCTCGACGTCGACGGCTACCACCTCGAGGTTCACGTGGTGGCCGGCCGGATGACCGTCCACGAAGTGACCGGGCTGCGACCGGGAAGTCGCGCTGAAGCAATCCTCCTCTGCGACGATGGGCTGAGCGTTCGGCTGACCGCTGCGTTCGACGAACTCGCGTCGTGACGCTTGTGAATGTCAGGAACCCGGGTGTGCGGCCTCGTTGGATTGTCCGCCGACGATGGTGCCCCACACGCCGATGTCTTTGATTCCCATCGGGTCGATGGTGAGGGGGCTCTCTTCGAGCACGGTGAAGTCGGCTGCTTTGCCGCACTCGACGCTGCCGAACTCGTCGTCGGCGTGGAGCTGGTAGGCGGCCCCGGTGGTGACTGAGTACAGCGCCGACTCAGCCGAGATGCGTTCGTTCTCGCCGAGTACCCGGCCTGATGGCGTCACGCGGTTGACCGCGCACCACATTGTGTGGAGGTGGCCCAGCGGGGTGACGGCAGCGTCTGAGTGGATCGAGAATGGGACGCCGAGTCGCTCGGCGGTGGCGCACGCCTCCATGCGGCGGGCTCGCTCGGGGCCGACCGTGATGTCGTGGTGCTGGTCACCCCAGTACCAAATGTGGTTCGTGAAAATGTTGGCGCACATGCCGAGCTTGGCCATGCGGCGGTACTGGGCTGGCGACGTCAGTTGGCTGTGCTGCACGGTGTATCGGTGATCGAGCCAGGCCGACTCCAACAGCAACTGTTCGACGACATCGAGCCACAGGTCGATCGTCATGTCGCCGTTGCAGTGCACGTGAGTGTTGATGCGCCGCTCGTGGAACGGTCGGACCATGTCGATCAACTGCTCGGGCGGAACCATCCACACACCGTGGTCGGCGGGAGCTTGGCCTCCCGGGCTGAAATAGCCGGGCCACTTCATCTTCGCGGTGAAGCCCTGGATTGATCCGTCGAGCACGATCTTCAGGCCGGCCGTACGGAGGCGGTCGGTGTCTTCGAGTTTGAACTGCTGCACCAGATCGGCAGCGGCTGCCCAGTCGTTCGACCCTGGCATCATGCCGATCAGGTGGCGCTGATGAATGCGTGCCGGGAAGTCGTCGGTGACGATCTGGCGCCACAGCTCTTGGCCCTGGGGTCGGGTGACGCCGCTGGCACCGAGGTCGACGAGTGACGTGATGCCGACGTTCGCACACATCTGGCCGAGTGTGCGGATGGCCTCGGGGTCACCCATCAGCCGCATGATCAGATGGATTGCCGACGTCGCGAGCGCAATGGCTGGCATTTCTTGCAGCTCACCGTTGGGTTCGCCGTTGGCGTCCCGGGCCACACCAATTGTTGCCGAGTCGCGGGTGATCTCGTTGTGGTCGAGCATCGCGCTGTTGACGGTGGCGAGGTGGGCACTTGCATGGAACACGAAGATTGGCCGTTCCAGCGATGCTCGGTCGAGGTGATGGCGAGTCAGCCGTTCTTCGTCGGTGAAGTAGATCGGGTCGAAGCCCCAGACGACGATTGGTTCTTGTGAGCCCCGCGTCTCTTCGTCGAGTTGGCGGAGCAGCTCGAAGAGTTTGTCGTAGGTCTGGATGCCATCGGCCATGCTCCCATCGGGGCGATGCCGCGGGAACCAGCCGGCGTAAGGGAGTAGCCCGAAAGAACCTTCGAACACATGGCCGTGGGCCTCGATCATCCCGGGTGTGAGGACGTGGTCGGCGAAGCGGGAGTCGATGGTGTGCGGCCCCCAGCTCGTGCACTCCTCGAGCGAACCCGCCGCCAGGACCTTGCCTTCACGAATCGCCACTGCTTCGACGACCGGCTGGCTGGGGTCCATCGTGATGATCGATCGGGCCGGGATGACGGTGATTTCGCTCATGAGAGTTCCGCCACGACATCGTTGGCGATCAAGTCAAGGTGATCGAGATCGGCAAGATCCATCACTTGCAGATACAAGCGTTCGGCGCCAGCAGCGCGCCACGATCGCATCCGCTCGGCGACTTCGGCCGGGGTGCCACACAGGCCGTTCTCGCGCAGTTCGCTAGGCTCTCGGCCGAGTGCTGCTGCGCGCCGTTCGACTTCGGCCTCGTCGGCGCCGACGCACACGATGAGCGCGGCGGAGTAGACGAGCTCGTCAGGGTTCCGATCGATCGCCTCGCACGCGGCCCGAACGCGGCCGGTCTGCTCGACGAAAAACTCGCGGCTGACGAACGGAGTGTTGAACTCGGCTGCGTACTTGGCGGCCAGTGCTGGCGTGCGCTTTGGCCCGCCGCCGCCGATGACGATGGGTGGTGCCGACTGGGCCGGCTTGGGAAGGGCTGGCGAGTCGATGATCGGGTACTGGCCGCCCGGCTTCGAGTAGGTCCCACCAATTGGCGTCGCCCACATGCCGGTAATCAGTTCGAGCTGCTCTTCGAGCCGGTCGAACCGTTCGCCGAGTTCGGGGAACGGGATGCCGTAGGCCTCGTGCTCAGCGGCGAACCAGCCGGCGCCCAGCCCGAGGTCGACACGGCCACCTGACATCTGGTCGACCTGCGCCACGCTGATGGCCAGTGGCCCGGGCTGGCGGAAGGTCGCCGACGATACGAGCGTGCCGAGGCGAATCGTGGAGGTATCGCGAGCGAGCCCGGCGAGCGTGATCCATGCATCAGTCGGGCCCGGGAGGCCATCGCCGTCGCCCATCACCAAGTAATGATCACTTCGGAAGAACGCGCCGTAGCCGAGCTTTTCGGCGCGCTGCGCAACGGCGAGCAGGTCGTCGTATGAGGCGCCTTGCTGGGGTTCGGTGAAGATGCGGAGATCGGTGATGTGGAGCGGTTCGGTCACGGACGCAGACTACGCGGCCACCCGGCCGACTCAGGCCTCGGCGCGATTGACCGAGAATGCTGCCGACGTGGAGCCGCGCTGGCGGCTCTGGAACGACGGGTAGACCGTGTCGCCCCGCTCGTACAGTTCGGTCGAGTGGGTGCGAGCGGCGAGCACTGTGCCGTCGGCCAACTCAATCTCGTAGCGCACGTCGTGGCCGTAGTACTCCACGGTACGGACGGTCGCCGCTGCGGTGCCACCAGTCGGGTTCTGGCGCAAGTTCACCTGCTCGGGCCGAACCAGCACCTGAACTTCGTTGCTTGTCGGGTTGGTACGCCGGTCGTCGATCGTGACGACGCCGATGGGCGTGACTGCAACGTTGGCGGCGTTGTCGGCAATGTCGGCAATGTCGGCAATGTCGGCAATGACGCCGAGGACGAAATTGGCCTCGCCGACGAAACCAGCAACCCACGGCGTGGCGGGAGAACGGTAGAGCTCGTCGGGCGTACCGAACTGTTCGATGTTCCCGGCCTGCATGACAGCGACTTTGTCACCGAGTACGAACGCTTCATCTTGGTCGTGGGTGACGAACACGGTGGTCACGCCGACGTCGCGCACGATGCGTGCGACTTCGGCGCGCACCTGCACGCGGAGTGAGGTGTCGAGTGCCGAGAACGGCTCGTCGAGGAGGAGCACCTTTGGTTGCGGAGCGAGCGACCGAGCGAGGGCGACGCGCTGCTGCTGCCCGCCGGAAAGCGTGTTGGGTAGACGGTCGCCGAAGCCCTGCAGATCGACCAGGTCGAGTAGTTCGTCGACGCGTGTCAGCACCTCGGTCCGTGACAGTTCTTTACGCATGGCGCGGAGGCCGAACACGATGTTTTGGGTGACGGTCAGGTGGGGGAAGAGGGCGCCGTCTTGGAACACCATCCCAACGTTGCGTTTCTCGGGGTTGACCCACTGCCGTTTGCCCGAGCCCTGGCTGCTGACCGTCGCGCCGCCGATGGCGACCGACCCGGCCGTGGGAGCCTCGAGCCCGGCGATCGCCCGAAGGAGCGAGGTCTTACCGCAGCCTGACGGGCCGAGGAGTGCAACGATTGATCCGGCTTCGATGTCGAGGTCGGCAGCGGTGACCGCGGCGACCGAATCGCCGCCGTCGGTCGCGTAGACGACCGAGATTCCACTGAGTGAGACGGCCGCTCCAGCGAGGGTGTCTGGTGCGCTCGACATCGTTTCCAATTCTAACGGGTCAGCTCACGGGTCAGCCGCGAACAACTTCGCTGTGGCGCAAGACGAGGAACCAGGTCAGCGTTGCTGAGACTGCGACCAGGACGAGCGAGGCGAGGCCGGTTGCGGCATAGAAACCCTCTTCGTACGACGCCCAGATCTCGGTGGTCAGCGTCGAGAAGCCGATGGGGGAGAGGAGCAGCGTCGCGGGGAGCTCCTTGAGTGTCGACAGCATCACGAGGCCGCCACCAGCAACCAGGCCAGGGCGCATCAAGGGAAAGTCGACGTGCAAGAAGCGACGGATCGGGCTCGGTTCGAGCAGTCGACTGGACTCGCGGAGGGCATGTGGGACAGCGCGCACAGCTGACTCGGTGCTCGCCAGCGCTTGGCTGCCGAAGTGGATGACGTAGGCGATGATCAGCAGTGCACTGGTTTGGTAGAGCCCCTTGAGCACGGGGGTGTTCAAGGTGAGCACGGCGAGGGCGAGAGCGATGACGAGGCCCGGAATCGCAAAGCCCACGATGACTGAGACGGCGGCGATGTCGGAGCTGCGATGCGGCCGTCGCGTCGTAGCGAGGGCAATGGGCATCACGACTGCGACGGCGAACACGGCAGCGATGACCGCGACGGTCGCCGTGTTGGTGGCCGGCTGCATGAGATCGCTGATCGAGACACGGCCCTCGGCGATGCCGCGTTGCGCCCAGGTGGCAAGGCTCGTGATCGGGATAACGAGGCCGACGAGCAAGACGAGCGAACATCCGGCCAGTGCCGGGGCCTGGCGCCAGCCGAGATGACTGCGCCGAACGACGGCTGTCGACCGGTCGTCAGGTCGGCTGCTGCCGCGCTGGGACCGTTCGAACGCGACGACGGCGAGGGCCAGCATCAGGACGACGGTGGCCGAGGCGAACGACAACGCTCGATTCGATTGGCGAGTCGCAAAAATGACTCGTGTGAGGGTGTCGAAGCCGAGTAACTGGACAGCGCCGAACTCGCTCAACGTATAGAGGAAGACAAGCAGGCCGCCACCGAAGACTGCCGGACGGAGTTGCGGCAGTGTCACCCTGAAGAACGTGGCAGCCGACGACAGGCCGAGCAGACGGGCGCTCTCTTCGAGGCTGGAGCGTAGGGCGATCAGCCGTGCCGCGACCGGGAGGTAAACGTACGGGTAGGTGAACGCCGTCAGGACGAGCCACGCTGCACCCAAGCCTCGAAAGCGGCGCGGCGGAGTAATGCCGACGACAGACAGTGCATCATGGATGATGCCGTCGGGCGCGAGGCCCGCGATGAACGCTGCAGCTCCGACGAACGACGGAAGTACAAGGGGGAGGACCAGAGCGATCCGCCAGAAGCGTCGCCCTCGAAGATCGGTGCGGGTGACGAGCCAGGCGAGCGCCGTGCCGATGAATGCGGCCGACACCGAGACAAGGACGGACAATTGCACCGTGCGCCACAGCGGCCCAGGTACTTCCTTCGCGATAGTGCCAAGGTCGCCGCCGAGCCGGATGGTGCGCCAGACGACGAAGCCAGCGGGGCCGGCAAAACCGGCACCGATCAGCAGGCCGAACAGGCGACTCGGGGTGACCCAACTCGAGCGTCCACCCCCAGCGGTGACGCGACGCTTCGATCGTCCATCGGTCGGCGTCGGCTCAGCGACGTCGAGTGCGAAGTCGACCACAGGGTCCAATCGTCAGCTCTCGAGCCCCGCCTCAGCAATGAGCGCACGTGTTGCTTCGAGCCCGCCTGCGAGGTCTTCGAACGCGATGCCACCGGCGTTGCTGACGTCACTGCTGAAATCGATCGGTGGCACGTTGTTGGCGGGTGACTCGCCGATGGCCAATGGGTACTCGAAGGTCTCGGTGGCGAAGTACTGCTGGCCGCTCGAGCCGAGCAGGAAGTCGATGAGCTGGGCTGCAGGCCCGGCATTGTCGGCGCCGGCGAGGATTGCGGCGCCCGTGATGATCAGTACGGCACCCGGATCGTCAGTGGCGAATACATGGTTCGCAGATGGCTGATTGGGGTTCTCGGCCAGTGCTCGGTAGTTGTAGTAGTGGTTCACGAGGCCAGTGTCGACCTCGCCACGGCCAACGGCAGCAACGATGGCGCTGTTGTTCGCATAGAGCACCGGATCGTTGGCGTCGAGCGCCTTGAGCCATGCGAGGGTGGTCGCGTCGCCTTGCGTGGCGCGCATTGCAGTGACGAAATCCTGGAACGAACCGTTGCCCGGCGCAACGCCGACACGGCCCTTCCACTGTGGATCGGTCATGTCGAAGACGCTGCTCGGCAGATCCGCCGGGTCGACGGCGTCGGTGTTGTAGACCAGCACACGCTGGCGACCAGAGAATCCGACCCAGCTGCCACCGTCGTCGCGCACGTTGTCTGGCACGAGCGCCAAGGTCGACTCGGGCAGTACGCCGAGGCGGCCGCGCTCTTCGAGGAAGCCCATCGAGCCGGGGCTCTGTGAGAGAAAGACATCGGCTGCTCTCTCGCCAGCTTCGCCCTCTTCATCGATCAACAATGCGAGGTCAGCGGAGTTGCCGAATTTGACCTCAACAGAGAGCCCGCTGGCTGCTTCGAACTCGTCGATAATCGGCTGAATCAACTCGTCGCTTCGACCAGAATACAACGTGATGTCGGCATCGTCGCCCCCGCAAGATGCAGCAATCAGACTGATTGCTGCCAGGGTGGCGGCGACTCGTGCACAGTAGTGAGAACGTGACATGCCAAGAGTGTAGACGGCTCCTCTCGAAATGTGTCAAGCATGCCTAACAGCAGTGTGTGACCAGCGTCAACATGTCGTCGACAGCACGAGTACCCTTGGACAATGAGCGATTTCCTGGTGGAGCGTTGGTCGCCGGCGCTGGGTGCGCAAGTGCATGGGCTCGACCTCACTGCAGCGTTGGGTGGGAGCGACGCACAGATCGATGCAGTCGTCGATGCGTTGTATGTCGCGCTGATCGAGCATCAGGTGTTGTTCCTCCGCGACCAGCCGCTCGCACCAGAGATGCACGTCGAACTCGGCCGGCGGCTCGGCGAACTCGCCCCGCGTCACCACAGCTACACCACCCTCGATGGCAACGACGACGTGGCTGTGCTCACCTGGGAACCGGGCGACCGCCCGGATGCGTCCGAGTGGCACACCGATATGACGTTCCGGCCAAAGCCGCCATTCGCCTCGATTCTCAAAGCAATCGAGCTGCCGCCGGTCGGTGGCGACACGCTGTGGGCGAGCATGTATTCGGTGTACGACTCGCTGGACGCCGGCTTCCGATCCGACCTCGAAGGCATGGAGATCTGCCACGACCCCGGGCAATTCCGCAACGGAGCATACGAGCGCGGCGGCAACCAGGGGATCACCGACATGCTGGCCGAAGCCGGTTCGGCGGTGTGGCCGATTGTGTCGCACCACCCGGTCACCGGGCGCCCGTATATCAACGTGAGCGAGTCGAACGCTCGCTGGATCATGGGCACAGGTGCCGCCGAGTCGCAACGGATCGTCAACTATCTGCTCGATTCGATTAACCGGCCTGACCACCAGGTGCGTCTGCGCTGGCGGCCGAACACGATTGCCATCTGGGACAACCGGGCATCGCAGCACTACGCGGTGGCCGACTACCCGAAACATCGCCGCATGATGCACCGCGTTGCCGTCGATACCGACCGTCGCCACGAAGCGACGCTCGCGATCCGCGTGGCTGCCGCTACCTGATCGGGTGACGCGGTGCGAGGTGCCAGCTCGACCTGCGCGACACTTGGCCATGGCAGCTTTGGGTCAACAGGGACGTCCGGTCGATGAGGTCATCACTGAGCTCACCGAGAAACGGGCCGGTGATGTCAAGTGGGCCGATGGCAAAACCTTCGGCATGGTCTACGACGGTGGCCCCACAGTTCACGAGGTCGCTGAGCAGGCAGCGCGGCTCTACCTCCACGAGAACGCGCTGAACACGCAGGCATTTCCGTCGCTCCGACACATCCAGTCCGAAGTTGTCGGGTGGACTGCCGACCTGCTGAACGGCGACGAGAACACGTCGGGTTTCCTGACGAGCGGTGGCACCGAGTCGATCCTGTGCGGCGTACTCGCCGCCCGAAAACGGGCCCTTGCCGAACGTGGCGTCACCGAACCCGAGATGGTGCTGCCAGAAACTGCCCATGCCGCGTTCCACAAGGCCGCTGACAATTTTGGTCTGAAGGTCCACAAGATTCCGGTGCATGCCGACTACACGGCCAACGTTGAAGCCATGGCCAACGCCGTCGGGCCAAACACGGCACTCGTCGTTGGATCTGCGCCCCAGTATCCGCAGGGCGTGCAAGACGACATTCCGGCGATCGCCGCGCTCGCCAAGTCGGTCGGAGCGAATTGCCACGTCGACGCATGCATGGGCGGCTTCGTGCTCCCCTTCGCCGAGCGGCTCGGGCGCGAGGTGCAGCCCTGGGACTTCCGAGTCGACGGCGTCACCACGATCTCTGCCGACATCCACAAGCTCGGCTATGCCCCGAAGGGCGTGTCGGTGATCCTGCACGACACGAAGGAATCCCGGAACTACCAGACTTTTGTCTTCGACGACTGGCTCGGTGGCTTCTATGCCTCGCCGAACATGCAGGGGACCCGATCGGGGCTGCCGATGGCGTGCGCGTGGGCCGTGATGCAGCACCTGGGAATCGACGGCTATGTCGAACTCACACAGCAGACGCTGATCAATGCTGACTTGATGCGCGCCGGGATTATGGGTATCGACGGCATCCGGGTCCTCGGTGACAGCCAGCTGCACCTGATTGCCATGGCGGCCGAATCTGGGAGTGGCATCGACATGTTCGCGCTCGGTGACGCCCTGCTCGCCAGGGGTTGGTACCACGATCGCCAGACACCGCCGGACAACCTGCACTCGACGGTGAGCAACACAAACACCGGCGTCATTGAGGACTACCTTGGCGACCTTGCCGAGTGTGTTTCAGCGGTGCGCGGCACCAGCACCGAAGACCGCAGTACCACGTACGCCACCCTCGAATAGCGGCGTCATCAGCGTTTGGTTTCACTGGCGGTCATTGTTCGGCGGGAACCCTGTCTGGACCAAGCCAGCTTCCCCATACCCACTTCCCCCACGTCCCGAGCCATTCGGGAACCGTCACTGCGCCGTTGGCACTGGTGTCGAGTTCCTTTCCGAAGAGTTCGGTTGCTACTGACTCGGAGAGAATCTGTGAGTTGATCAGTTCGTCGAGCGTGAGCTCTTGGTCGCCATCGGTGTCGATGGCGAGCATGATTGCTTTGCCCTCATCGGTGTGGACCCGATGTTCGACGTACTCGTTGACGGTGACCTTGCCGTCGTCGTTGAAGTCTTGCGCAGCGTTGATCGCCCTTGCTGTGGCTTCGCCGAAGTGCCCTGAAACGACGTACTCGTCGCCTGTGGCGATGCCGTCACCGTCGGCGTCGATGCGGTCGAACGTGGTGGCGTAGGCATCAAGTGTGTTGTGGTCCACACCGTCTTGTGCTTGTGCCCCAAATGCTGCGAGGAACTCAGCTGACCCAGTGTTCTCCGCGTCTGCAGGGTCCACAGATGTCGCTACAAATGTCGTTGCTGGTGCTCCAGATGTTGTTGGAGGCAACTCGAGTGTCGTTGCCGGCGCGTCGGGTGTCGTTGCAGGTTCAACAGTTTCGTCACGGTCGCACGCCATCAGGGCGAGGGCGAGGGCGAGGGCGAGAGTGAAGGGGAGTGCGAAGAGCAAAATGGACCCGCCGCGTGTGATGGATTTATTCCCGGTTGTCATAGCTGCCTTCCGTTGGTGTCCGGCCCCGCTCGTGCGCGGTGACGGAACTCATCGTGGCGAAGGTGGGGTGACGGCAACCTCACACGGATTGTTATCGCCGTGTCATCTCTTGTCCGTCATGCTGTGATCTATCAGCTCGCAATTTTGAGGAACTCATGTCGCCAACCAATCGTTTCGCCACAATCGCAATCGCGATCGTCGATGCAATAGCAAACGCACACCACACCGTCGTACACATCACGGC
>NZ_JBDNIJ010000335.1:0-2944 GCF_041688325.1 Ilumatobacter sp.
CCAGAACGCGATCCTCTGTTTCGTAGAGGTGTGCTGAGGCGATTCGCTGTCGTTCGTCCGCCTCGAAGATCCCGTGAAGGCGATTTCGGATGGGACCGTGTAGCAGGCTGTCGCCGACGGCGATGTGAATGTTCAGTACCGGTGCTTCGGCCAGCGTTTTCACCTCGGCGAAACGGAGGGCAGCGACGAGGAGTCGGAATCGTGCGATCGATGCAGCGAAGGGGTTGATGTCGACCCCGAACACAGAGTCGAGCGCTTTTGCTGCGGCGGAGCGTCGGCCTGCGGCAGGGTCTTTGTCGAGCCAGCGGTTGGCGAGTCGATCGAACGCCCCGAGGAGGAAGTGGCCGGAGCCGCAGGCGGGGTCGATCATGCGGAACCCTTCGCCGTCGGGACCGTTGAGCCCGAATTCTTCGATGGCGGGGTCGAGTGTGCGGTCGAGGATGAACTCTTCGACGAAGTCCGGTGTCTGCAGTAGCGCGAACGTCTTCTTCGCATGCTCGGAGAGATCTTGGTAGAGGTCGCCGAGGAAGCGGGTGTTCCAGTCGTCGTCGGCGAAGTCCCACACCAGTTCGTTGGACTCGACGTCGGTGGAGCGCCAGATTGCGAGGAGCTCGCGGCAGGCGTCGTCGGACGGGCCGAACTGCCAGAGCGGGTTGTGCGCACCGAACACCTCGTCGAGCCCAGGGACCTTGGCGGCTTCTTCGAAGACGTGGGTGAGGTAGCGGCGTTCGCCGGCGTCGGTGTGCTCACGGAAAAACTCGCGTTGGTTGTCAGTTGCCCAACGGCGCCAATCGCCCGGGCCCGAGACCATCGGTTGGGTGACAAGGCCATTGTCTTCGCAGAAACGGATGAACACGCAACCCAGCACCCACGACACGGCGACCTGCGCGAGCAGGCCTTCACGCCAGACGTCGACGTCATGGGCGGTGCGCTCAGCATCGAACGCTGCCTGCCACTGGGCCTGCACCAGTTCACGGACCTCGTCGACGTCGCTGGCGCGTACTCGGAGATCGTCAACGAGCGTGACGACCTCGGCCTTCAATACCCGCGTGAATTCCTGACGATCGATCATGCAGACACAGCTCCAGTGCGGTGGGCGTTGCGGAGCCAATCAGCCGGGATCTGGCTCCATTCGTTGCGAGAAATCACGGGCACGGCACGCCCATCGAGGAGCGGCACCTCGGTTGCCGATGCCGATGGCATCAACAGCCAGACGGCAGACAGCGACGTCGACCCGGCATGCAGCAGGTCACGCCACTTCGCCACCATGTCGAGCGAGTCGTAACGGGCGAGGAGACCAAGGTTCGTCATCAACACAGTGCCATCGAGCGCTGCCAGGCGAGCGGTGACCTTGACGAGTGCAGCATCGACCATCTTCTGCACGTTCGCCCATGCGGTGCCGCCATCGCCGGCGGCATCGGCAGCAGCAAGCGTTGCCCACGGAGGCTTGCCATTTGCCGTGAGCGTTTCGAGTTCCTCGACGATCCATGCATCGAGATTGACGGTGGACGTCGCCAACCTTGCGAGCTGGCGCTCGGCGGTAGTCAGGCCGTTCGACGCCTGCACCAAGATCAGCAACCCGCCGCTCGTGCGTGCCTTAACGAGACGATCCTCGAACTCGGCAGCATTGTCGATTTCGATGGCAGGTGGGGGCGGCCCCGACGTCGTGGTGTTGTACCGGCTGAGCGAGGCGCTGTATGCGCTGGTGCCGTGCGGCGTGTACTGCGGGCTGACGTATGCCTTGGCACTGGCATCCCACTTGAGGTCGACATCGGCATCAGCAAGCGCATTATCGAGTTGCGGGCGCCCCGGCAGGCCATTGGCAGCAGGGAACCGGGCGGCGATCTTCTTCCCGATCGCGTCCGCGGTCATGGGTTCGCTCGACACGAACGAACGGCGCGCGGCGCGCAACGCGGGGATCGGGGCGAGGCCCACCCGGTACAGCTCGAGGCGGGCGTTGACCGCGGCGCCGTCGCACAGGTCGGCAACGAGGTCGGCGAGATGACTGTCGGTGAATGGCTGTGCGCCGGACGGCGGCGTGACGGTGCGGAGTGCATCGACCAGCTCGCGGCGGCCGATCACGTCGTGGCGGGCAATCAGGGCTTCGGTTGCGGTGTCGAGCGCGGATGCGTAGGCGGCAAGCTCCTGGGCCAAATCGGCGCCGCCGTCGCCCTGCATGGTGGAGAGCACCACCGAACCCTTCCGGCGTCGAACGATCCAGCCGGGCTCGCTCAGCTGTTCCTCGGTCAGGGTGGCAACGCGCAGCAGCCCCGAAGCCAGCAACGTCGATGACTCCCCAGGGGCGTCTGGCGCGCTCGTCAAGAGACGCGAAGAGAGCTGCGGCGCGCTTGCCACCTGTAGCTGCCGAAGATCGTTGCGGACGACATCGCGAAGCTCGGTGATTCTTGCGACCTTCGACCACGCCTGACGCAGCGCAGTGACCAGTTGCGAGACACGCCCCGGAGTGACGTCGAGCCACTCGGCCAGCTCGCCTTGCGACGCCCACGGATCACGGCCCGGCTCGAGCCCAGTCAAAATCCGGGCGAGCTGAGCACGCGACTGCAAGTCCTTCGTACTGGCCGCGGGAGCAATGAGTGCGGCGAGCGCTGCCAACGAGTTGTCGGCAGGGTCGGGCCCAGCCGGCTGACTGTTGTCGTCTTGATCTGCGCCGGTGCTTGCTGGCAGCGGACCGAAGCGCGTGCTGAGCACGTCGAACGCCTCACGGATCTCACCACGTGTCTTCGCGCCGACACCGGTCAGCGACGAGAGCCGCATCAGCGGGAACGCGAGGAGCTGCTCGATGGTGACCACGTCCGCAGCTTCGAGGGCGCTGACCGCACGCTTGGTGAGCGGAAGCGAGAGCAGCGGAGAAGCCAGCGTCGCGCCATCGGGGACAGCGAAGTCGTCGTCGGCCTCGGGATGATTCGACGGGGTCGACGGCGTC
>NZ_JBDNIJ010000336.1:0-2993 GCF_041688325.1 Ilumatobacter sp.
CGCGGTTCAACGAACTCGCAAATGGCGGCCCACTGCACTAACGGGGCAGGCGTCTGCGTGCCGCTGAGCATCCCGGCCAGTGAGTTGGCGGGTTAGTTGGCCGCGGCGGTCTCGAGGGCACTGGCGGTGGCGGATTCGTCGATCCAGGGGCCGACGCCGCTGAGCCTCTCGACGGTGATCCGCACCACGACTGCGCTGGGCGCGTCGCGCATCGCGAGTGGGTGACGTTTCAGGCTCGTGTACTTGTTCGCCAGGCGATCCATCAGCTCGGGGTTGGGGCCGGGTTCGAGTGCGGCGCGGCCGCGAATGACGAGGTGGCGCTGATAGCCACGTTCGTTCCGTTCGACGTCTTCAATCGACAGGATGATGCGGTTGTCGCGGCGCAGGTTCTTGGCCTTCTCGCTGTCGGCGTCGGTGCCGAACAAAATCTCGTCGCCGTGCGCAATCACCCACACGACCGACACTTGCGGGCTGCCGTCGGCGTTGTTCGTCCAGACGTGCGCCACCGCGTCCGTGCCGAGCATCGCCTGAGCAATTGCTGGAATGGTGGACATAGTTGCCTCCTCGTTGGGAACACTCACGCTAGTGCACTTGTGAAGGTACGTCGAGAAAGTGGCTGTCGAGTCCTGTTCATCGGGGCCGATGGCACGGTGTGTTCGACCATCTCCGTCACCCGCTGGCGACAGACAGTCCGGTCACGCTCACATATTGCTTCGGAAGAACGGCTCCGTGATGCGTGTTACGTTCCGTTCACCGGCGGCGACCGCTGCGGACGGAGAGAGGCATGTGCATGGAGATTGAAGAGTTCCGCTCGATTGCGTTGTTTGAGGGATTGACCGACGACGAATTGGCACAGTGCACCGAACCGCTCAAAGAGCTTGAAATGGTGGCCGGCAGCAGCCTTGCCAAGCAGGATGACTTCGCCTACAAGTTCTTCATCGTGCTCGACGGTGAGGTGGACGTGCACCGCGACTTCGAGTTCGTTGCCAGTATCGGTCCGGGTGAGTTCTTCGGGGAGACGGCACTCGTCACAGGCGAGAAGCGCAACGCCCGGGTCACGACGCACACGCGCTGTCGCCTCGCCTGCATGATGGGCTGGGAGTTCAAGACGATGACCGAAAAGTTCCCCTCTGTCGCAGCGCACATCGACGCCGCAGTCGCCGAACGCGAAGCCTGACTCGCAGTCGTGCTGGCCGAGATCAGCTACTCGGGTCCGAGTTCGATCACTCGCGGCGGGTGGTCTCAAAGAAGTGGAGTTACGGGGGTAATCCGGTATCGATTGGAATGACGCCAGGTGCCGCGATGGGGCGGCTGGGCTCGCAGGTTGCGCACGTTGTTGTCGAGCGCGCTGTGGTTGTTGTGAGTCGTACAACCTCAGCGTCGGTGCGGAATCTCAACGCAACTCATCGAGGCGTCTCGTCAGACGGCAACGATCTCGAGGAGATCGCCGAGGCCGACCAGGTCGGCGGCGTTGCGCGTGTACAAGCGGGCATCGTGAGCGTGCGCCGTTGCAGCGATCAACAGGTTGAACGCACGCGACCGGGGTTGGCGTCCCGCTGCGGCAACCGCTGCGGCAAGACGTCCATAGCTCGCGGCAACGTCGTCGTCGATCGGCAGGGCATCGAAACTGCGTTGCAGCATCGTCAGCCGTCTGAGCCGTTCGGCCCGGGCTGCATCGTCGGCGGTCACCATGACACCGAAGTGCAACTCCGCGAGTGACGCTGCACTGATGGCCAGTTCGCCGTCGAGGCGGGGAACGTCTGTCGCGATCAGCACGCTGGTGTCGAGCAGCGCCTTCACGCTTCGTCCCATGGGTTCCTGATCGACTGATCGATGAGGTCGTGGTCGCGCTGCCAGTTCGGGTCGGGTGGCCCGTTGAACAAGCCAGCAATGGCGTCCCAGGTCTGCCAGCGCTTCGGCGCCACTGGGACCAGACGAGCAGCGAGCCGCCCCGCAACAGTGATGTCAATCTGCTCACCACCCTCGACGCGCCGAACAAGTTCCGACGCACCCTGACGAAGTTCACGCAGACCGACGCTGTCCATAGACCACATGGTAGCACAAGTGCTACTCGATCGACATGCGGTGGACGACTCCCGGACGGCTGAGAGCGATCGTGAGCAGCTGGCCGATCGCGTCGGTGCCGGGCAGCGGCTGCAGTTCGCGCTGCGTCAGTCGCTGTAGACGGCGTCGAAGATGGCTTCGGCGGAGTAGATCCGGTTGCGTTTCCCGCCGGTCAGTTCCACGAGCATCCCTCGCTTGACCAGTGTCTTGATGCAGGCCTGGGCGGTCGGGAAGGTCACGTCGAGCCCTGTGGTCAGCGATGTCGCTGACACGTAGGGCGTCGTGAAGAGGTGTTCGGCGGCGCGCACGACATTCGTCGATGCGGAGTCGGCCTGGAGTACGGCGCGCTGCGCTGCTTGCAGTTCGACGAGCCCGGCCATGCGCACTTCGGCATCGGCAGCTTGCTCAGCGACGCCGCGGAGGAAGAACGTGAGCCAGGGGTCGAAGTTCCCGGTTCGGCTCGTGCTGATCAGTAGCTCGTTGTACCGGTCACGGTTCCGTTCGAAGTACACGGAGAGGTGCAGCATCGGTTCGGGCAGGACCCCGCGCTCGACCATCAGCAGCGAAATGAGCAGCCGGCTGAGCCGACCGTTTCCTTTGGGGAACGGATTGATCACGGCGAGTTGGTGGTGTGCCAGCGCGAGTCGGATGAGGAACGGCATCGACCGTTCCTGCAGGAACACCTCGAGGTCATCGAGCGCGTCGGCCATCCCCGCAACTGGCGTTGGCGGCGGGGCGGGTGCGATGTCGGTGCCCGCCATCAGCCGTTCGTGGATGTCACGGAGCAGTTCGAGGTTGACCGTGCCGCCGTCGCTCAGGCGCTCGATGCCGTAGGCGAGCGCGTCGGCGTAGTTCGCGACGTGCTGCACGTCGTGGTTCTCGTCGATGTCAGAGCGGTCGCCGGCTTCGAAGCGAAGGAGGTCGGCGAC
>NZ_JBDNIJ010000337.1:0-8971 GCF_041688325.1 Ilumatobacter sp.
GAACACCAGCACGAACACCAGCACGAACACCAGCACGAACACCAGCACGAACACCAGCACGAACACCAGCATCACCCCCAACTGACGCCCGTCGGCCTGCCCGGATCGATGGATGACATAGGTAACTGGAGCGAGACGATTGCCCCGCAGTCACTCGTTGCAGAAGGATTCGTGATGGCCATCAGCGCACTGGTCATCGCTGTCTACTTCCGGAGAGGAGTCACTGCCACCCCAGTTGACCCATTCGAAGGGTCAGGGTCAGGGTCAGGCGCAGTCCGGTCCCACCTCTTGATTTGATGTGAGCGTCCGTCTCGTGCGCGGTTTCGCCTGTGGTTTGCTCGCTGGGTCGAAAATCCCCACACGCTCACTTGTCATGACCCGCCACTACTCGACCTTTGAGGGGCGACTCCTCGGGCGCCCACTCGCCACATTCGCCGAAAAGCATGAGCGGCTCAGACGATCCACGCCGGCCAAAGCAGCGGAGGATCGGCGGTCCGCGACGCGTGGGACGCGCTGAACCTCGGAGCGCCCCTCGTCATCCAGCCATCCCCGTACCGCGAATTGAACGGGCCGGTGTTCCGATACATCGACCAGATCGAACGGCGTCATCCGGACGCGATGGTCACGGTGGTGATGCCGGATTATGTCGAGGCGCATGTCTTCGACAACCTGCTGCACAACCAGAGCACGCTGGCGCTGACCACACGTCTGCGGGAGCGACCGAACACCGTGGTCGTGATGGTTCCGTTACTGGCAGAACGCGCTCGTCGTTTGCACGAATCCGAAGCAGCCCACACCGCCTCATTGGAATAGCGGTGCCATCGGAGGGTCGCTCCAACCGTGGGCGCGCCCCGAAGAAGTTGGTGGTGAGGCGTAGACTTCGACACTGTGTGGGGTCAGAGAGTGATGAAGAGTCTTCGCCCGGCCACTTTCGATATCGCTTCTGGTGAGTTCCGTGACCTCGTTCGCCGTTCTCGAGAAGTCGTGTTGCTTGCAGCCATCACTGGAGCAATCACTGGGCTGGGTGTTCGGTTCTTCGAGTTCTTCGTCGCCGAGGTCGCACTCGATCGTGTGGTGCACGGCCCGCTGTGGTTTGCAGCGATCGCGCCGGGGATCGGCCTCGTGGCATCGGCGATCATCTTGAGGACGATCGGTAAGGGTGCAACGCCTGCCACATCCGACGAATACCTCCGCGCATTCCACGACCCCGAGTATCCACTTCGTCCGCGAGCGTTCATTGGTCGTATCGCCGCGGCATTTACGACGCTCGGCATGGGTGGCGCAATGGGGCTGGAAGGCCCATCGATGTACGGCGGCTCTGCAATAGGCGCCTTCATCCAGCGACGGGTTCCAGCTGCCTTCCGTGGCGCCGACTATCGAACGTTGCTGGTTGCTGGTGCTGCGGCCGGTGTGGCGGCGATCTTTAAGGCGCCCGCAACCGGAGCAATCTTTGCCCTCGAAGTTCCATTCCGGGATCAGATGGCGCGCCGCATGCTCCTGCCCGCCCTCGTGGCATCAGCATCCGGCTACCTCGTGTTCGTGGCCTTCAGTAGCACGAGCCCGATCTTCTCGTTCGATTCCGACCGTGCTGTCGCGTTCCAATATAAGGACCTCGCTGGTGCTGTGCTCATTGGGATCGGCTGCGCACTGGGCGCCCGTGCGTTCTCCCGCCTGATTCGGCTGGCCAAGGCATTCACGCTGCGGCCGATCGTCACGCGCCTTATGATCACCAGCACCACTTTGGCCGTGCTGTTCGTGATCACTCGGGGGCTCACCGGCGAGAGCCTCACGCTTGGCTCGGGCTACGAGGTCTTCGGTTGGCTGGCTGAGTCGCACTCTGTCTGGCTACTCGTCGCCATCTTCTTCATTCGATGTATGGCTACTGCAACAACCTTGGCGGGCGGCGGCGTCGGTGGTGTGTTTATCCCGCTCGTCGTCGGTGGCGCCATCGTCGGTCGTGGTGTCGGCGACATCGTCAACCCGCTCGACCCGACGCTCTATGTGCTGCTCGGCGTGGCAGCGTTCCTCGGCGCCGGCTATCGAGTTCCACTTGCGGCCGTGATGTTCGTTGCCGAAACGACAGGACAGCCAGGCTTCATCGTGCCCGCCCTGTTCGCCGCAGTGGCAGCCGAACTGGTCATGGGCGATAAATCAATCACCTCGTTCCAGCGCACTCCCGCGATCTGACTCGATCTGACTCGAGTGGCGCCGGACCGGCTGCTTCGATCGGGGTGGGTGGTCTCGGTTAGACACTCTGCATGAGTGTTGAGGTGTCGACGGAGTTGCAAGGAACATTGGTGGCGTTGCTCGTCGGAGCAGGTGACCCAGTACGAGCCGGGGGCGTGGTGGCGCTCGTCGAGTCGATGAAGATGCACCACGAAGTCGTGGCTCCGGTCGACGGTGTTGTCGAGGCCGTGGTTGCGGCTGAAGGGTCGACGGTGTCGCCCGGCGACGTGCTCGTCACACTCGGCCCCCCGATTGCTGCCGCCGCGGGTGATGTCCTGCCGCCTCCCGACGTCTCCGCGGCAGCGTCGCTGCCGCAGGGGCTCGACCGGCCCGATCTGGCCGAAGTGATCGAACGGCATGTGGGTGGGCTCGACGCAGCTCGGCCCGACGCCGTTGAGAAGCGTCGCCGACGCAACCGGAGAACAGCACGTGAGAACGTTGCTGACCTCGTCGACGAGGGTTCGTTTATCGAGTACGGCCCACTGGTGATCGCTGCGCAGCGGCGACGGCGCGACGTAGCCGACCTGATCGCCAAAACGCCCGCCGACGGGTTGGTCGGTGGCATCGGCGATATCAATGGAGATCTCTTCGCTGACGAACGGACGCGTAAGGCGATTGCTGTGTCGTACGACTACACCGTGCTAGCCGGTACGCAGGGCACGCAGAACCATCGCAAGAAAGACCGGCTGTTCGAACTCGCTGAGCAACTGCGCATTCCATTGGTCTTCTTCACCGAAGGTGGCGGCGGTCGGCCGGGCGACACCGACGGCATCGGCGTGAGCGGCCTCGACTGCCTGGCATTCCTGTGGTTCGCACAGCTTTCCGGCACGGTGCCCCTCATCGGCGTCAATGCTGGCTACTGCTTTGCCGGCAATGCTGCCATCCTTGGCTGCTGCGACATCGTCATCGCAACCGAAGACTCGAACATCGGCATGGGTGGCCCCGCGATGATCGAAGGTGGCGGGCTCGGCGTGTTCGAACCGACCGAAATCGGTCCGATCGAAGTGCAGCGCGCGAACGGTGTCGTTGACATTGTGGCGGCTGATGAAGCGGAGGCAACGGCGATCGCGAAGCGGTGCGTCGGCTACTTCCAGGGCACGATTCAGAAGTGGGAAGCACCCGATCAAACGGCGCTCCGCGATGTCGTGCCGCTCGATCGGCTACGCGCCTACGACATCCGTACCGTCATCGACGGACTGTTCGACATCGACTCGATCACTGAGCTCCGACGCGACTTTGGGTTGGGTATGGTCACGGCATTCGCTCGGCTCGAAGGTCGACCCGTCGGCATCGTGGCGAACAATCCCCACCATCTGGCTGGGGCAATCGATTCCGACGGGGCCGACAAGGCAGCACGATTCATGCAGCTGTGCGATGCGCACGGCCTTCCGATCATCACCCTGTGCGACACCCCCGGGATGATGGTTGGTCCAGACGTCGAGGCCAGCGCGCTGGTGCGGCACTGTTCGCGCCTGTTCGTCACCGGGGCCAACGTCTCGGTTCCAATGATCACGATCGTCACGCGCAAGGCGTACGGCCTCGGGGCGCAGGCAATGATGGGTGGCTCCACGAAGGCGCCGCTCGCCTGCCTGTCGTGGCCGACTGGTGAGTTCGGCGGCATGGGCCTCGAGGGAGCTGTCCGGCTCGGCTACAGCAAGGAATTGGCTGCGGTGGCATCTGATGCCGAGCGCGATGCATTGTTCACCGAGATGGTCGACCGGATGTATGAGCATGGCAAGGCGCTGAGTGTGGCAACGCACTTCGAGATCGACGATGTCATCGACCCGGCCGATTCGCGCCGTTGGCTCTCGACGTTGCTCGCCGCCGCACCACCAGCACGCGGAGACCGCCCCAACATCGATACCTGGTGACTCGACGCATGTTGGGAGACGAGCCAGCCATTGCCATCCATGCAGGCTGACGCTCGGTCCACGAGGTTTGACAAGTCGGTCGCCCGCAGTGGGTATGTCTTGCGGTCGGACTTCATGAAACGCCGCGAGCTATACCTATGGCCATTCGTCGCGGACAGCGATCGACGACTGCCCCATGACCGAGGAGATCTGTAGTGACGAGTTGGCTCGAGAGTCCGTTGCGGACGTTGTCGGACGTGGAACGGTTCGAATCGGAGATGCCTCTCCGGCAGCGGCTGCCTGGTGACAGCGTGTACGACGTTCTGGTCCGAGCGGCGGAGGTGCACAGTGATCGGATCGCGCTGACGATGGTGATGACGGGAGACGATGACGAGCATCCCCGCCGCGTGAGTTATCCGGAGCTGTTGGGGCTTGTCCGCCAGACTGCCAACTTGTTGTCTGGTCTCGGCGGTGTACGACCCGGCGTGGCGTTCATGCTGCCAACGCTCATCGAGACGCACGCTGTCCTGTGGGCGGCTGAGACCGTTGGCTCTGCCGTACCGATCAACTTTCTTCTGCAGCCCGACCACATCCGAGGTCTCCTGGAAGCGTCTGAAGCGAAAGTGCTGGTGACGTTGGGGCCGCACCCGCAGCTCGACATCTGGGAGAAGTCGCTCGAGTTGCAGCGCCTGATGCCTGAGCTGACGTTGGTGCGGGTTGCCCCGCCCGGCACGGCACCTGTTGAGGGCGTCATCGACTACTTCGATGCAATTGGCGATCAACCTGCGGACCGCCTGGTCTTCGACTCCCGAGGTCACGGCGATGATGTCGCTGCCTATTTCCACACCGGTGGGACGACCGGTGTCCCGAAGCTTGCTGCGCACAGCCACAACGGCCAGCTGACGGCGGGCTTCGGCAGTGCTGCGCTGATGAACCTCGGGCCCGACGACGTACTGACCGGTACGTCGCCGATGTTTCATGTGGCTGGCACCATCCTGCTGGGTATCAGCATGTTCCTGGCCGGGTCCGAAATCGTGCTGATGTCGCCGTCGGGGATGAGGAACCCGGAGATGGTGACGAATTTCTGGCGGATCTGCGAGCGCTACGGGGTCACGCTTGCCTTTGCGGTGCCCACTGCGATCGGCGCGATTTCCGATGTACCTCTCGGTGGGGCCGACATCAGCTCGCTGCGAGGTGGTCTGACTGGCGCAGCGTCGCTCCCCGTTGCAGTGCGCGAGAAGTTCGAGGCCGTCACCGGGACGAGGCTCAACGAGATCTACGGGATGACCGAGGCGTCGGGCATCATTTCCTGCAATCCGTTTGAGGGCGAGGGAGGTTCCGGCTCGGTCGGCCTCCGTTTCCCGTACACGACAGTCACCGTTCGTCGTCTCACCGACGATGGATCACTCGGTGACCCCTGCGACGTGGGGGAAGTCGGAGTGCTGACGGTCGGGGGTCCAACCGTGTCACCCGGCTACCGCAACAAGACTCAGAACGTCGGGACATTTGTCGACGGAGAACTGAACAGTGGAGATCTCGCGTATACCGATGCTGACGGCAGGGTCTACATCGCCGGTCGATCGAAAGACCTGATCATCCGCAGCGCCCACAACATCGACCCGTTGATGATCGAGAACGCTCTGCAACGTCACCCGGCCGTCGCTGTCGCCGCCGCGGTCGGGATGCCTGATTCCTATGCCGGGGAATTGCCGGTCTGCTACGTGCAACTGGTCCCTGGCGTCGCCGTCACTGAGGAGGAGCTGCGTGCCTTCGCTGAAGCCGAAATTGGTGAACGGCCAGCCTGGCCCAAAGAGATCAGGATCATCGACGCAATCCCGATGACCGCCGTCGGCAAGATCTTCAAGCCGTCCCTGCGCGAAGACACCGTCAAGCGCACCGTCCAAAAAATCCTCGCCGAACGGCATCTGACGGGAGACGTAGTCGTCGCAGCCGGTGGGCCGCGCGGGATGAACGTCACCGTCACTCTTGCCGACAGCGACGACAACAACGCCTCACAACTCCAAGAGGTATTAAACGGGTATCTGTTCCAGGCAACTGTCAAGAACTGATCCTGGCGCGAAAGCGACTCTCTTCAAAGATGCTCCGATAAAGAGCGGGGCAAACCGGCGCTGCGTTGTCTAGCCCAAGTCGGGCCAGGAGCGCTTGGCTCGGCGGCGTTTGCCTGCGGCGCCCAACTTGCGACGATCGGCAAGATCCCAGTCACGGCGCCAGCTGGTGTGCTCGGGGCCCGTGAGCGACGGGCTTTCACCGCGGGCAGCGCGGCTGCGGGCCGACCAATAGTCGGTGAGCGCTTCGTCGCCGAGCACTGTTGCTTCGGCTTCGATGCGGGCATTAAACCGACGGGTTGACTCGCCCTCTTCGGGCCACATCGGTGCGCCGAAGACGACCTTGGTGCTGCCCGGCTTTGGACGTTTCATGCCTTTGCCGAAGATCGAGCCGGTGCCATCGATGAACACGGGCACCACCGGTGCACCGGTCTTCGATGACAGGTAGGCAGCGCCGCCCTTGAAGTCTTGGCCCCAGCCGTCGGGGGAGCGCCCACCTTCTGGGTAGATGATGAGGCTGCTGCCCTTGTCCATGAGTTTCACAAGCATGTCGCTGGACTTGCGCCCCGTGACTTCACGATCGATTGGCACAGCGTTGAGCGCGAGTGCCGAGATAATGGCTTTCCACTTCTTGTTGAAGAAGTAGTCGGCGGCGGCAGCAACGACGAGGTCGCGTCGCCACACGAGCGGAATCGACCGGATCATCAGGCCGGTGTCCAAGTGGCTGTGGTGCGTCGGAGCGAAGATCACGGGTGGCGGAGTTTCCAGCCGCTGCAGGGACGCGAGCCGGTCGACTCCGGTGACCTCAGGGTTGGTCAGGATGCGAGCAGCGAGGCGCATCGGCCCCTCGGTGATCACGCCGCGAATGCTGGAGGCAAGAGGACGACGTGCCCAGTCGGTGTTGTAGTGCGCACCCAGGCCGGACGCCTCGGGAGGTACTTCCACCCCGCGCGGCACCGTGGGAGCTCGGAACGGGAACCCGAAGTTCCGCAAGGGCGTCGTCGCTTGGCGTACGGCGCTTTCCGCCTTGCCGGCGAGCTTCTGCGCCCGCTTCATATAGGGATTCGCCATCTCAGAGACCGTCGCGCCTTACTTGACGTCAGCGACGAGGACAGACGGAACGTGGAGGTGGGTCACCGTCGGGGCACGGCCAACGACGTCGCTGGCGATCTCGAAGGCATCGTTCATTGTCGATGCCGGCGTGAAGCCGAGACGACGAACGGTCGGGGCATCACCGCCGACGATGATGACCTTGCCGGCGTGTTGCTGGCCGTGTGCGCCCCAGTACCAGGCGTAGAACGGGTGGACGCCGTGGTAGGCGTTGCCGGTGCGGTACAAGTGGCGGTACCACTCGTCTTCGGCGTACTTCTTCTCCCACTTTTCGCTCATCACGGCTGGGTCGGTCGTGTCGGTGAGCACTTCTTCGAAGAAGTCGATGTAGCTCGGGTGATGGACGGGGTTGAAGTCGCGGTACGTCGGGTGCGTCATGATGATGACGCCGCCCTCACGCACGAGCGGCTTGCCCCGGTACATGTTGAACAGGTAGCCGAGGCCCATACACATCACGAGGATCGGATTCATGACGCCCTCGGGGTTGTAGGGGCAGATGTAGGGGATGCCCATGGTCAAAATGTCGGTTTGACCCTCGACTTCGACGAGGTGCTGGGCGTACACGTGCTGCAGCGTTTCTTCGTGCACGGTCGGGGTGAACCCGGCCTGTACCGAGGTCATCTCGTATGGCGACTCGATTGAGTGCATGATTTTGCGACGCGCCTTCACGGGCATCGCACTCAGCGACTTCTGCGTGGCGAGATACGTGGCGCGGTCCTTGGCGTTCCACTCCCACTCGCGTTTGGCGAGGAAGTCGAACGGCTTCGGGAACGTGTTTGTGTTGAGCGTGGTCTCAACCGTGAAGATCTGCGGACCACTCTCGCGCAAGACCTCACCCATCCGCCACAGGCTCTTGTGTAGTGCGCTGTGGTGGCGGTCCATGAGGCTGCGTGTGTTTTGCAGCGTCTTCGGATTGTGGTGGAAGCTCAGGCACCGGTATGAGGCGACGCCAGTGGTGATCGACTTCCAACCGCCGTCCATGGCGACCTGGTTGACGTTGGCGTAGACAACGAGGTCGGACTCGGCGACGCGCTTGTTGATCTCGAGGACTTCGCCCTCTTCGGTCTCACCGATCACGGTGAGGTTGTCGTAGTCCTCAGCGTCGTGCTGGTACAGCGTGCCACGTGGGTGAAACGCATCGAAGATACGATCGCCAAGCACGTGCTTGAGTTCGTAGTCGTGCATCCGACGGTGCAGGCCGAGTGCCGCGATCAGGTGGACGTCGTCGACACCAGCCTCGGCAGCCATTTCGAGCACGGCCTCGATGATCCGCTGGCGGGTGTCAGGCCGGCGCATTTTCGGGAGCGACAATGATGCGTCGTCGAAGCAAATGGTGAGCTTCATGCCGGGCTTGAGCAGCGTCGGCAACGGGTCGGCGTCCATCGGGTTGAGGAGCGCGTTGCGAATTGCGCCCTCAGGATCTTCGATGCCCGCGAGTGGCTCGGGCGGGTAGATCACTCGGCTGCGATCGGCAGGCAGGCGTTCGAGGCTGAAGTTCTCGCCGCGCCAAAAGAGCATGGGTGGTGTCGAGCGATCGACGTCAAGAACAAATCCGGGGCGTGGCATCAGCTATCTCCAGTGCGCAGGTCGAATGCGATTTTGACGGCGCCGCGTCGGCCGGCGGTCGCCGCGTGGGCGATGGCGTCGACATGATCGGCGAGCGTGTAGGTGGCCGAGAGTAAGCGCTCGGCCTCGAAGTGGTTGGCGGTGTCGACGGCA
>NZ_JBDNIJ010000060.1:0-23684 GCF_041688325.1 Ilumatobacter sp.
CGGCCCAACGCGTCACGCTCAGGCCAGCATTGAGGTGGCTCTGCGGTGCGTGTGAAGGCACAAAAATTTTGAAGAAATCTTGGAGTATCTGGGGTCGCTCACCCCCTCGCCGAAGCGAGTCCATACTCCGGAAGTCGGCGAGGTATCGGCAGTCGCCGTGCTCGTGACGCCGAGGCTGTCCAACTGTCGCACGAGCGCGATTGCGGCGCCGCGCCCAACTCGAGATGGTGAGACTCTGCGGCTCTTGCGGGGCTGCCCCGTGGAGGAAGGTTGGCCGGTCGCTGAGACCGTCCTTTGGGTGCAGGTAGCAACGGGCCGAGCGGACGGCGTGCGCTTGCCGTTGGATGTTCAGGCACCCTCTGGCCAATACGGCTGTTGCGTTCTGGTCTGAAGTCAGATTTGTCTGCTTCCACATACCGTCGGGGGTCTCTGTCTTCGTCAACTGTTCGGCGCCTGTTTGGCGCGTCCGGCGTGTTGTGTTTGGTTGCTTCGGCAGCAGTGGTTGGGTCGGTTGTTGCCGCCGGCCAGATACTTGCGTTGCCGGGACCGCCAGCATCAACGGTGCCACTACTGGTGATGATGGCATCACGTGTTTCATGGTGCACACATTCAGCTACGGGCTCTTCACGCCGCTGGTTTCGTTGCGCCAGATCGCGGCCGTGAACGCGAGGAGTCGATACAAAATGCGGGCGCAGACGCCTTCGGGTTTTCGGCCACCGTGGCGTTCCAAGTCGAGCTGGGCCTTCAAGGTCTGGTTGACCGATTCGATGACCTGGCGGAATGGTTTCAGGAATCGGGTGTGCAGTCGTTCCGTCTTCTCTGAGCGCGCCTTCGGTCGGATCAGTGTGATGCCGGCGTCGTTGAGTTCGGCCTCGAACGCAGCAGATCGGCAGCCCTTGTCATCCATCAACACCGGACCTGTCCGATTGACGACAACACCGCGTCGACGCCATATGTGATGAGAACGACGGTCTTGCTTCGCGAAGTCGTGGAATATGGAAGGCAAGCCTGGCGCCGCGGAGGCCGATCAGGCTGCGTTGTCGGCGATGGCGCGCATGATCTCGCGGGCGACATCGCAGATGCAACCGGCGCCCCCGGGATCAGTGATCGAGGCGAGTGCGCCGGGGCCGCGAGTCGTGGCGAGCGAGGCGCGTCCGGCGACGCCTGCCGGGACGGGGAACCATCGGCCTTGGAAGACGGTGCCGATGACGGCGATGCCATCGAGGTCGAGTGGCGCAACGGTGAGCGGGTTCTGGTCGACGATCGTGAAGTTGGCGATCTTGCCGACCTCGCCGAACTTGTCAGCGAAACCGACCGGGTAGTACGGATTCGAGCTCACCACACATCGGAGCTTGTCGATCCGATCGATCTGCGCTTCCGTCGAGTTCGCGAAGTGCACGATCACCGTGCGGTGATCGATGCGCGGGTGCTCTCGCATCCGGCGCTCAATCGTGTCGAGCACGACTTCCAAGCCAAGGTCGCCGTTCACGTGGATGTGAATCTGGAAGCCAGCCTCCCAGTACAGCTTGGTGCGCTCCTCGAACATCTCGGGCGTCAGGATCCACTCGCCGTGATGATGCGGATTCGGATTGCCCTCACGGTCGAGGTATGGGTCCTTCATCTGCATCAGTTGGCTGATGATCGCGCCGTCGGCGAACAGCTTGACCTGCTTCGGGTAGAAGGCCAGCTTGCCGGTGCCAGGTGCGCCGTCGGGTGCCATCTGGAACTGCTTCTCAGCGCGGGCCAGCGTCTCGTCGTGCGGCATGAGCTGCTCGGCCGGGCCACGTCCGTCGGTGAGGAAGTAGCTGAAGAACGGCGTGTCGTCGTCGCCGAGGATCTGCTGATACATCTCCCACGCACCAGGCACCAGAATCGCGCCGGGCTCGTTGAACGCCGTGACGCCGTTCTGATGGAGGTACCGGACCATCTGACGTAGCCCGCGTTCGAGGCGTTCGGGGCTGAACAACATCGGAGCCAGGAGACGGAACAGCAGGTTGAAGAAACCGCGTTCCCAGAAGTGACCGGACTCGATGTCGGCAGTCGCCAAGACCTCCGGGTCGACGCCCGCACCCCAGCCATCGTCGAAGACACCGAGCGCCTGGAGGCCCCGGCCGTGTTGAGGTAGAACTCGTGACAGGAGCGCTGCCAGACGCCGATCGGGCGGGTCGCGCTCACCAAGTCGAGCACGTGGCGGTTGAGCTCACCGTGCCAGAGCTGGTGGTAGCCCCACGAGAACAGCCACTCGTCGTCGGCGGCACCATCCACGCGCATCCGCTCGCCAGCCCCGGACAACTTCGCGATGTACTCCTCGTTCGAATGCGCCGCGGGATAGCTGCGGTCGGGTAACACCCAGTCTTCGGTTGCGATGACTTCAGTTGCCAGCGTCGTGGCGCCGAGGATTGGGTGCAGATGCTGATCGATCAGGCCCGGAAGCATCACGCTCTCGGCAAACGTCGTGTCGACCGTGTGCACTCGATCGCCGAGGTCAGCAATCACGTCGTGAAGCGATCCGACGGCAACGATCAGCCCGTCTTGCACCGCCACCGCCTGCGCCGTCGACATCTCATCATCGACCGTGACGACCGACGCCGCCGAAAACACTGTGATCATCACGACAGCCTCGCGCGTCGCTCAGCCCCACATGATTGCCAGCGTTCCAGCGGCGTCACAGTTTCGTCGTCACACTTTGGTCTGACCGGAGCGTGACAGTCTTGTCACACTTTGGTCTGACCGGAGCGTCACTTTGGTCTGACCGGAGCGTGACAGTCAGTGCGTCAGTGAGCGATGGTTACCGGGGGTCCAGCCGCGATCGGCGAGGACCTTTTCTCCGAAGGCAGCGGGGCTCGATTCGAGCGTCGTGGCGAGCGTGTCGTTCCACCGGTTGAGGTAGCCGAACATCGACATCACTGCGACGATCGCTGCGAGCTGATCATCGGTGTAGAACGCTCGCGCGTCGTTGAACATCTCGTCGGTTGCACTGTTCGGAACGCTGCCGCCTGCCTGCGCGATCCGAAGCGCGGCCCGCTCGGCATCGTCAAAGAGATCGTTCGTTTCGTACTCCCAGATGACAGCGAGCTTCTCGGCTGGCACGCCCATCCGTTCGGCGGTGTGGCCGGTGTGGGCTTGGCAATACTGGCAACCTGCCGCCGTGCTGGCGACGTGCGCGACCATCTGGGCAAGGGGGACGGGGATCAGCCCGTTGCCCAGCACTGCCGCGCCGAGCCCTTGGAACGCCGCGAGCAGGCCGGGCACCCGTGCCATCGTCGGCATCGAGTTCGGCACGAACCCCATCATCTGCTCAACGAGGGCCAACCCCTCCTCGTGCTCAGCCAGGTCAGTGCTCGCGAGCGGTTCGATACGTGCCATGTGCCGAACGTAGTAGTTGGACCCGCGGCGCTCGGCACCTCCGAGCCAAAGGCGAGTCGAGCGATCGCGCTCAGGCGACCGAGGTGGCGTCGCCGGGCAGACGATCGACGTCGAGATCGTCGGAGTTCGGGTATGCCCCGCGCATCCAGAGCGGCGCCCGGAAATGACTCCATTCGCCCTCGGCCTGAGCAAGCCGATCGGCGACGGCGAACAGCGCCGAATTGTTGAACCCGAGGCCGCAGTGACTTCCGTAGACACGGATGTTCTCGGCGCGTTCAGTGCGTCGCGTGAGTGCTGTTTGCCAGTGCACCACGCCGTCGGTCTTCGAGTAGATCGAGGTCGACGGCACCTCGAGATGCGGGAGGTAGCCAGCGCGAACACTGCGCGACGTGGCGAAATCCGGCGAATGCAGCCGCTGGAGACGCTTCCAGATCATCTGCGCCGAAGAACCGTCTTCGGCGACCATCTGGATCGGGCTGCCGAGGGTGATCACTTGACGGATCTTGTCGGGAGCGGCACGCGCCAGCTCGCGAGCAAAGATGCCCCCGAGGCTCCAACCGACGATCGACACCGGTGCTTCAGCCTGCGCATGCACACGTTCGAGCAGCGCACCGAGACCTTCGAGGATCTCCGGCGTTGGCCCGAGGTTGTTGCCAAGACGCCACCCATGGGAGTGGTACCCGAGGTCGCGCAGCAGGTGGCGAAGCGGCCTCGTGGATCCGTCGCCAGCAGTGAACCCGGGAAGGACGATCACGTGGTGGCCGTCGCCCTTCGGCATCCGCCGCAGCAGTGGGAGCGCCACGCTCATCGCAACGCGCTCGCTGAATGCGCGGTATTCGAGTGCCAGCATCCATGCCGGCGGTGCACTGATGTTTGTTTTCGTTGCCATCGACTCCCCAGTCGTCCGCAAGGATTGAGCGGTCAACTCAACGTAGTACACGTTCGGTCAGGGGACGTAGGTCTGGCACGCTGGGGCAATGGACGCAATTTCGAATCCGCCAATGGACCAGCTCCCACCTGAGCCGACTCCGTTCCGCGGCGTCGTCAACGACACGTATGCCGAGTCGACTCCCGAGTGGCCGCCCCCGCTCCGACCCCCTGCTGGCGCTCCGAACATCATTGTCATCATGGTGGACGACCTCGGCTTCGGACAACTGTCGTGCTTCGGCGGCCCGATCGAGGCGCCCCACCTGTCGGCACTTGCCGCTCAGGGGTTGCGGTACACGAACTTCCACACGACTGCGTTGTGCTCGCCGAGCCGCGCTGCGCTGCTCACTGGCCGCAACCATCACTCGGTCGGCTTCGCCACCATTGCCGAAATGGCGAGCGGCTTCCCCGGCGCCAATGCGTTCCTCCCGAAGAGTGCTGCGTCGATTGCCGAAGTGTTGAAGCAAACCGGCTACTCCACCTATTGCGCTGGCAAATGGCACCTGACGCCGACCTCAGAGCAAACCGCAGCAGGCCCGTTCGACCGCTGGCCACTCGGGCTGGGTTTCGAACGTTTCCACGGCTTCCTACCCGGCGAAGTCGACCAGTGGCATCCGATGCTGACCGTCGACAACCATCGCGTCGAAACGCCGACATCCGGGAGGAAGAACCCCGACGGATCGACGAACGATTACCACGTCAGCGAAGACATCGTCGATGCTTCGATTCGCATGCTGCGTGACCAGCAGCAGGTGTCGTCCGGTCGTCCGTTCTTCCTGTATCTCCCCTTCGGCGCGCCGCACTGCCCCTTCCACGCTCCACCCGAATTCATCGACCACTACGCCGGCCGTTTCGACGATGGGTGGGACGTCCATCGCCAGGCCACATACGAGCGCCAGCTGGAGATGGGCATCATCCCCGAGGGGACCGACCTCCCGCCACGCAGCAGCGCAGTGCCGGCATGGGACACACTCGACGCCGACGCGCAGCGCCTTTATGCCCGGCTGCAAGAAACGTTCTGCGGCTTCGTCGATCACACCGATGCGCAGATCGGTCGGCTGATGGACGCGCTGCACGAATTGGATGTCACTGACGACACCGTCGTGATCTTCCTGTCAGACAACGGAGCATCGGCCGAAGGCGGCAAACACGGCACGACCAACACCGAGCGGTTCCGAAACATGATGTTTATGGAGGTCGACGAGATGCTCGACGACATCGCGCACATGGGCAGCCGGCACACCGACCCGCATTACCCGATTGGATGGAGTCAGGCGGGCAATGCGCCGTTCCAAAGGTGGAAGCGTGACACACATCGCGGCGGCAACACCGACCCAATGATCGTGCACTGGCCGGCCAAAATCCCCGACTCCGACCAGGGCGCGATTCGCACCCAGTACCACCACATCACCGACCTCTACCCAACGTTGCTCGAAATAGCTGGGCTGCCGGTTCCGACACGAGTCAACGGTGTCGATCAACAGCCACTCGAAGGGCACAGCTTCGCCCCCACGATCAGCAACGGTGACACACCGAACGTCAAGACGACGCAGTACTACGAGATGTTGGGCAGCCGCGCCATCTGGCACGACGGCTGGACTGCGGTCACCTGGCATCAGCCCGGGACCGACTGGGGCGATGACCCGTGGGAGTTGTACCACCAGGATGTCGATTACAGCCAGGCCCACGACCTTGCTGGCGAGTACCCGGACAAGCTTGCCAAGCTGGTCGCACTCTGGTGGGACGAGGCGCGTGCGCACAACGTCCTGCCCCTCGACGACCGCGGCCGCGAACGATTTATCGACCCGCTTCGGCCAACCGCGTCGGAGGACCGGGAGGTGTATCGCTACTTCCCGGGCAGTACGCCGATCCCCAACCCGTCACTCCCCCTCATCTTGAACTGCCCGCACTCGCTCACCGCCCACCTCACGTTTTCCGACGGCGACGAGGGCGTGATCGTCTGCCAGGGCGGCGAGCTGGCCGGCTGGTCGTTTTTCGTCCAGAACGGTCGAGCGCATTACGTCCACAACGTCTTGAAGATCGAAATGTCTGAGCTCGTCAGCGCGGAGCCGCTCCCGACCGGGCAGCCGATCGAGGTCCGCGTCGACTACGAACCCATCGAGCAGGGTTGGGGGCGCGCAGTCATGTCGGTCGACGGCGCTGTGGTCGCAACGAATGACCGGATGCGAATCACCCCGATGGGTTACTCGATGGTGCAAGAAGGCTTCGCGATCGGCAAGAGTTGGGGTACGCCTGTCGCCTACGCGCACTACCAAGGCCCGTACGAGTTCACCGGCGATCTGCGCGTCGTCGAGCTACGCACCGATCCCACCGGCCAGGTCTGGACGCCGCGACCCGACTGGAAAACAGAGTAGCTCGCTGTCACGCCGAGGTCACGCCGAGGTCAGACCAAAGTGTGACAAGACGGCTCAGTAGTGTCTGTCCGATGCTGCGCTGGGCTGCCCTCGGGACCGGATTCATCACGAACACGATGGTCGCGGCAATCGAACAGAGCCCCGGCTCCCGGCTCGATGTCGTGGCAGGTCGCTCGCCCGAACGAACCGAAGCGTTTCGAGCCCAGCACGGTATTGATCGCGCCCTCAGCCTCGAGGCAGCAGTCAGTGATCCGCGCATCGACGCGGTGTACATCGGTACGCCGAACCATGCGCATCACGAACTCGCCATCACTGCCGCACGCTCCGGCAAGGCGGTGCTGTCTGAGAAGTCGCTGACGCGGTCGATGGCAACCGCTCACGAACTCGTCGACGGCGTTCGAGGCACCAACGCCTTCTTTGTCGAGGGATTGATGTACCTCGCGCATCCGCTGTACCAGACAGTTGTCGAAGTTCTCAGCGACGGCCGGCTCGGAAAACTGCGTTCGGTCAGCGGCCGGTATGCGGCGAACATTCGGCATGTGGTCAACGCTGCGGGCGGCGGCACGTTGTACAACATTGGCTGCTATCCGACGTCGCTCCTCCACCTCGTCGTCCAAACGATGTGCGGACCGAATGCCTTCGGCGAACGTTCGCACGCCGCGTTTGGAACGCGGAACAACGACGGCAATGTTTCCGACACGGCGATCTCGATCCGCTTCGACAACGGTGTTCTCGCCAGCCTCCAATCGACCGACGACTACGGCATGGCGCACGCGTTCACGATCACCGGCAGCAACGGCAGCCTGACTTTCGATACCAACCCCTGGTTACCTGTCGCTGGCCGCAACCAACTCACGTGGCAGCCCTTCGATGGCGACGCCGAGGTGATCGTGGTCAACGACGATCACGATGCGTTCTTTCACCAGGTGCAGATGGTCGAACGCCATCTCACAGCGGGCGACACCGAAGCAGCCCGCCCGAGCCCGCGGCTTGACGATTCACTTGAAATCATGCAACTCCTCGCCGACTGGGAGGCTGCTATCCCTCCGATCTCGAACTGACCGCCGACGTCGCACCGACGATATGACCTCGGTGTGACGTCGTGCTGCGACGATGGCCGTTGAATTACTTTTTCTTCCCCGCAGGCTTTTTTGCAGGCGCCTTCTTCTTCGGCGTCGACTTCTTTGCAGCAGTCTTCTTCTTGACGGGTGCCTTCTTGGCAGCGGTTCGCTTGCGCGGCTGCATTTCCGTAGCGGCGCGATCAGCGATCATCTCCTTGACGACTCCGCTGCTCGCCGGAACAGCGTCGACTCCGTCACCGCCGTGACGCATCAGCTTCGGGCCAGGCTCAACAGCCCACTCGGCACCAGTTGCCTCGAACAGGCGAGCGATCTCGTCAATGTGGAGGTCGACGAGGTGCCAGAGGTCGGGGATCAGCTCACGGTCGGAGATCAGACCGAAGTCGAGTCGGTCTTGGTAGCTGTGCACCGTGATATTCAGGCCGACGCCGTCGGAGATCGTCGAAACCGGAATGTAGGCATCGAGCTTCGCTCCGGCGAAGTACAGCGCCTCGCGGGGTCCTGGCACGTTCGAGATCACGACGTTGATTGGCGAATTCACGCGATCGGCAAGTTTGAGTCGTGACACCAGCCGAATCGCCGAGGCTGCGACGACCGGAGATGTGTAGTCGGCTGCCTCGCCGAGCGTGTCGGCGGGGACGAGGTCGAGCTGGCCCTTTGCTGCGTTCATCGCGTCACGACACAACGCAACGCGTTCGATCGGGTCGTCACAATACGTCGGCAGATCGGCGACGATTGCGGACACGCGGTTCGTCCACGGATCCTCTTCCTGACCGGTTCGGATCGACACGGGCACCATTGCTCGCAACGGCCCCTCGGGCAGCTGATCTTTCTCGATGAGATACTCGCGAAGCGCTCCGGTGCAGATTGCCATCACAACATCGTTCAAGGTGCCGCCGGTGGCGTCCTTCAAACGCTTGAGGTTTGACAGGTCAGCAGACCGCATCGCGAACCGACGGTGCGGCGTGACCGACTTGTTCCACGGCGTCTGCGGTGCCGGCGTCAGCGGGAAACGCACCGACGCACTCGAATCACCGGATGGCCCTGCCGTGATCGAGCCGAGCGTCTTGCGAACTTGGGTTGCGAGCCCACTCACGCTTGTCACGCCCATCGAATCGGCGAGATCACGCAACACGCTCAGCGAGAGGCGCATGCCCTTGACCGGATTGAGAGCGAGGTTCTTCGCCGCAGCTTGCAGCATCTCGGCGCGGCTCGGCGGTTGCTCGCCGACCCACTCGCGATGTTCGAGTGGGTAAATCGCGTCACGCGAATCGTCGGTGAACATCTTCAACATGATCACGCCGGAGGCGCCGTCGATCGTGGCGTGATGAGTCTTCTGTAACAGCGCCCAACGACCGTCGGCAAGACCTTCAATCACATAGGCCTCCCACAGAGGCCGCGAACGATCCATCCGACGACCCACGATGCGTGCGACCTGTTCGGCGAGCTGATCAGCAGCGCCCGGCGGCGCGAGACCGATGTGGCGAACGTGGAAGTCGAGGTCGAAGTCGGCGTCTTCGACCCAGTACGGCCGGTCGAGTTCGAACGGCACTTCGACGACCTTGCGTCGAAGTGGTTCGAGATGGCCAACCATGATCCCGAGTCGATTGCGGACCTCAGTGAACGGATCAAAGTCAGGCGACGGCCGCTCGTAGATCGACAACCCGTTGACGTGCCCGTACGTGTTCGCTGTTTCCATCAGCAAGAAGCTGACGTCCATTCCGGTCAGTTGTTTCATCACACCCCATCGATTGGCCAGCTGCAGCATCGCCCCCCGCTGTGACAAATGTCAAACCAGCGCGCGGCAACCCCTGCAGCAAATGGGGATCCATCAAAGAGGGACCCTCTACAGAGTGAAACAGAGTGAAATGGTGATTTGACGGGTCGGATGCAAACATGCAGTCATGGCACGTCATTCCCTCCGACTCGGCATAGACCTCGACGGCGTCGTAGCTGACTTCAACGCTGGCTGGACCGCGTTACACAACGCCGAGTTCGGGGGATCGCTGACGCCCGACCTCGTCACGACATGGAACGGACTGCACACATTGGGCGGGTTCGACGACATGAAGGCGTTCTGGGAGTGGGCTCGGGGCAACGAACATCGGCCATCGATCTTTCGCCATCTCGCACTCCTCCCCGAGGCGTTGGAAACACTCAATGTGTTGAGCGGTGATGGCCATCGCATCGTGATCGTGTCGACCAAGCCTGACTGGGCCGTTCACGAGACACTTCACTGGCTCGCCGACAACGCGATCCCCACCCGCGAAGTTCACCTCACCTTCCAGAAGGCAGAGGTCCAATGCGACGTCTATCTCGATGATGCCCCGCACGTCTTGGCCGAGTTGGCTCAACACCATCCCAACGCTGTCGTGTGCCGGTTCGTCCGTCCCTGGAACAAGCCGATTGCGGGCACCGTTGACGTCACCAGCTGGCCGGAGTTTCACGCAGTCGTTACCGAGGCGTCACATCGCCGCGTGACGCAGGCGCCGCAGTGACGTACCCTCGGAAGGCATCCTGCAGCGGCGAGGTCGTGCGGCCCATCGTAAACAGGGGAGAGAGGCAAACGCCAAGCATCGACAACCTGTCGGTACACCAAACACCGGAAAGACGTGACCATGAAACGATCCACAACGAAGCGTTCATTCGTCGCCCTCGCAGCAGCCACTTCTCTGGTACTCGCAGCGTGCGGTAGCGACAATGACTCCGCCTCCACGACTGATGCACCGGTCGCGACCGAGGCATCAGTTGACGCTGAAGCGCCAGCCGACACCGCGGCCCTGGCCGACGACGTCGACCGTGAAGGTTGGCCCCAGAAGCTCGTCTTCACACTCACCCCGAGCCAGGAAACCGGCGGCCTCATCGAGACCGCTCAGCCGCTCGCCGACATGCTCAGCGAGCGCCTCGGAATCGAAATCGAAGCACTCGTCCCGACCGACTACTCGGGCGTCATCGTCGCGCTCGAATCCGGCCAGGCACAGATTGCTGGTGGCCTTGGGCCGCGCCAAATGGTGCAGGCCGAAGAGCAGGCCGGCGCCCAGCTGATCCTGCAGTCTGAGCGCTTCGGTTCACTGCTGTACGTCACCCAGTGGTTCACCAATGACCCCGACACGTACTGCGATGACACACCTGTCGCCGACGAAAACGGCTTCCTGTTCTGCAACGGCGTCCTCGACGCCGAAAGCGCAGCTGACGGCCCAATCGGCGCCGACAAGCTGGCACTGCTCACAGGCCAGACCGTGTCGTTCGTCGACCAAGGTTCAACCTCGGGCTACGCCATCCCGGCACTTCAACTCGTCGACGCAGGCATCGACCCGATCGATGACATTGACGGCTTGTTCGCCGGCGGTCACGACAGCTCGGTGCAGGCCGTCTACGACGGTGACGCCGTCGTCGGTGTGTCGTTCAACGATGCCCGCGGCCAGATCGAAGAGACCAGCCCCGACGTTGGCCAGAAGGTCGTCGTGTTTGGTTGGTCCGGCCCGATCCCAAACGACGGTTTCGCCGTTGCCGGTGACCTCCCCGAATCCCTCGTGAAGGCCATCACCGACGCATTCACCGACATCGCAGCCACCGAAGAGGGCGCCACAGTCCTCGACGAGCTCTACAACATCGACGGCCTTGTGCCGGTCGACTCGGCTGACTTCGACGTCATCCGTGAGCTCGAAATCAAGCTCGGCGACGTCCTCCAGTGAGCTGATCCGCCAGAGTTGCGTATGGGGTCAGACCCCATACGCAACTCTGGCATGATCACCCCGTCCGTAACCCCAACGTCCAGGTCTCGTCATCCATGATTCGTTTCAGCAATGCCAGCGTCACCTACCCCAACGGGGTCTCGGCGATGAAAGACCTCGACCTCGAAATTGCTGACGGGGAGTTCGTCGTCATCGTTGGCCTGTCCGGCGCCGGCAAGTCGACGCTGATCCGGGCAGTCAACGGCCTCGTCCCGCTTACTTCCGGCGAGCTGAACGTCAACGGTCACGACGTCCACGCCCTCAACCGTGCCGGCCTCCGCGACCTGCGCTCTGACATCGGCATGATTTTCCAGGGCTTCAACCTGGTCGATCGCACCACTGTCTTGAAGAACGTCCTGATGGGCCGACTCCACGAAGTGCCAACGTGGCGCACCTTGATCGGTAAGTACCCCCAGGCCGACATCGACATTGCAGCCCGTGCGCTCGCACGTGTCGAGATCATCGAGAAGACCTACACCCGCGCTTCTGATCTGTCCGGTGGTCAACGCCAGCGCGTCGGCATTGCCCGAGCGCTCGCACAGGACCCGTCGATCATCCTCGCCGACGAGCCCGTTGCCTCACTCGACCCGCCGACAAGCCACGTCGTCATGCGCTACTTGCAGCAGATCTGCCGCGAACTCGGCATCACCACGATCGTCAACTTGCACTTCCTCGACCTCGCCACCACCTACGCCGACCGCATCATTGGCCTACGTGATGGTGTCCTCGTGTTCGATGGCCCCGGCAGCGAATGCGACGACACCGTGTTCGAGAGCATCTACGGACGCAGCCTCACGGCCGACGACACGATGACCAAACACGGCGCGCTCTAGCCGCCAGCATTCTCATGACCACCCTCGACGACGCGCCACCACCAGTGCTTCCAGCAAAACCCGGGGTGTCGACGTTCGCCGTCGGCGGTGCGCTCATCGCTGCTGCACTCACGATCGTCACGGCGCGCAGCGTCGGGTTCTCGCTCAGCGAGATCATCACCAACTTCACCCGCAAGAACTCACCCGCCGAAGGCCTTCTCCACCCTGACTGGGGTCAGATCTGGTCACGTCGCTCGCGCACGGCGTTCATCGAGACGCTGCAGCTCGCGGTGATCGGTACCGCCATTGGCGCCACCTCTGCACTTCCGCTGGCCCTCTGGTCGACCACCTTCGGCAACCCGAATCGTTGGCTCCGCATGTTGGTGCGCAGCTGCAACAACGTCATCCGGTCGATTCCCGATCTGCTGTGGGCGCTCCTCTTCGTCACAGCAGTGGGCATCGGCGCACTCAGCGGCCTACTCGCGCTCTTCTTCTTCTCGCTCGCCGTCACCACCAAGCTCACGTCGGACACGCTCGATGGCATCGACATGGGCCCGATCGAAGCAGCCAACGCGTCGGGGGCCAGCCTCACGCAGATGCTGCGAACAGCAGTTGTACCCCAGATCCTGCCGTCGTACACGTCGTTCGTGCTCTACAACTTCGAATTGAACCTGCGCGCTTCGGCCGTCCTCGGCCTCGTCGGTGCCGGCGGCATCGGGCAACGGATCGAGTTCTTCCGGGGCGCCGGCCGGTGGGAAGAACTGTGGGGCCTCGTCTTCATGTTCTTCCTCGTGGTCTTCATCGTCGAACGCATCTCGGTCACCCTCCGCCGGAGGCTCATCTAATGACCGGTTCAAAACTGCGGTCAAAACTGCGGTCCAAGCTGCGGTCCAAGCTGCGCGTCGGCCTGATGCCGACACCGCCCAACCAGCCAGCGGGCGTCGAATTGCCGAACAAGCCGGTGGCGACATTCCGGTGGGTCTCGACAGCACTCGCGTTGACGCTGGTGCTGTGGTCCGTGCTCAAGATTGACGCCAAGTGGTCGCGGCTCATCGACGCGCCCGGCGACATGTGGACACTCTGTACGGTCATGTTCTCGAGCATGGAGGCCAACAAGATCGGCGGGCTTCTCGGCAAGATGTGGGAGTCGATCGCCATTGCCTGGCTCGGCACCCTCATCGCTGCACTGTTCGCAGTGCCGCTGTCGTTTCTCGCCGCAGAGAACCTCGTCGGCCGACCGATTGCCTGGGTCACACGCCAGATCTTCAACGTGCTTCGAGCCATCCCCGAGATCATCTTGGCATTGGCGTTCATCCCGATCTTCGGGCTCAAGCCAATGGCAGGGGTCCTCGCCATCGGCGTGGGTTCGGTCGGCACGCTCGGCAAGTTGTTCTACGAGATCATTGAGGGCATCAACAAGGGTCCGGTCGAAGCCGCTGACGCCGTCGGCGCCTCACGGCTGCAGCGTCTGCGCTGGGGTGTGCTGCCGCAGGTGACTCCCGAGATCACGTCGTTCCTCCTCTATCGATTCGAGGTCAACATCCGAGCTTCAGCCGTCCTCGGCCTCGTCGGCGCAGGCGGCATCGGCTCGGCACTCGCCCAGGCGCTGTCGTTCAAAGATTTCGGCACTGCCGGGCTCGGGTTGATCATCGTGGTGCTCGGCACGATTGCCGTCGACACGATCTCTGGTGCGGCACGTCGCCGTATCGTGGCCGGATCACCTCGAATCGTCAAGCCTGACCTCAACGATCCAACGCAGTCCGAGACAAGAGTGGATGTTTTCCGTGGCAATTGATCCCTCAAGTCCAGCAGAGTTCATCCTTGGCGTCGACCTCGACGGGGTCGTGGCCGACCACACGTTCCGGTTCCGCGAGATCATGGCCGAACTCCGCGGCGTCGACCCAGAGACCATGCCGCTCGAGCGTTCGTGGGACTTCGGCGAATGGGGCATTGAACCCGACGAGTACGCCCACTTCCATCGCATCGCGGTGATGGAACACGACATGTTCGCCACGATGCGGGTCATCGACGGAGCCGCCGAAGCGCTGTGGCGCCTCAGTGACGCCGGCGTCTGGATCCGCATCATCACGCACCGGCTCTACACGCACTGGGGTCATGCCAAGGCGATTGCCGACACAGCCAACTGGCTCGACACCCATCGCATCCCGTACCGCGACCTCTGCTTCCTCGGCAAGAAGCCGCAGGTCGAAGCCGATGCTTACATCGATGACGCGCCACACAACATCGAACAATTGCGTGCAGCCGGCAACACCGTCATCACCTTCGAGCAGCCGTACAACCGCGACATCGAAGGCTTGCGAGCTGTCAACTGGCGTGAGGTCGAGGCAATCGTCACCGGCCTGGCCGCACAGCACGTCGGCCAGTTCGAGGCGCAACTCCCTGGGATTGATGCCGGTTCCGACCGCCTCACCCGCAACCGCGACTGACGACCGCAAGTTTGGCCGCGCCTGCCGCCCGTACTGACGCTCAGTTCACGAAGTGCACGCCAACTGTGCCGCGATCACTTCAATCTGCTCGACCCCTTCCAGCCCCATCTCGTACTTGTCGCCGGGGTACCCGAGCGAGGGTCTGCTGCAAAGCCCTGCTGACAGTGCGGCTTCGGCCCGCGGGTTCGTCAGGTTCGCCGCGGGGTTGAGCTGGACACACTCGTCGGCGTCGGTCGCCCGGTTCTGCTGTGTCAGCTCATCGATTCGGGCAAGGACCTCATCGCCGGACGCCGACGCCGCAGCCAAACTGATCGACTGGACAGAGCCCTCAAGAGCGGCCGAGACCCACTGGCGTTCGCACATCACCCGAACAGTACGAGCCCAGCCTGGTTGCCTGTCACATTTTGGTCTGACCGGAGCGTGACACGACCGACGGATTTCGCAGTACCTTGACAACTATGAGCGAGCAGGTCACCGACCACTCTTCACCGGATCCTTCTGACCACGACCACGACGACGACCACGACCACGACCATTCCCACGACCACGACCACGACCACGACCACGGGCCCGGCTATATGGTCCACCGTCATCGTGATGTCACTGGTGGCACGGTGCGCGCTGCCGTGTTCGGCGTCAGCGACGGCCTGGTCTCCAATGTGGCGTTGATTTTGGGTGTGGCCGCCGCCGCCTCGACCCGCTCGAACGTGCTGGTTGCGGGCGTTGCCGGCTTACTCGCAGGCTCGGCTTCGATGGCCGCTGGCGAGTACGTGTCAATGAAGGCTCAGGCCGAACTGGTCGAACGCGAACTCGCAATCGAGAAGCGATCCATCGCCAAGCAGCCCGAGATGGAAACACGCGAGCTTGCAGCCATTTATCGGCGGCGTGGAGCGGACGCCGAAACGGCGAAGCGCATGGCCGAGCAGGTCCACCAAGACCCTGACATCGCCCTTGACGTGCACGCTCGTGAAGAACTGGGCGTCGACCCCGACGGGACCGGCAACCCGACCGCCGCCGCGATCAGCTCGTTCTTCGCGTTTGCCATCGGCGCATTGATCCCGCTCTTCCCCTGGTTCTTCATCGAGGGCAACGCAGCGGTCATTGCGTCGGCCGTCCTCGGCCTCATCGCAGCCACCACCGTCGGTGCGGTGTTGGCCCGGTTCACCGAACGCTCAATGCTTCGAACCGCAGGCCGACAGGTCGGCTGGGCCGTGGTTGCCTGCTCCGTCACCTGGGTGATCGGTAGCTGGCTGGGCGCTGTCGTCTGATGGGCGTGTCGCAAGTGGGCGACACCCCTGAATCTGATGCAGTGGCGACCACCCGCGAGTGGGTCGACCGTGTGCACTCGCTCCTCGGCCTGCACGCCACAGAGGGCAACTCGATCGAGGTGCTGCGCAACGGCGACGAGATTTTCGCCGCCATGCTCGATGCGATCAACAACGCCGAACGAACAGTCAACATCGTCACGTTTGTCTTCTGGACCGGCCATGTTGCCGACCGGTTCGCCCGAGCGCTCGCCGGCGCGGCCAATCGTGGCTGCCGTGTGCGCGTCCTGATCGACGCACTCGCCGAACGAAAGCTCGACGACGGCCTCGTGTCGGTGATGAAAGGGGCAGGCTGCGACCTTCGCTGGTTCCGGCCGTTCACCGACGAGAAGATCCCGCAGCTCAACGGAGCGAACAACCGCACGCATCGCAAGATCCTCGTCGTCGACGGCAGCGCCGGTTTTATCGGCGGTGTCGGGATCGCCGACGAATGGTCGGGCAACGCTCGGAACGAGAACGAATACCGCGACACACATCTTCGTGTCCGAGGCCCTGCTGTCGCCGGCCTCGAGGCCGGCTTCATCGACAATTGGGCAGACCACAACCACAGCGGATTTGACCCCATGTCCGAACCGCTCATCGACATGACACCGGCAGGCGACTCCACCTGTGTCGTCGTCCAGGCCGCCGCCGAAAACGGATCGAACGACATCTGGCGGTTGATGATCACCTTGATCGCCTGTGCGCAACACCGCATCAGGATTGCGTCGGCCTACTTCAACCCCGGTGTCCAGCTGTCGCAAGAGCTCATCAACGCTGTCGATCGCGGCGTCTCCGTCGAAATCATGCTGCCGGGAAAGTACGCCGACAAACGATTCATCCAGATCGCCGGCGAGGCGTCGTACCAACGCCTTCTCGATGCCGGTGTCGTGATTCGCACCTATGAGGTGTCGATGATGCATGCCAAGGTGATGACCGTTGACGGCACCGTGGCATCGGTCGGATCGGCCAACTTCAACCAGCGTTCGCTGCGTCACGACGACGAAGCGAATATCGTCATCTTTGACCCCGCCGTCGTGCAGGTGCTGGACGAACACCTCGACGAAGACCTCGAGAACACGATCCTCCTCGACCCGGCACAGTGGGCCGAACGAGGCATGTTGCAACGTGTTGCCGAGCGCGTATCTGAAACCGTGAATCACTGGCTCTGACCAGCGGCGCAACAAAAGCGGGACGGAATCGCGAACCGCCCCCATCTCGCGCTCCGTGCGAACTACCGTGAGTGCCCGTGTTGCCGTCCGCCTGCTACCGACTTCCGCGTCGCCGCGCTCGTCTCGGGCGACCAACGCTGCCCCGAGTCGCTTCGGTAATCATCGCTGTGGCACTCGGTCTCGCTACCGTCGGTGACGGGTCGACCGTCGGAGCTGACCATGGCAGCGAAGAGGCCAAACAAGCAGCGCGCGAGATCCAGGCAGCACGTGACCGCGCAAATGACGCAGCCCAGGCCTTGTTCGATGCAGAGTCGGCAATCGACACGCTGACTATCGAGATCGCCGAAACCGAAGCCGAGCTTGCAGCGGTCGAAAAAGAAGCCAACCAGATGCAGACGTCACTCGAGGCGTCGGCGATCCGGCGGTTCACCCAGTCGGGCGGTTCAAGCTTCCTGCTTCTCGGCGATTTTTCCGATGCGACCAACCAGCTGACCGCTGACGTGCTCGCCGCTGTGACGATCGAGACCGCGAACGTCGAACTCGACGACTTCGCCGCCATCATCGTCGACGTCGACGCAACTCGTAGAAAGCTCGAACAGCAGAAGGCACAGCAAACCGCAGCGCAACAGAATTTCACCGAGTTGGAGAAGCAGGCCGAGGCCCAGATCGTCCAGCTCCAAGAAATCGAATCGCAACGCGTGATCGACGATGCAATCGAGCACGAGCTGCAACGGCAGCGCGCAGAACGCGCCCGCCAAGACGCGGCTGCGGCGAAAGTTACTGCCGCCCAGCAGCAGGCCGCGGCGGCAAGCGCCGGCTCCGGTGGCGGGTCCACCACCAGCAGCTCAGGCGGCGGTGCGGTATCAACACCGCCACCGTCCAATGCGGGGAGAGGCATGGTCTGTCCAATTGCTGGCAACTACGGGTTCGCCGACACGTGGGGCGCTCCACGCTCGGGTGGTCGGAGCCATCAGGGGGTCGACATGATCGCGGCGCCGGGTGTGCCGATCATCGCTGTCGAAGCAGGAATCGTTCGATTCTCCAGCAACCGTCTTGGCGGCAACGCTGCCTGGCTCGCTGGGAACAGCGGGACAAAGTACTACTACGCGCACCTCAGTAGCTATGTGGGCAGCAGCGGGTCGGTCTCGCAAGGCCAACAGATCGGCTACAACGGCCAAACGGGCAACGCCGGCACACCCCATCTGCACTTCGAAGTACACCCAGGTGGAGGGCGAGCCGTCAACCCGTACCCGTACGTCCGCGCCGTCTGCTGAAAATTCGACTTCCGCATCGGCGACGAGCGGGTGCGAGCCAACATCAGAGGAAATTCAGTACGACTTGGGCAGGCCGAGCACGTTCTGCGCGATGTAGTTCAGGGTCATCTCCTGGCTGACCGGCGCGAGCCGCTGCAACCGCGCTTCGCGCCAGTACCGCTCGACTTGATACTCCACTGCATAGCCAAGTCCTCCGTGCGTCTGAACCGCCTGGTCAGCTGCGAAATAAGATGCCTCAGCCGCCAAATACTTGGCCGTGTTCGCCTGCTCACCGCACTCGAGGCCGGCGTCATACCGCTCGGCTGCTACCGCCATCATCGTGTACGCCGCTTGCAGTTCCATGTGCGCCTTGGCAAGCGGATGTGAGATCGCCTGGTTCTGACCGATCGGCCGACCGAACACCTCGCGTTCTTTGGCATAACTGATTGCCCGCTGCAGGGCAACCTCGCCGATGCCACACGCCATCGAAGCGAGCAGGATCCGCTCAGCGTTGAGCCCATGCAAGATGTGCTGGAAGCCGCGCCCGCGCTCGCCGACCATTCGCCATCCTTCGACCGGCAGCTCGTCATAAGCGACTTCGCATGATGCCACGGCGTTGCGACCAAGCTTCGGAATCGGTGCGATGTCGCAGTACTTCGGGTCAAGGTCGACGAGGAACAGCGACAATCCGCCGAAGCCTTGACCCGGCTCACCATCGGTCCGAGCAAGGAGCAGGCAGACCTCCGATTCGAGTGCCTTCGATGTCCAGATCTTGCGACCTGAGATGACAAAGCCGCCCATCCCGTCTTCAACTGCGCGAGTCGAGATCCGGCTGGTGTCGGTCCCTGCATCGGGTTCGGTCACACCAAACGCAACGTGGAGGTCGCCTGCAGCCGCACGCGGCAGAAACGTGTCCTTCAGCTGCTCGTTGCCGAACTTGATCACAGGTGCGAGGCCGAACATAGTGAGGTGGATGGCGGTCGAACCGTTCATCGCCGCGCCTGAGGCAGCCACGCGATTGAGGACGAGCGCGCCCTCAGCAATGCCCTGCCCTCCGCCGCCGTACTGCTCGGGGATCGCGATGCCAACCCAACCCCCGGCCGCCATGGCATCGTAAAAGTCCCAGGGGAACTCGTGCGCCTGGTCTTTGGCCGACCAGTACTCGTCGCCGAAGTCGCGACAGACCCGGTCGACGCCCTCGATGATCGCTGCGTGATGCGTTGAGTGCTGCGTTGAGTTGAGAGCCATGCCGTGCCGAGTTTGCCAGCTCATCGGTCGGCGAGGCGAGCCCCCGCCCCCTGTCAACCAAGACAGCCTCCGCGCCCCCAGATTTTGTGTGAGCGAAAGCGGCAACCGACGGCGCTATCGCTCACGCAAAACCGGGGCACGCTGAGCGACCCGGCTCGGCGAGCGGGCCACAACTGGCCTAGCGTTGCAACAATGGTCGCATCGCAAGAACCGTCGAATCGGCAACAGTGGGAAGAAGCCTTTAGCGCCTCGAAACTGACACCGGGTACCCACGCCACGATGTCAGGCATCCCACTCAAGCCCGTCTACGGCCCAGACGATGGGGAGTTCCCCGGTCAGTACCCGTACACACGCGGCCCCTACGCATCGATGTACCGGTCGAAGCTCTGGACCATGCGCATGTTTGCTGGGTTCGGCACCGCCGAAGATACGAACTGGCGTTTCAAGGAGATCATCAACTCCGGTGGCACCGGTCTGTCGACGGCATTCGACATGCCGACGCTGCTTGGCCTGGATTCCGATCACGAAATGTCAGTCGGCGAGGTCGGACGCTGCGGCGTCGCCATCGACACGATTGCCGACATGTCCGACCTCTACGCCGGGATCGACCTCGGTCAGATCACCACGTCGATGACGATCAACTCGCCGGCGGCTGTGATCTTTGCCATGTTCATCGCACAGGCCGAGCAGGCAGGCATCCCCCGAGCCCAGCTCGGCGGCACCCTCCAGAACGACATCTTGAAGGAATACCAGGCGCAGAAGGAGTACGTGTTCCCGCCGCGCCAGTCGATGCGCCTCGTGCGCGACACAATCGACTTCACCGCCGCCGAAATGCCCCGTTGGCATTCCATCTCGATCTCCGGTTACCACATCCGAGAGGCCGGATCGACTGCTGCTGAAGAGCTCGCCTTCACCCTCGCCAACGGCTTCGCCTACGTCGAGTTGGCGATGCAGGCAGGGCTGGACGTCGACGCATTCGCGCCACGACTCAGCTTCTTCTTCAACGCCCACATCGATTTCTTCGAAGAAATCGCGAAGTATCGGGCAGCCCGCCGCATCTGGGCACGCTGGATGAAAGAGCGATATGGCGCTGCAAACGAACGCTCGATGCAGCTCCGCTTCCACACCCAGACCGCCGGCGTGTCGCTCACCGCACAGCAGCCTGAGGTCAACATTGTCCGTACCGCGATCGAAGCCTTGGCGGGCGTTCTCGGCGGCAGCCAGTCGTTGCACACCAACTCGATGGACGAGGCAATGGCGCTCCCGACCGAGAAAGCCGCACGCATCGCGCTCCGTACCCAGCAGGTCATTGCTCACGAGACCAACGTCGCGAGCGTCGCCGACCCGCTCGGCGGCAGTTACTTCGTCGAAGAACTGACCGATGAAATGGAACGTCAGGCCGAGGAACTGTTTGTGTATCTCGATGACATCGGCAACGGGTCGATGCTTGAAGGAGCCATCCAGGGCATCGAAGAAAACTGGTTCCAGGGTCGCATTGCGGACTCCGCATATGAGCTCGAGCGGCGACTGAACGCTGGCGATCACATCCGCGTCGGTGTCACCGCGTTCCGCGAAGGCAATGACGACGCCCAGATCGACCTGCTCCGAATCTCGAACGAAGACGAGACGAAGCAGCGCAAGCGACTGAGCCAGGTCCGTCAAGATCGTGACCAAGCAGCGGTCGACGCATCGTTGGCACGGGTCAGCGCTGACGCCGCGGACCCTGAGGTCAATCTGATGCCCGCGCTCATCGACGCCGTGAAGTCGTACGCCACACTCGGCGAGGTCATGAGCACGATGGAAGCCGAATTTGGACGCCACGTCGAAGTTCCAGTCATCTGACCCCGTGACCTGAGCCGGCGACCTGGCCCCGTGACCTGAGCCACGCTGAACAATTGAAAGGCGAGGAGGATGAGGGCCCCTTGTCTTTCGCGTTCTCGACGCATCCGTTCGCGTCTGCAACACGTCGACCAACGCAGGGTTGTGTGATCCAACGGTCAGTGGCGGACGAACCACTTGTATGAGGTCGTCGCGGCGCACTGGAGTTCGGACCACCGTTGTCAGTCCAGCCGACCCACGGGCAACAGGTGCGTACGCACAGTTCGCCGAGTCTCCGTCCCCCGAGACGCTGTCTTCTGCGATCGCTCGATTTCTCGATATTCAGTACTCCCTGTCCGTGACGGGCCGCGTCGGGGCCCCGGGCTCGCTGCGCTACTCCAGCCTCGTCGAACTCGCCACACTCCGATCCGATGGCACCTTTGGTGTTTCGTTCCGCGATCTACTGGCTGCTGTCCACCTGGACATCAGTGCCGAGGTACTGGTCGTCGCTGATGACCACGGCCGATCGTTTGCCGTCCCGGTCCGTCACGCCCTCGAGTTCGAGGGCTCCCAGTTGACACTCGGAACGTGCCGATCAGCACATCGCCGCGCCGACGGTGGACCGGTCCGGCTCGACATCACTGGTTGGACCACTCCGGCCGAACCACTTGCCGTTGAGTCCATCGAAGCACTGACCTTTCTGGAGTTCCTCGGATGCTCGTAACTGTCATCCACGGAGCGAATGCGTTCGAACCGGTCGCGACCGCCCCGCACCCGTGGCATCATGAACCCTCGGTGAACATTTCAATCGATACAAGCGTGTTGCTTGAACGTGTCGGAGCTGGTGACGAGTCCGCTTTTAGCGAGCTGTACGACGCTCTGGCGCCAAAGGTTTTCGCTGTAGTTCGCCGAGTGCTTCGCGATCCTGCAATGTCTGAAGAAGTGCTGCAAGAAGTCTTCGTCGAGCTGTGGAAAACCGCAGCCACCTACGACAGAAGCCGGGCGACGGCAGCCACGTTCACTGTCACGATCGCCCGGCGCCGGGCCGTCGACCGGGTGCGCCGAGAACAGTCGCAACGCAACCGAATCGAATCGTTGCAGGCCCAACGCAACGACGAGCAGGGCCCTCTCGAAGACGACGTGGTTACTTCGCTCGATGGCGAACGAGTGCGGCGGGCACTCGCCACGTTGCCCGAGGACCAGCGCGAGGTGATTACGCTGGCATTTATCGACGGATTGGCACACGGTGCCATCGCTGAACTGCTCGGGCTCCCGCTCGGCACGGTCAAAGGCCGGGCGCGCGGGGGCCTCAAACGGCTGCGTGGAGAGCTTGGACTGCGTGGAGAGCTTGGAGAGCTTCATGAGTGACGACATCAACACCCGAATCGATGAACTCCTCGTCCTGGCAGCACTTGGCGAGTTGAGCGAAACGGACGACGCTGAACTCAATGACGCCCTGGCCGCTGATAGCGCTCTCGCCGCCGAGCTTGCTGCTGATCTCGCCGTCGCGGCGCAGTTGCAGAGCATTGCCGAGGTCGCTCCACCAGCCGCTGTGAAGCAGTTCGTCATGGATGCCATCACAGGTGTTGCCCAGGATGCGGGCCCCGTGGCAAACGATGCGGGCCCCGTGGCAAACGATGCGGGCCCCGTGGCAAACGATGCGGGCCCCGTGGCGCCGACGCTCGCGACGGCTCCCCCGGCCGTCCCGATCGGTTCGGCCCGAAGCCGTCGCTGGCAGCCGCTCGCAGCCGCTGCTGCCGTCGCCATGCTGCTGGTCGGCGGCCTCGTCGCGTTCTCTCGAGATGCTGACCGGAGCCAGTTCGATGCCGTTGCCGGGGCAAGCGATGCACAACGTCGCACGTTGAGTGGCGGGCTCGGCGGCACGTTGGACGTCGTGTGGTCACCGAGTGCTCAGACGTTCGTCCTCGCTGGCTCGGGCATTCCTGTACTGACCGATGACGAGACGTATCAGTTGTGGCTCATCGATACGGCTGGCGCTGTCTCGATCGGAATCTTCCGGCCGGATGCCGACGGAGAGGTCGAACGGGTCTTCACCGATATCGATCCCTCAGACTTTGTTGTCGGTGTGACGGTGGAGCCGGCGGGTGGTAGCAAGCGACCGACGCTTCCTGTCGTCGCCTCAGCGTGA
>NZ_JBDNIJ010000338.1:0-2066 GCF_041688325.1 Ilumatobacter sp.
AGCTGCAGCAGTCTCAGTTTCGGGCTGCTCTGGCTGGATATCCGAAACTGGGATCAGCTTGGCTCACTGGCGATGAGAGATGATCTCCATTTTGGGAGATGGCAAGCGGACTTCAGCCGAGGAGGTCTTTGGTGATGCCGTAGAAGTATTCGGCTGACATGCCAATCGATTCAATGTCGATCCGCTCGTCGTTGCCATGGAACCGTGCGCCAAATGTGGCGAAGTCCATCTTCCCAGAGAACAAGCCGGCGCCGTAGGCGACGCTGCCGCGTTCGCGGTAGAAGCGTGCATCGGTGCCACCGGTGATCAGGCCGGGGATGAGCTTCGCACCGGGATAGGCGATCTGGGTGTGTTTGGTCACGGCTTCCCAGAGCGGGTTGCCGGGTCCGTAGTCGCATGTGGTCGGATTGGAGTTCTGGAGTTCGCTGACTTCGATGTGGTCGTAGAGGTCGCCGATGGCATCGCGCAGGTGTTGTTCGACGTCGTCCTTCGTGGTGCCCGGAACCGTACGGATGTCGACATCGATGTCGATGACGTCGGGAATCGTGTTGGTCTTCTGGCCGCCGTGGGCAACGTTTGGTGAGAACGTCGTGTGGGTCAACGCATGGCAGGTGCGGGCCATGCCCGGTGGCAGGTCTTTCAACGTGTCCCAGATCTTGTCCGATGACTTGAGGGCATCGCGGAGTTCGTCTGGCAGGCCAAATGCATCGACCTGGGCTTCCCAGATGTCGTCGATGTGTGCCGACGGGCGGTAGTCAGCGATTCGGCGCACGATCTCAGCAGCCTTAATCAGTGCGTTGTCTGCACCGAATGGCATCGACCCGTGGCCGGGCGTGCCCTTCACTCGGAGGCGCCGCCACGCCAAGCCCTTCTCGCCGACGTTGACAGTGACGGTTCGTGTGCCGTGGTCGTCGACCGTGGACCAGCCTCCGAGTTCGGTCAGGACATGATCGGCACGCATGTCATCCCAGTGGTGTTCGGCCATCCATTCGGCGCCCCACACACCTCCGGCTTCTTCGTCGGCGACACCGAAGTAGATGAGGTCACCCTTGGGCTTAAAGCCTTCGTTGGCGAGTTGACGGAAAACGACGGCCATCGTCGAGGTGAGGTTGAGCATGTCAACTGCACCGCGACCCCAAATCTCGCCGTCGATGATGTCGGCAGCGAACGGATCGTGGGTCCACCCGTCTCGGTTGACCGGCACGACGTCGGTATGGCCCATCAGGCACAACGAGGGTGCGCTCGGATCTGAACCAGCGATGCGCGCAATCATTGAGTCGCGGCCCGGGCGCGGCGTGTACGTCTGGATGTCGACGCCGGTGCCTTCGAGGTAGCTCACCAACAGATCGGAGTTCCGGGTCTCGTTGCCCGAATCGGGGGTGCCGTCGTTGACGCACTCGTTTCGAATCAGTGCCTGGAGCAACTCGACGGATGGGCCAGTGAATTCAGCGGCGTTCGTCATGTGGCTGAACGTAGCAGCCGATGAGAACTCTGGACCTGCTGTCCCATGCGAGTTCAGGTGTGGCGATCAAGCCAGCGGATCAGGGCGCCCGATGCCGGTGAGAATGGTCTGCCACGCAAGATCGATCTGAGCCGGAGTGAGCGGGCCTGGTGGCAGCGTGAGGAGCCAGTCGTTGAGTCGTTGCCCCTCGACGATCAGCGTGGCGTACATTGACTGAACGGCTGCCGGGCGCTCAGGCTGAGCTGTGCCCCAGTACACCTTGGCAAGGACGTTGCAGCTCACACCAGCCCGCTTGGCGAGTTCGTCGACCGACCCCCGCATCAGTGCTGCGTTCGCAACGAGCTGTGGATCGGGCCGATCGGCGAGCAACGGACGGTCGAGCATTTGCGTACTCACGGCGATCACGCCGGAGGGGCCAATGATGACGTGATCGACGCCGCCCAACTTGTCTTCGGAGATCTCGAACACGAAGCGCCACGGCGGTGTCGGAAGCTCCCGCAGCCGCTCGCTGGTCAGACGAGCGCCGTTGACCTGGCGCGGCGTGCTGCCTGGTGCCATGTTCTGCATCGTTTGCTTGTACCAGGTCAGGCCACCGCCGAGAAGG
>NZ_JBDNIJ010000339.1:0-18318 GCF_041688325.1 Ilumatobacter sp.
CGGGTCAGGCAGCAGCTTTGTGGCTGAGGAGTGCAGGGCGAGTAGACCCTTCCGGATGGAGAATCTGAACGGCAAGACAGCAGTGATCACCGGCGGCGCAAGTGGCATTGGGCTGGCGATGGCCCACCGGTTCGGCGCTGCCGGCATGAACCTGGTGATCGGCGACATCGAAGTTCCCGCGATGGAAGCAGCCGTGACCGAACTGACTGCTGCCGGCTACCAGGTCGTCAGCCTGCAGGTCGACGTCCGCGAGATTGAGCAGCAGCGCGAACTCGAACGAGTCGCCATCGAGGCCTTCGGGAACGTCCACATACTGTGCAACAACGCCGGCGTCGGCGCTGGCGGCCCGGTCGCTGACCCCGACAACCTGGAGGTCTGGCGCTGGACCATCGACATCAATCTGTGGGGTGTCATCTACGGCTGCAAGGTCTTCCTTCCCGCGATGATCGCGCACGGCGAGCCCTGTCACGTCGTAAATACTGCATCGATGGCCGGTCACGGATCCGCTCCGTTCATGGGTGCATACAGCGTTGCCAAGTACGGCGTCGTGGCACTGTCCGAAACGCTGACCAAGGAGATGCAGATTGCCAAGAACAACATCGGCGTGTCGGTGCTCTGCCCAGCCTTCGTGGCAACCGGCATCGCCAAGAGCGACCGCAACATGCCCGCCGGTCTCCGCCCTGAACCGGTTGGCGACCCCGTGTCCGGCGGGATGCAGGCAACAATCGAGTCGCTGGTCGCGAACGGCATTGCGACCGAGGTCGTCGCTCATGCGGTACACGATGCAGTCCTCAAGAACCAGTTCTGGGTCCTCACCCACGACGAGGCCAAGCCGGGCGTGCTCGACCGTGCCCAGCAGATCGTCGATGGCGTGAACCCGGGCGTCGGCGGCTTCGCGTAGCCCAACTCGCGCTCAACGGGAACCTCGGGACGGATTGAGGCAGAAACCGCTGAGTCGTGTCCCGAGATCGCTACGGCACCCACACTGACTGGACCACTGGTAACTATCCGAACGCCCAAGGGATGATCGCAGCGGAGGTCAAGACGGTCGTCAACGTGAGCGGAGCACCGACTCTCGTGAAATCGGTGAATCGATACCCCCCGAGACTGAAGACCATCAGATTCGTCTGGTATCCCACCGGGGAGAGGAACGAACAGGACGCGCCGATCAACACCGCGATGGTCAGCATCCTCGGTTCTGCCCCCACATCGGCCGCGATCGAAAGTGCTATCGGCACCATCAGAGCGGCAGCCGCTGTATTGGTCAGCAGTTCCGTCAAAACGATCGTTGCCAACATCACCAGAACCACGTGGCCCACGTCGCCCAATCCCAGGCCATCGGCGCGTTCGACGACACCGGCGATCTCTTCCGCGAGCCCGCTCGCGGACACCGCTGACCCAAGGCTGATCGCCGCTGCCATAGTTGCGACCACGTTCACGTTAATTGATCGCCACGCCTGGCTGACGGAGACCGCCCGTCCTGCCACGACCACGATCGATGCTGCCATCGCTGCCTCGAACAGATTCAGCAGGCCACTCACCGCCGCGACCACCAGTCCAGCCGTTGCCACAACGACGAGCATCGACCGGTCACGACGAGCGGGAGGCTGCTCGTCTAAGGCCGCAACCAGCGAGAAATCGGCATGCCCCCGCCAGCGCGAGGCAAACGAGTCGTCGGCGAGCACCAGCAGCACATCGCCAGCCTTCAGCGTCACCTGCCCGAGTTGACCGCCGACGTCACCGTCCGACCGGTGAATCGCCATCACCGCAGCGCCGTAGCGCGCCCGAAAGCCCACCGACTTCAGCGATCCACCCGCCAGCACCGACCCAGGTGAGACCACCGCTTCGAAGACTCGAGCATTTGGCCCATGCGCACGAGTGACGTGCTGCTCCTCGACCATCGTGAGGCCCTCGATGTCATGGAGATCGATCATCCTCGCGACATCGCCAACGAAGCAGCAGACATCGCCTGCCTCGAGGCGCGTGTGCGGCGAGGCTGCGAGCGACGTGGCTGACTGTCGATCGGTCTCCGGCCGCTCGACAAGGGCCAAGAATGCGCCATCGAGATTTCTCAGCCCTGACTCCGCGATCGTCCGACCTACAAGCGGGCCATCCGCGGCGACGCGGGCGGTGAGCTGGAACTCTCTGCCACGACGCCCAACATCAGTCGACACTGCCGTCCGGTCTGGGAGGAGGCGCACCCCGATCGTCGACAACACGACCACACCGACCACCGCGACAGGAAGCCCCACGACCGTGATCTCAAGCACTCCGAGCGGTTCTTCGCCCGACCTGCTCAGGAGGTCCGACACCACGAGGTTGGTCGACGTGCCGATCAGCGTGATCACGCCGCCCAGGACACTCGCGAACGACAGCGGGAGCAGGAACCGCGAAGCGCTGACTCCATTCAGCTGAGACCAGCGAACGACGCGAGGAGCGAACATCGCCACCAGGGGTGTGTTGGGCACGACAGATGAAGCCCCGGCAGTCACCGCTGCCAACAGGGCAATCGACCCTCCTCGGTCGAGTAATCGGTCGAACACACGCGAAAACGTCCCGGTTGCCGTCACTGCTCCAGCCAAGACGTACAGCGCTGCGATGGTCGCCGGTGCGGGGCTGGAGAGCCCGCTCAGGGCCACCTCAGAATCGATGACATCAACAAACATGAGCACGACGACAGCACCACCCAGTACCACGACGGGTGCGATGCGATCAGCAATGAGGATGACCACACACAACAGGATCACGACCAGGGCGATCCACGAATCAGTTGTCACTCGGGTCCTTCGTTGAATTGCTGATCGCCTCGCTCAACAGGTCTTCACCGTGTTCGAGCAGCATGCTTCACAGTCGCCCTGACGCTCGCAGCGCCTCGATGATTCGGTCGGCAGCTTCTTCGGCAGACACCTCAGTCGTGTCGATGCGAATCTCTGGTGACTCAGGCGCTTCGTAGGGAGAATCGATCCCGGTGAAGTTCGCCAACTCGCCCGCACGGGCCTTGGCATAGAGACCCTTCGGGTCACGCTGCTCGGCTACCTCGATCGGTGTGTCGACATGGACTTCGATGAACTCACGCGGCTCAACCCGTCCGCGTGCGAGATCGCGTTCCGATCGGAACGGTGAAATGAACGACACCAGAACGATGAGCCCGGCATCGACCATGAGCGCCGAGACTTCAGCAATCCGTCGGATGTTCTCGACGCGATCCGCATCGGTGAACCCAAGGTCACGGTTGAGCCCATGTCGGACGTTGTCTCCGTCCAGGAGGTACGTCCGCACACCGAGCGCATGCAGCTTCGATTCGACGACGTTGGCGATCGTCGACTTGCCCGACCCGGACAGCCCGGTGAACCAGACCACACCCGGCTGATGACGGCTCTGTTCGCTGCGGGCCGCCTTATCGACTTTGACGTCCTGCCAATGAATGTTGTGACTGCGCCGAAGGGCGAAGTGCAGCATCCCGGCACCGACGGTGGTCTGGGTGATCTTGTCGATGATGACGAACGACCCGGTATCTCGGTTACCGACACGACGACCCTGCCCTGCATGGCCGAGTTGTGCGGCGCTCGGGTAGGGATCGAACGGAATCGCTCGATCGACGCTGAGGTTGCAGACCCCGATCTCGTTGAGTCCGAGGGTGTTCGCAGCAAGGTGTTCCAGTGAGTTGACGTCGACCCGATATTTCGGATTCGCGATGGTCACGCCGACAGTGCGGGTGCCAATCTTCATCAGATACGGGCGGCCGGGCAGCATCTCGTCGTCGTGCATCCAAACAACATGCGCCTCGAACTGATCGGCGACTTCGGCCGGTGCATCGGCTGCGCAGATGAGATCGCCGCGGCTCGCATCGATCTCATCGACAAGAGTGATCGTGACCGACTGGCCCGAGATCCCAATATCGAGATCGCCATCCATCGTCACGATGCGCTCGACAGTGCTGGTTGTTCCCGACGGCAGAACGCGAATCGTGTCGCCGGGGCGGATTGAACCGCCGACAATCCGACCGGAGAAGCCACGGAAGTCGAGGTTCGGGCGGTTGACCCATTGCACGGGCATTCGGAAAGCGCCATCGGCACTCGACGCATCGTCGACAGGAACAGTCTCGAGGTACGTCATCAAAGTTGGGCCGTCGTACCACGGACTCTTCTCGCTGTGCTCGACGATGTTGTCGCCGCGCAGCGCGGACACCGGCACGAAGGTGACGGAGTCGATACCGATCCGAGCGGCAAAGGCCGAGTACTCGTTGACGATTGCCTGATACGTGTGGTGTGACCAGTCGACGAGGTCCATCTTATTGACGGCCACGACGACCCGAGAGATCCCGAGCAAGGAGGCCAAGTAGCTGTGGCGTCTGGTCTGGGTAAGTACGCCCTTGCGAGCGTCGATCATGACCACAGCAACATCAGCAGTCGATGCGCCGGTGACCATGTTCCGCGTGTACTGCTCGTGGCCCGGCGTGTCGGCAACGATGAACTTGCGCTTCTCGGTCGAGAAGAATCGGTAGGCAACGTCGATGGTGATGCCTTGCTCCCGCTCGGCTGTCAGGCCGTCGAGCAGGAGCGCGAAGTCGAGGTCCGTGCCCTGCGTACCGACCTTGGCAGAGTCGACCGCAAGTTGGGCGAGATGGTCTTCGAAGACCATGTGCGACTCATAGAGCAGCCGCCCAATCAAGGTTGACTTGCCGTCGTCGACGCTGCCGCAGGTGATGAACCGCAGGAGCGACTTGTATTGGTGCGACGTCAGGTACTCGTCGATGTCGACCGCGATCAGATCGGAAATATGGGCCATCAGATCCCCCTCGGAATTGCGTTTGGGGTCAGGCCCCATACGTAACTTTTTTTCGGTGGGAACAGCATCAGAAATACCCCTCTTGCTTCTTCTTCTCCATCGAGCCGGCGGAGTCGCTGTCGATCAGGCGACCCTGGCGTTCCGACGTGGTGGCGAGCAGCATCTCCTGGATGATGCCGGTGATGCTGTCGGCGTCGCTTTCGATCGCACCTGAAAGTGGGTAGCACCCGAGAGTACGGAACCGCACGCTCTTGATCTCCGGCTCTTCGCCCGGCTCAAACTGGAAGCGATCGTCGTCGATCATGATCAACGTGCCACCGCGGTGCACGACCGGCCGAGGTGCGGCGTAGTACAACGGCACGATCGGTATCTGCTCGAGGTGGACGTACTGCCACACGTCGAGTTCGGTCCAGTTCGAGATCGGGAACACACGCAGCGTCTCACCCGGGCTGCGTCGAGCGTTGTAGAGGCTCCAAAGCTCGGGGCGCTGGCGCTTCGGATCCCACTGGTGCTGCGGTGACCTGACCGAGAAGATGCGCTCCTTGGCGCGGGACTTCTCTTCGTCTCGCCGAGCACCACCGAAACAGAGGTCGTACTTGTTGGCCTCGATGACCTGCTTCAAACCGTCGGTCTTCCACATGTCGGTGTGCATTGCCGAGCCGTGTTCGAACGGATTGATACCGCGTTCGATGCACTCGGGGTTCTTGTGGACGACCAGGTCGACGCCAAGGTCTTTTGCCGTCTGGTCGCGAAAGGCGTACATCTCGCTGAACTTCCACGTCGTGTCGACGTGAACGAGCGGGAACGGCGGCTTCGAGGGGTAAAAAGCCTTCATCGCAAGGTGCAGCATGACGGAACTGTCTTTGCCGACCGAGTACAGCATCGCTGGGTTGTCGCTCTCGGACACCGCTTCGCGCATGATGTGTATTGCCTCGGCCTCGAGCCGTTGCAGGTGCGTCAACCTATTGTCTACTATCTCCACGGACAATACATTAAACCATGCAACCTCGCGATGCAACCCCCTCCCCCCTTCCCCAGTAACTGCTCAGCGCGGGTGGCGTTGGTCCGTGGTTGTTCGATAGTCGGCTGCAAGCGATACAACATCGGCTGGCAGGCTGCCACTGACGAGGTCGGTCAGGCTGACCTCTTCGAGCACGCGTCGCAAACTGCCGCGAATCGCCATCCACACTTCGGGTAACGCTTCGGCGGGTGCCGGATAGCTGAGCCTGCGGAGGCTCTCGTCGTGCACATCAGCCAGCGGGCCGTCGACCGCACGAAACACGTCCGCGAGTGAAATGGAACTCGCCTCACGAGACAGCGTGAAACCCCCGGCCGGCCCGCGCTTGGACCGAATCAGCTCGGCCCGTTTCAGATCACGCGTGATGTCGAGCAGATACTTGAGTGAGATCCCTTGGCGCGTCGCGATGGGCTCGGCCTTGACCGCGCCACCGTCGACCTCGGCGAGTTCGCCCGAGGCAAGTTCGGCCATGAACCGCACCGCATTGTCAACTCGCTCTGAAATTCGCATCGCCGAGAACGGTAGCGCGCGACCTCGGACCAAGCCCGCAAACGGACCGGCAGCGACGGGACCTCGCCCGCAAGAGTACGAGCATCACGCGCAGAAATCCGCGAGCGCTCTGTTCATCTGAGACCGGTACTCGGCAATCCGACGGGTCTTGAGGTCTTCGTACCCTCGGATTTGGTCGGGCAGACCAGCAATGTCGATCGCCTCAGCGAGCAGGTCGGGTTGCAACGATCCCTCCACCACTTGCAGCGCTCGCCGGAACTCATCGGGCAGACCCGCTTCGGTACGGCGCATCTCACTCCGACCGAACGGATCGAGACGTGTGCCGCGCAGGTTCTTCCCGAACCCCAGGGCAACGAAGGCCGGTCGCAGCTTCGAGCTGACTGCCACCTTCGACGTCATACCCAATGCCTTCAGCATCGGTGGATGCAGCTTCCAAGCAACATGTGCCTCGGGACCGCCAACCTCCGTCGCTGCGCGAACGCCCTCCGGCATCAGGAGGAGCCGCGCTACCTCGTACTCATCCTTGTACGCCATCAGTTTGTGCATACTGCGCGCGACGGTTTCGGTGTACACACCTGTCGAGGACCCAACCCGACGCTCAGCCGCTGCGGCCGATTCGACGTCGTCGAGAAACCGTGTCGCATACGCTGCGTTCTGGTACCCGATCAGGTCACCGGCGAGCATCGTCAATGTGTCGTCGAGCGCCCGATCGGCATTGCCGAACTCACCAACAATCGCGTTGATCCGACCTGCGATCACGGCAGGAACTGGCTCAAACGTGACCGTCTGTGTCACTGGTAGCTCGTGCTTGGCCGCCGCATGAGCTTCGACGAACGCAGGATCGTGTGCCCATCGACGCCCCCAGTCGAGCGCTGCCAGATTCGCTTCGACAGCCACACCGTTCAACTCAATGGCGTTCTCGATGGCCTGCACAGTGACGGGGATGTGACCGCTCTGCACGGCGACACCGAGCAGCAACAGGTTCGACTGTGCAGCGCTCCCTGTCAGCGTCGTTGCGAGCGCAGTGGCATCAAGAAACTGGATCCAATCAGCCCGAGTCGCATCCCTGAGCCGTTGCTCGATCGAGTCCGTTGGATACGGCGTTGCCGGCTCCGAGATCATTCGACCCGTCGGCGTGCGGTGGTGCGAGACGATGGCAACGGTCCGGTCCGGATCGCACGCTGCGATCGAATTGTCGCTCGCGGCGACGAGGCCGTCGAACCCCAAGAGGAGGTCGGCCTGGCCATGACCAACGAGGTTCGACGATGTCCGGTCACCGCGCGTGAACACCACGTCAGACACCACGGGCCCAGCCTTCTGGCTCAGGCCAGTTTGATCGAGGCCACGGAGCTCCCAGCCATCGAGCATTGCAGCGGTCGACAACACCTGCGCCACCGTCACCACTCCGGTGCCGCCAATTCCCGCAAGTCGAATACGGACAAGGTCGACGGCAGTATCGGCGATCGGGTCGGGCACCTCGGACGTCGGCTCGAGAGCCGAAGTCGCGCGGACAGTTGTATCGCCCACCTCGACGATCATGAACGCCGGGCAGTCGCCTTCCACGCACGACATGTCGAAGTTGCACGACGCCTGGTCGATCGTCGTCTTTCGACCGAGCGGCGTGTCGACCGGTTGCACCGACAGGCAGTTACTGACGTCGCCGCAGTCTCCGCAACCTTCACAAATCCGATGGTTGATCACGACGCGTTGCGTGGGCATGACGAGCTGACCGCGCTTGCGGGATCGGCGGAGCTCGGCTGCGCAGAACTGATCGTGAATGAGCACCGTGACACCCGGGATCGTTCGCAGCTCGTCCTGCACCGCAACAATGTCGGTTCGGTCGTGCACCTTGACCCCTTTGGGAAGGCCGACACGTCGATATCGGCTCGGATCTTCGGTGGTGATCGCCACCTTGCTCACGCCGCACGCCAGCAAGATCGTGACGAGTTCGGGCACTTCGATCGACGACACCGAGTCTTGCCCACCAGTCATCGCCACGGTGCCGTTGTACAGGATCTTGAACGTGATGTCCTTCTTCGCCCCGACGCAGTACTGCAGGGCGAGTTGCGCTGAATGGAAGAACGTGCCGTCGCCATAGTTCTGGAACAGGTGGTGCTCGGCAACGAAGGGTTCCATGCCAACCCACTGCGCGCCTTCGTTGCCCATCGCGGTGATGCCGATCGACTCGCCGACCCGTTCCTCGTCCATCAGCAAGGTCATGCCGTGGCAACCAGTACCTGCGCCGACGAGTGCGCCATCGGGGACCTTCGTTCCCCAATTGTGTGGGCACCCAGAACAGAAGAACGGGGTTCGATTGACCGCCAACGGGATCAAGGCCCTCTCGCGCACCTTCGGCGATTCGGGAGCGAGACGATCACCAACTCGCTCGGTCAGCCGTGAGCGCAACCCAGCACAAATGGCATCTGCGTCGAGCTGACCCCATGAACGCATCAGCGTCGCGCCGTGCTCGTCGGTCTTACCCAGAACTCGCGGATGATGCCCACGGTTGTAGAGCGCATCCTTGATCAGCCACTCCAGGGTCGGATTTTTCTCCTCGACGACCACGATCTCGTCGAGCCCCTCAGAAAACGAACGGATCAACTCGGGGTTGAATGGCACGGGCATGCGAAGGTGCAGTAGCCGGAGGCCAGCCGCCTCGATGGCCTCGAGCCCGTCGAGCCCGATCCGCCGAAATGCTTCGAGCATTTCGTAGTAGGTGAACCCGGTGGCAACGAAACCAATCCACGCGTCGCGTGGGTTGGCAGTCACTCGGTTGAGCCGGTTCTCGATGCCGTAACGCTGTGCAAGCGGCAGCCGGATCTCGCGGAACTCACGCTCCACCTCGATCATCCGGGGCCCAAGAAATTGAGCTGACGGATGGCTGACCCAACGTGCACCGTCCACATCGACAGTCGGCAGGATCGGGTCAGCATCGAGGACCGGGAAGGTGATGGTGCCCGACCCATCGGCGACAGGCGTGACGATCTTCATTGCTGACCACAGCCCCGACGCGCGAGACATCGCAACCGCATGCAACCCGAGCTCCAGGCACTCCCTCATCGTGCCGGGGTACAGGATCGGCATGTGGAAGTCGACGAGCGATGCGTCCGAGGACGACGGCATCGTCGACGATTTACACGCCGGGTCGTCGCCCACCAGCACCACTGCACCGCCGAGCGTACTCGACCCAGCGAAGACCCCATGGCGCAGTGCGTCACCCGCTCGGTCGAGCCCAGGGGCCTTGCCGTACCAGATGCCGACCACGCCGTCGTAAATCGCGTCGGGCCGACCTTGGCAAAGTTGGGACCCCATGACAGACGTGGCACCAAGTTCCTCGTTCACCGCCGGCTGATGCACGATTGGCAGTTCGGGAACGGTTTTCAACGCACGGGCCACCTCTTGGTCGAACCCACCGAGCGGCGATCCTGGGTAGCCGGACAGGAACGCCGCCGTGTTCAGGCCTGCCGCGCGATCACGGCGCAGCTGCTCGATCGGGATGCGCGCGAGCGCCTGGACACCCGTGACAAACGCCGTGCCCTCGTCACGTCGATAGCGGTCGCTCAACTCGTACTGGCGGTTCGTCACATCGTTCTTGGGTGCGGTGGCCATGCAGAAGTTTCCGACGGAATCCGATGAAGATGCAAGAATCTTGTGAATGTCTGCAGATTCCACAGAATTCAATGCCATTCAGTGAGTATCGACGAAACTGATCGCCGAATTCTGCATGAACTGCAGGTCGATGCTCGCCGCCCAAACACCGAGCTGGCCGCAGCGGTGAACGTGTCACCGTCGACGATCGTCAATCGGCTCCGCCATCTCGAACAGTCGGGGGTCATCCGCGGCTATCACGCCGACGTCGATGACACCGCCCTCCATCGCAACGTCCAGGCACTGGTGTCGGTCAAGCTCAGACCGAAGACGCCAGCGCACGTCAACGCATTCCTCGACGCGGTGTGGTCGTTCGACGAGACCGTCGCCGTGTGGCTTGTCACGGGCGAGTACGACGCGCTCGTGCAACTCAGCGCACGTGACATGGCGACGCTGAGCCAGACGGTGTTGACGTCGATCGGTGGTGCACCGAACGTCGTCGACGAACGCACATCAGTGGTTTTCCAGCACCGCACCAAACGAGTTCTCGCGGCACTCGAACCCTGATTGCGCAGCGTCGATCAGGCGCCCCCGTTCCAGTCAGCCTCGATCGCGAATACGACGGAGCAGAACTTCCTGAGCGATCGTCGCAACGTGCGTGCCGTCGAGGTTCAAGACGTCACCGGTAACCAGACCGCGTCCACCGCTCAAGCCGTGTGAACGAGTGTCGAACCAGTGCCACTGATCGGCTCGGCACGGTCGGTGGAACCACACCGAGTGATCGAGGCTGGCGCCCTGGAACTTGAATCGATCGCTCGTGTCGTTGGCAAAATCTGGGTGCGGCGAACGTGCAGCGCGTGACGGTGCGGCGTCGGAAAGGAAGGCCATGGCGAGCGTGTGCTTGACCGGATCGTCGCCGAGTACCGCTCCGTCTTCATCCAGGATCCGCAACCAGTAACCGAGCCGCCAGGGCTCACCATCCTGGCCCGGAAGGTCGACAGCACGGCGATCGATCAGGTTGCCCCAGGAGTAGTTCTCAAGGGTCGGATCGTCGGGGAGCGCGAGCCCTTCGGGCAACCGAGCAATCTGCGCGTCGGCTTCGTCTTCGTCGACCTGGAACGACACCGACACGTTGAGGATTGCACCGCCAGATTGCCGCGCGACGACTTGGCGGGTACAGAAAGATCGGCCGTCACGAAGCCGCTCCACCTCGAAGCGAATCGGCTCGGTCGTGGACCCCGGGCGGATGAAGTAGGAGTGCAGCGAGTGCGGGCGGCGATCGGGTTCGACCGTTGCCATTGCTGCGGCAAGCGCCTGCGCAACGACTTGCCCGCCAAAGAGTCGGTTGCCCCACGGGTACCGCGCCACGATCCCGACGTATGTGTCCGGGCCATGCGGCTCCAAGTAGAGCAGGTCGCCGAAGTCGACGTCTTTGATCTTCGGCGCAGCATTCGACGAGTCGCTCATGGCCCCATCTTCGCTCAGACCGTCCGAAATGGAGACCACCAAGCATCGCCGATGGAGCATTTCGGTCCACATTTCGGCGGAGTGCACCGACGGATGAGTTCGGTGAGCGGCCGCAACGTGGACCAGAGTGAGGGCGTGGCAACCATCGACACCGTGGACCTGGCCGACCAGGACGCACCAGACGCGCTCGATCGGGCGCTGCGTAAAGACGGCTTCGTCCAGCTGGTTGGGCATGGTCTGCGAGCCGACGTCGCCGACGGGTTGTGGGCCGGGATGGAGGAGTTCTTCGCTCTGCCATTCGTGACCAAGGCGAAGTACGTGGTTGAGGACGCCGCAGCGAACCGTGGCTACCGCCAGCGCGGCAGCGAGGCCCTGTCGTATTCGCTCGGCGAGGCCAGCCCGCCCGACCTGTTCGAGTCGTTCAACTCGGGCCACGACGCTCGGGCAGGCGGACATCGTCTGATCCAAACGACACCCTGGCCGACGGAGGCACCGGCGTTCGCTGCAGCGACCCGGAGCTACCTCAATGCGATGGCCGAACTCTCCGGCCGACTGGACCAGATGATCGGCGACATCATTGGCATCGACGACCTAGCCAGTCGATCAACAGCGGGGCCCGACACCATGGCCTGCATCCGCTACGAACGACTCGACGACGAGGCAACACCTGCCCCGGGCCAAAAACGGATGGGCGCACACAGCGACTACACCACCTTCACGATCCTTCGGGCCGACCCCGTACCCGGCCTCGAAATTCTCGGATCCGACGGCTGGAAGCCGATCGTTCCCGATGCCGATGCGTTGTTGCTGAACGTCGGCGATCTACTCGCAATGTGGACCGACGACACCTGGCCGTCCACGGTGCATCGAGTTCCACTTCATGGCGATGGCACCGACCCGGTGCTCCGCCGATCGGTCGCGTACTTCCACTACCCCGACCTCGATGTTGCCGTCGAACCACTTCCGACGTTCGGACAACCCGACAGTACGTACCGCTCCGTGACCGTTGCCGATCATCTTGGCGCCCGGCTGATCGGCCCCAAGCGTCACGCACCATCGGCCGGCACAAGCACGCTGAGCGACCGAACGATCTAGCCCTCCCGTTCTCCCGACCGCCTCGCCCTTCCCACCTCGCCCAGCCGACCGCGCCCTTCCCACCTCGCCCAGCCGACCGCGCGATTCCTACGGTTACTGGATGGACGACCTGAACGACTTCCGTCAACGGTGTATCGACTTCATGGACTCGCGGCCGACGCCGTCGGGTGCACCGACGTTCGAGGAGTCGTGCGCGTTCCACACTGCGGCCTCAGCAGCAGGCGTCGGCGCAGGCGTCCCGTACCCCACCGAGTTCGGCGGGGCCGGATTGACCAATGCCCACGACAAGGTGTGGCGCGAGGTCAAAGAGAACTACCCGATGATGGAGAGCGAGTTCGTCATCAGCCACGGCATGTGCCTGCCGATGATCAACGACCATGGCACCGATGAACAGAAACGCCAGTTCATGCCCGATCTCATTTCTGGCAAGACGCTGTGGTGCCAGATGTTCTCTGAGCCCGGCGCCGGCTCGGACGTCGCCTCACTGCAGACCAAGGCCGAACTTGACGGCGACGAGTGGATCATCAACGGGCAGAAGGTCTGGACCACGTTGGCGCACAAGTCGCAGTTCGGATTATGTGTGGCACGAAACGACGCCGATCAGGTCAAGCATGCGGGCCTGTCGATGTTCATCCTCGACATGCAGGCACCCGGCGTCGAGATCCGTCCGATCAACCAGATCAACGGCGAGTCACATTTCAACGAGGTCTTCTTCACCGATTTGGCCATTCCGAAAGACTGGCTACTCGGTGAACTGAACACCGGCTGGAAGCTTGCCACGGCGATGCTGATGTACGAACGTGTTGCAATCGGCGCGGGAGGTGGCGGCGGCATCAGCCGGCCGATGTACGACCAGCTCCACAACTACGCGACGGCATCGGGAGCGATCGACAATCCAGTCGTTCGCGACCAGATGATGCAGGTGTATTCGATGGAGACCACGAAGGCGCTCATCGCCATGCGCACCCGCGCTGAGATGAAGGCCGGCAACACTCCTGGCCCCGGCGGCTCGCTCGGCAAGTTGTATGGCTCAGTGATTGCCTGGCGGATGCGTGAGATCGCACTCCAAATCGCTGGGATGTCGTCGGTGGCTTGGGCCGACGATGATCCGCACGGTGGCAGCGCACAAAGCCTGACCCTGCGCAGTTTTGCTTCGGGCATCGCTGGCGGCACCGACGAGATCCAACGCAACATCATCGGCGATCGCGTTCTCGGCCTGCCGCGCGAACCCGCTGTCGACAAAGGCGTGCCGTTTCGCGACCTCAGAGTCGGAACCCAAGCCTGACTGTCGCACTCGTTGTCACGCTCCGGTCTGACCAAAGTGTGACGTGAAGTGTGCAGTCGCCATGCCGACAAGCTGCCAGAACGGAGTCGACCCACTCGACACGTAGGGCGGTCACACCAATCATGGACCCAAATGGGTGGCCAAAGACGAGGGGTCGGGCCTCGGTGTGCGAACTACACCCGTTCGGACTGAATTATCGACGCGGGGCGGGGACGTCCGAAGAGATATCCCTGGGCTCTATCGCAGCCGAGGTCGCGCAACTTGTTGAGCTGCAGCGGTGTCTCGACACCTTCGGCGACGACTGACAGGCCGAGGCTGTGCCCGAGGCGGACGACTGCTTCGACAATCGACGTGTCGTCATCTTCGAGGCCAAGGCCGGCCACGAACGAGCGGTCGACCTTAATCGCTTCGACAGGGAAACGCTTCAAGTACGTGAGTGACGAGTAGCCGGTGCCAAAGTCATCGACTGACAGGTGCAGGCCGAGGCTGCGCAGTTCACGGAGTGCTGAGCTGGCAGCGACAGTGTCTTCCATCAGCGTCGTCTCGGTGATCTCAAGCCAGAGTGAGTCAGCCGCGATCCCCGTCGAGCCAAGCGCGTCCCGCACGGTCTCGACGAAGTCTGGATCGACCAGTTGCTGCGTTGCGACGTTGACCGAGAGGCCGCAGTTCGCAAAGCGCATCCCTCTTGCCCGCCAATGAGCGAGCTGCGCGAGCGAATCGCGCAGAATCGCTGCGCCGAGGTCAACGATCATGCGGCCGGACTCAGCAGTCGGGAGGAACTCCCCGGGCATCAGCAGCCCGCGTTCTGGGTGAAGCCAACGCGCAAGAACCTCGAAGCTCACGAGCTCGCCGGAGTCCAGGTCAACGATCGGCTGGAAGTACGGGACAATTTCGTGGCGTTCGATACCGCGTCGTAGCTCTGACGCGAGTTGCAGTGCGCTGATCGATGCCTGGCGCGTGGCTGCGGTAAATGCTTCGACTCGGTCGCGTCCTGCGGCCTTAGCGCGATACATCGCGGCGTCGGCATCACGCATCAGATCGTCTGCGGTGAGGCCGGGCGCAGCGTTGACAGCAATACCGATGGAGGCAGTGACCACCATCTCGTGACCTTCGATCACGATGGGTTCCATCACCGAACGCCGGAGACGTTCCGCGATTGCCGCCGGGTCGACGAACGCGCCACTCGGTGTGTCTTCGCCACCGATGGACACACGGTCGACAAACACGACGAACTCGTCACCGCCAAAACGTGCCAACCGGTCACTGCCGCGCATCACGCCACGGAAGCGCTTGGCGACCTCGCGCAGCACCTGATCGCCAAGGCCATGGCCGAGACTGTCGTTGACGACCTTGAAATTGTCGAGGTCGATAAAAAGGACTGCCACTTGGCCAGGCTGGGCGAGCAGCAGATGAGTGTCGAGCCGTTTGACCAGCGCCGTCCGGTTCGGAAGGTCGGTCAGGTCGTCATGGGTTGCAGCATGCATAAGCAGGGCTTTCGAGTGCCGCTGCTCCGTGATGTCTTCGACGTGGGTGATCGCCAGCGACACGCCATCCTCTTCGGTGATCGACACACGAGTACGTGCCCACACGTAACCGCCGTCCTTGCGCTTGTAACGCTGTTCAAGTGCGTACGTGTCGGAGATACCAAGCTCGAGCTGTGCGCGCTGCGATGCCGCTGCTGCCATATCTTCCGGATGCGTGAGTGTGCGAATCGCCATGCCGAGCAGCGAATCGAGCGTCCGGTCGAGCATGTCAGCGAGCGGTTGATTCGCGTCGACGATCTTGCCGTCGTCCAAGCGGACGAGCGCCATCCCGGTCGGTGCGGAATGAAAGGCCTGCTGGAAACGGCGGCGGGCCTGCTCGAGCGCAGCGGTCGTCCGCTTGCGGTCGGTGACGTCACGGAGCAGAAGCACCAGACTGCCGGCTGCGCGATGGCTGACTATTTCTCGACCGTCTTTGGCAAGGTGAAGCGATGCCTCGACAAGATGGGGCTCGCCCGACTTGTCGACCAACTCGAACACAGCAATGTTGCCGTCACGCCCGCCGCTCGCGCTTGTCACCTCGTCACCGACGTTAAACCGCTGCCATTGCTCAGACATCGAGTCGCGGTCAGCCTCGCCGACCATTTCCAGGAAGGCTCGCCCAATGAGGTCGTCAACCGACCGACCCGTCAGTGCCGCTGCTTTGCCGTTCGCCGAGGCGATGCGTCCCGTGTCGTCAAGGCCCATCACGGCATCGGGCAGATCGTCGAGTAGTTGACGCATCTGCGTTTGCGTCTTAGACAGTTCGTCGATCGTGGTGCGAAGGCGTCGACCAAACCGGCGAGCCTCCAGCCAGGTCACCAGGACAGCGACGACCGAAAGCACCCCGATAATCGACACAACCAGGACCGTGCTCGTCGACCGATCGGTGGCAACAGCAAAGGCTGCCAGGCCGATCAACGCGATGGCGACGACCACGATGGGAACCAGTGACCACCAAAATCTGGTTGCCCTTCGCCGTATTACTTCTGTCCGCACCACATCAAAATACGACCCGGCAACGCGAAGATCGTGGATGTCCCATTAACCCCTGGTCAGAGAGGGTCTCGAGCGTCCACGATCGACCAGCAGAAATCTGACGGAGGATCGAACAATGAGTCGTTATGTACGGGTGGCCCACCACTGATCGAGGCGGGCACGGACAGCATCCTCACCGATCAGACCCTCTTCGAGTCGAACTTCCATCAGGAAGTCCATAGCTTGCCCGACTTCGCGACCCGGCTTGATGCCGAGATGCTCAATCACCGAGTTGCCGTCCATCTCCGGACGTAGCGCAGCGAGTTCTTCGGCCTCGGCGAGCTCGTCGATACGTTCTTCGAGCTCGTCCATCCGGCGTGACAGACGCGCGGCCTTCTTGGCGTTGCGCGTGGTGCAGTCGCAGCGCGTCAGGACGTTTAATTCCCGAAGCAATGGGCCAGCGTCGCGAACGTAGCGGCGGACGGCCGAGTCCGACCATCCCATCGAATAGGTGTGGAAGCGAAGGTGGAGAGCCACCAGTTCGGTGATCGCCTTGACGTCGTCATTGGAGTAGCGCAGCGCGCTCAGACGCTTCTTCGTCATCCGGGCGCCAACAGCATCGTGGTGATGAAACGTCGTTCCCTTACCTTCGAGATAGCCGCGGGTCTTCGGTTTGCCAATGTCGTGGAACAGTGCAGCCAGGCGGGTCAGGCGGAAATCGAACTCAGGGCGGTCGCCGGATTCGATCGCCGGGTGCTCGCGCAGCGGGCGAACGTTCTCGACAACCGCCAGTGAATGCGTCAACACATCTTTGTGCTGATGAATCGGATCGTGCTCGAGTTGCATCGCCGGCAATTCGGGCAGGAACTGGTCAGCCAGACCGTTCTCGATCAGAAACCACAGGCCCGCAGTCGGATGGTCAAGGACCATCAACTTGTCGAGCTCGTCGCGAATCCGCTCTGCCGACACGATCTCCAGGCGATTCGACATTTCCTTGACCGCAGCCACGAGTTCGTCTGTCGGTTGCAGTTGGTAGCGCGCGATAAATCGGGCAGCGCGCAGCATCCGCAACGGATCGTCGCTGAAACTCACCTCGGGACCAAGGGGCGTACGTAAGGTCTTCGTCATCAGGTCGCCCGCACCGTTGAAGGGGTCAACGAGGGTCGGCACAGCCGCTCCAGCACCAGAGGCAGCACCAGTCAGTTCCAACGCCATGGCATTGACGGTGAAGTCACGCCGCGCCAGATCTACTTCAATCTCGTCGGCGAAAACGACGTGTGGCTTGCGGGAATCGTCGGTGTAGGCCTCGGCCCGGAACGTAGTGATCTCGTACTGCCGTGTTTCGCCAGTTTCTGGATTGACCTTGTTCGCGCCGATCGTGCCGAACTTTTCACCCTGCGTCCAGATTGCGTCCGCCCAGCCCTCGAGGCAGGCCTTGATCTCGGGCGGCCGCGCATCGGTCGTCAGATCGAGGTCGAAATCGGTCCGTCCGCTGTCAACGAGGAGGTCGCGGACGGTGCCGCCGACCAGGTAGAGGCGGTAACCGGCCGTGTGAAAACGCTCGGCAAGCGGTGACAGCTCGCGCAAGACGGGTTCGAATCGTTCTGGCACCACGACTTGCCACGATATGGGATGACCGCTCACTTCGATCAACTACCGCCAATCTCACCGGGCGGTTCTCTTTCGAACTGCCGGTCAACTGCACGGTCCGAGGAGGCATCGGGCAAGTAACGTTGGTGACGTGACGACGGCGACGGCGCGAGACACGGTGCGCGGGCGGATCGACGCATGGCCCTACGAACCCGACGTCGCCCACCTCATGCTCCTCGACCACCACATGGTGCCGACCCGCACCGACGTCGAAGCCTGGGTCGCCGAGGCACGCCAATCACCCGAACCGCACCGCGCGATACGGACGGGCGCGATGTTCCCCGAGGCGGCCAGCGTCTTCGCTGACGTCGGCTTCACGACAATCGACACGCTGGCCCTGCTCGACATCCGTCTGTTCGAACGCAGTGACCGCGGTCGCCCCGGCACACGGCGGAACGCTCGAACAACGACACGGCGGA
>NZ_JBDNIJ010000340.1:0-2690 GCF_041688325.1 Ilumatobacter sp.
CCGAGTATCGGTTGATGGTGTTGCTGGCGGGCCTCGTTGGTCTCCGCCGAGGCGAGTGCTTTGGGCTGCGTGTCGATGATCTCGAGCGTGGTGCGGATCACTGGTTGGTTGCGGTCGACGCGTCGATCGTCTTTGTTCGTGACAAGGCGTATCACCAGGCACCCAAGACCGCGGCCGGCGTGCGGCGGCTTGCGCTTCCGAGCGCAGTGACCACTGTTGCCGAGCAGCACCTCGCCAACTTCGGTAGGAACAAACCGAGCGACCTGTTGTTTGTCGATCTGCGAACGAGTACAACACCGACGATGACGGTGTGGCGCCGAGTGTGGGCGAACGCTCGTCGAGACGCCAGCGTCGAATGCACCTTTCACGACTTGCGGCACCACGCCGGCACTCTGACGGCTACGGCGGGAGCCAGCATCCGCGAGTCGATGGCCCGACTGGGACATTCCTCACCGAGGGCTGCACTGCGTTATCAGCACGTCGCCGAAACACGGGACGCCGAGGTGGCGTCGGCGATGGACCGTCTCATTCAAGGCTGATGGTCAGCGTCAGCTTGGGAAGCGCTTCGAGGCTGAACGCATCGCGCCTGCGTGTGGGGTGTTTGGCCAGGTCAGCCATGGTTTCTTCGAGCGCCGTTGTTGTGCGTTGTTGCACCGTATCGCACCCTGTTGAGCGTTGTTCTAGGCACGAATTAGGCACGGACGCGTCCTTCGATCGACGGTTGCATCACGGCTCTAGATGTTCCAAGGATCGGGCTCGAGGCGGGTAGATCAGTCGGGCTGAGGTGAGTTTGACGTAGTCGTCGAGAATGTCGTCTGGCTCGCGATCGGACTCGTCGTAGTCATCGGCGGTTGCGCCGGCATCGCCGAAGATCGCCACTGCGTGTGGGCCGACTCGGTTGTCGAAGCGTGATGCGTACAGGATGCCGTCGAAGCCAGCTGCGTCGAACGCTGTTGCCCAGGCTTGGGCGAGTCCGTAGTCGCCGGTGGTCAATTCCTTGGTCATTCCGAATGCGCCCGCTGCGGTTGGAGCTGAGACGTCTGCGAGTCTGAGCTGCCGGTCGAAAGCAATGGTCGTGAAGCCCATCTTCGCAACGATCGCCGGGTCGATCTCGTGGCGAGCTGCAACGTCAGGTCCGAGGCGCTCGGAGAGACCCGCAAGGTCGTCGTGCCCGGCGTAGAGCGTGCCGCGCGGGTGAGCGAGATCGAACCGCCCTGGGTCGGGGTTGGGTGTGCTGGAGAACCACCACGGCGAGCGAGGCACAGCAGCCTCGACATCCCAACCGGTCACACGATGCAGTGGTGTGTCGGCCTTGATCGTGACAACGGGGAAGCCGCTGAGATCTTGGGGTGGCGGTTGGAGCGCGAGTTCGGAGCGGGCCATTCTGCTACCCCCGCTCAGCGGTCAGTGTGACCAGCGGTACTCGGCAGCGGCCACCGCTGGTTCGAGTTGGCCTGGTTCATCGAGGAGTTCGCGCGGTTCTCGACGGTCGATCTTGTCGTTCGAGGATGCGAACCAGACGGCGAGCTGTAGGTCGGTCGTGAGTGGCAGTAGACGCTGGATGGTGCTCGGCACTGCACGGAGTAGTCGTTTCTCGTCGAGGTCGAACTGATAGGCGGGATAGACGTAGAGGCGGCCGCTTGCTGTCGGGACAGCGAAGATGTTGTGCTGCTTCGAACGTCGTTCGGTGAGTCGAGCAGCGGAGATGTCGAGCAAGTGGCGGACGTCGCGAGGAAGCAAGATGGGACCGAGGGCGTCACGTACCCACTCCTGCTCAATCAGCTCAGGCGGTCGGGGCTCGAGGGCTGCTCGGCGAGCAGCTTCGATCGGGTCGATGCGCCGGCCCCGTGTCAGGCGTTCGAACTCCGTCGAGAACGTGTCGAGCCAATCGTTGTCGACGAGCTGTGCAGTGCCGGCCATGAAGGAAGCATACCTCTTGCTGCCTCTTGCAGCAAGAGGTTGTAGCGGGACATGTCTAGACCATGGAGAACCCCTCGTCTTCAGTTGACTACTGATCCAGCCGAAGTGACGTCGCGCCCAACGGTGCGGGGTGCGTGCACGCCAGACGACGATGTACCGACGGCCGGGCCCGTCATGACGGACCGGCTTGTACCGACTGCTGGCCACCGTTGAACAATATCGAGCACCTGATTACCGGCATAAGGGTCCGTCATAGGATAAGTCGCGGTTTGTAGTGTGGGTGGATGACAATGACCGAGGCCGGGCTGCGTGAGTTCTTGAAGACGGTGGAGCCGCATCTGAACGAGCGGCAGCGGCGGGTGGTGTTCGGGTCGATGGCTGAAGTTCTCGATCGTGGCGGCCAGAAGATGGTGGCCGAATGTTCGACGATGTCAACGTCAACGTTGTCGAAAGCGGTTCGTGAGGTCCGCGCCGGCATCGAACCGTCAGACCGTCAACGAGTCGAGGGTGGCGGTGACCGACCAGCGATCGACAAGCAGCCCGGTTTGTTGTTGGCCCTTGACGAGTTGGTGCATCCCGGTAGTCGTGGCGATCCAATGTCGCCGTTGCGGTGGACATCATAGTCGGTACGCGAGTTGTCCGCTGCGCTCGGCGCGCAGGGCTGGTCGGCGTCGGCTGAGTTGGTGCGACGCCTGTTGCATCAGATCGGCTACTCGTTGCAGGCCCCAGCCAAGGTGATCGAGGGATCTGCCCACCCTGATCGCGACGCC
>NZ_JBDNIJ010000341.1:0-67216 GCF_041688325.1 Ilumatobacter sp.
GGCGTTCGTCGCCCCGCTCGAAATCAACCCGCAGATCATCATGTGGGATCCCGAGACCTACCCGGCCGTCGAGACCATCGCCGACCTGAAGGCCGAAGGCGTCACGATCCGTTACTTCGAGACAGGCGCCTACATGCAGTTTCTGCTGTCTGACGGCCAAGTCGAAGAAAGCCAGCTCGACGGTTCGTACGATGGCGGCCCGTCGGTCTTCATCGCCGAGGGTGGCAAGATCGCTCAGCAGGGGTTCGCTTCCGCCGAACCGTACAACTACGAGAATGTCTTCGCCGATTGGGGCAAGCCCGTCAAGTTCGAGTTGATCCACGACGCCGGTTGGCAGACCTATGCCGCACCGCTCGCCGTGCTCGACTCCAAAAAGGACGAGTTGGCTGCTTGTATGGCAGCGTTCACACCGATCGTGCAGCAGTCCACGGTCGACTACATCAACGATCCGGCAACCACGAACATGCTGATCGTCAAGGCCGTCAACGAGTTCAACGACTTCTGGACCTACGACGAGGGGCTCGGCGCAGCGTCGGTCGAACTCCAGAAGGAACTCGGCCTCGTGGGCAACGGCCCCGACTCGACGCTCGGCAACTTCGACGAAGCTCGCCTCGCAGGCTTCATCGCCGTCGCTGGCCCGGTCTTCGGTAGCGAAGGGCTCACACCTGCGGACCTGATGACCAACGAGTACATCGACGAGTCCATCGGGCTCTGACCTGACTTGACCAAAGGCGGTCACACTGTGCCTGGCACAGTGTGACCGCCTTTGTCGCGTCTTACATCGGTAGCTGAAACGCTGCGATCTCGCCCAACGCATCACCGAACGCTTCGACGGCACCGTTGAACAGTCGTTCGCCCAATTCGGCGGTCGCCGGTGTCGGGTCGCCGATGTGGCCGTCCGGGCCGAAGTCGTTTGACAACCATCCGAAGGACACGGACCCCCCGAACTTGACGTGTTCATTGTCGGCCAGTTGATCCGGCACGTTCCGCGTGGCCACCGACATGTCGACGAGTTCCGGTGCGAGGTACAACATCAGCGACGTCTCATCGGTGCCACCGTGGATACCCATTCCGAGTTCGCCGACGGCAGAGTGACCGCCCTGATCCGGTGGAATCGACGGATGCGCCAGGAACGTCATGAGGCCATGGGCGAGCCGGAGCTCGCGGTTGGCAGCAGCAACGATTGCCGAGTTGCCGCCGTGGCCGTTCAGAAACACGAGCTTATGAGCCGGGGTCATGGCGATGCAGCGGCCGATGTCATCGAGTACCGACAGCAGCGTCGTCGCCGACAGCCAGATCGTTCCTGACGACCAGGCGTGCTCGTTCGACTTCGTGTACGCCAACGGCGGGAGCAACCAAACATCGTGTTCCTCGCCGACAGCCTCGACTGCAGCTGCAGAGACCCGATCAGCGATGACCAGGTCGGTGTTGAACGGCAGGTGAGGACCGTGCTGCTCCACGGCCCCGAGCGGTTGAACAATGATGCTGTTCTCGCTCAGTGCGTCGTTGAGTTGCGGTGCGCGAAGTTCGGCGAGTCGCCGTGAAACATATGCCACACCTCCAACGTTACGTCCCCAGCACCCATGTCAGGGAGAATGGCCGAATGGCTTCTGGGCAGTTCGATGCAATCGTCATCGGGGCAGGCCACAACGGCCTCGTCACCGCCGCCTACTTGCAACGTGGCGGGATGGAAACGCTGCTACTCGAAGCTCGACCCGCAGTTGGTGGCACGGCATCGAGTGAGGAGTTCGGCGGCGCGACCGTCAACATTTGCAACTGCGATCACCTCACCTTCCGCACCACGCCGGTCATCACGGAACTCGATCTCGCAGCCCACGGGCTCGACTACATCGACGTCGAGCCAGCGCAGCACAACATGGCCTGGACACCTGGCGGCACGTCGCCATCCTGGTCGCATCATCACGATCTCGACGAGACGCTTGAATCAATCGGTCGGAACTTCCCGAACGAGGTGGACGGTTACCGACGATATGTCGAGGCAGCGACGCCTGCCATTCAGATGATCTTCGAGGCAGCGACCGAACCACCGTCCGTCGTCGGGCTCACGAAACTCGCACTCCGCAAGAAGCTTGCCGGCTCGGCAACGCTGCTGCGGTGGTCGCGACGCAGCGCTGCCGATGTGTTGCGCTCGTTCTTTTCCGCCGATGCGATCACCGGCCCGGCCGCGCTGACCGGGCCGATGGTCTGGGGCATCTCACCAGAGTTCAAAGGGTCTGGGCTCGGTGCGCTCACTCACGCGATGCGTCACGTCGGAACGGTCGGGCGCCCGGTCGGCGGCAGTGGACGAGTGACCGAAACTCTGCGGATGTCGTTCGAGGCTGCCGGAGGAACACTGCAGACATCCAGCCCGGTTTCCGAGGTTCGGTGCTCAGGATCAGCAGCGGCTGGCGTCACCCTCGTCGACGGCACCGAGATCAACGCGCCGGTCGTGGTCTCGGCCTGCAACCCGCACGACACGTTCCTGAAGTGGCTCAAGAATCCACCGTCGGAAGCCGCTGACCTGATCCGTCGCTGGAAGGAAATCCCACACGACAAGGGATACGAGTCAAAGATCGACGCGATCCTCACTACTCCCCCGGTACTGAAGGATCACGACCGACAACTCGGCCCGACCACGGCCATCGGCCCGTCACTCGCCGATATCGACCGTGGCTACCAACTGATGCAGGACGGCAAGGTACTCGACCGACCCGGGATGCTGGTCAACGTCCCATCGCTGCTCGATCCGACCATGGCACCCGATGGCCGCCATGTGTTCAGTCTCGAAGCGCTCTTCACGCCGTACGACTTCAAGGACGCTGGGGGTAACGGATGGGCTCATCCCGAACGACGCGGACCGGAACCGCAGCGGTGGCTAGAGCTGTTCGCCGAACAGTGCGAGCCTGGCTTCCTCGATTCGATCGTCGACTGGCGAGCGATGACCCCAGCGATCTACGAGTCAGACTTCCACCTGCCGGCAGGTCACGCCACGAGTTTCGCAGGCGGTCCCCTGGCCGCGTTCCGCAATCCGAACCCTGAGCTCACCAAGTACGAAACTGCAATTTCCGGCCTCTACCTCACGGGTGCAGCAACCTTCCCTGGAGCCGGCGTCTGGGGAGCCAGCGGCCGCAACTGCGCCACCGTTGTCCTCAGCCAACACTCCTGACAGCCGTCACCTCTCTCCCCAACCCTTCCGAAATGTGGACTGTTTCTGCGCGCTGCGAAGGCGTTCTGATCCCAATTTCGGATTGCTCTGGCGGGACGTCCCAAATGGAGACCAAAATGCATCACTGAGTTGGTGAAATGGTCTCCATTTTGGGAGGTGGGTGACGGGACAGATTGATGGTGCACCGGGGAATAGGGGGAACGGGTGTACGGTTGGATTGACCATGAAGACATCCGGATCACTCAACTTGGGTCAGTATTTTGGGATTCCCGTCCGAGCCCACTGGAGCATGGCGTTGATCGCGGTGTTCTTTGGAGTCAACCTTGCGTCCTGGCTCGGTGTCATTTCTGGCATCACAGCGACCGCGGCCTTCTTCCTCTCGATCCTTCTCCACGAATTTGGCCATGCCCTCGTGGCCCGTCGCTTTGGCGTCAACACTGAATCGATCGACCTGTGGGCCCTTGGCGGCGTCGCACGGCTCGACCGCGAGTCGCCATCGCCGAAGGCCGATGGCCTCATCGCCGGCGCGGGCCCTGCAGTCAGCTTGGCGATCGGTGCGCTTGCGTTCGGCCTCGGCTACGTGTTGAGCTCAGACCTGCTGCTGTGGGTCGGCCTCGTCAACCTGGCGCTTGCTCTCTTCAACATGCTCCCGGGGGCGCCGCTTGACGGCGGCCGTGTACTGCGTGCATTCCGGTGGGCGCGCACCGGCAATAAGTATCTGGCAATGCGTGAAGCGGGCAATGCAGGCCGTGTGCTCGGATGGAGTATGGCCCTCATTGGGGTGGCGATGATGGTGCAGGGTCTGCCCGGCATATTCATCGCCGTCACTGGCGTGTTCATCGCCATGAACGCCAAGCAAGAGATCCTTGCCTCGTACATGGGCGAACAGCTGCAAGGTGTGAAGGTCCGCGACCTGACGTGGTTCGGCGTGGCACATGCCGGTTCGGACATGGATGCCGACTCGATGATCGACCAACGTCAGCGCCTCGGCGATGCCGGAGCAGTGGCGATCGACTCAAACGGCGACGGGCACCTCGACGGCCTCGTGCTCGAAGACCAATTGTGGGCCATCCCGACTGACCGCCGCGCAATGGTCATGCTCACGCAGTTGATGACGCCGTTCAGCACGCTGGCCAAGGCTGGCCCTGATGAGGAACTCAGTTCGGTACTCTCGCGCATCAACCCGCTCAGGCCGGTGGTGACCGTGTGGAGTGACGACAAATTGCTCGGCGTCGTGTCAGCCAAGAAATTGACTGAACGGCTCGCCATTGCTCAGCGGCAAGCCTTCGGAAACTAGGCGTCTTTGACGGACCAGTTGCGCTGAGCAACCGGGTCCTGCTCACTCCATGGGAAGTTGATCCACTCGTCGGTCCGCTTCCAGACGTAGTCGCATTTCACGACCGAGTGCGACTTTTCGTAAATGCAGGCGGTGCGGACTTCGCCAACCTTGCCTTCGCAGAACTCTTGGACCGACTTCAGCGTGTGGCCGGTGTCGGCGACGTCGTCAACCACGAGGATCTTGCCGTTCGACAGGTCGACGAAGTCAGGTGCCGGGGGAAGGATGCGGGGGACATCGAGGCGCTCGTCGACACCTGTGTAGAACTCGACGTTCATCGTGTAGACGTTCTTGATCGACAGTGCATATCCCATGGCACCCGCTGGCAGCAGCCCGCCACGAGCGATGCCCAGGATCATGTCGGGCTCGTACCCGTCGTCGGCAACCATCTGCGAGAGGGCTCGGGTGGCTACCCCGAGCATGTCCCAGGTCATGATTTCGCGTACTTCTGACATCAGCTCGCAAACTACACGCGGTGGCGCCGCTTGGCCTGATCTGTGACGATCAACCCGACGACGCCGGTCAAACCTTGGATATTGGCCGCAGAGAGAGAACCGGAATCAGGGCGTGCTGATCTGGATCGAGTCGGGCGCGATGAGGAACCACTCGGTCGCCTGCACTTCCGACTGACGACACGACGTACTGAACGTAGTCATCGAGTCGGGCTGGAAGATGTCGTCATAGGCCTCCGGGTTCCCGCCGAAGTTTTCACCGCCACCGCCGCCGGTGATGAGGTCACCATCGCGGATCTGTCGGCCGTCGGACAAGATGATGATGTCGAGGCCCGGATCGAACAATGTCCCGTCGGGCCAGGCAGCACGCTGCAGCCCTGCTGAGTTATCCGACCCGAGCGAGAGGAGGGGACAGTCGCCGTTGATCGACACGGTTTGCTCAAGGTAGGCGTCGAGAACTCCGATCGCCGGCTGTTGGAGAATCAGAGAGGTGATGCGGTCGTCGTCAGGCTCACGGGAACATCCGACGAGCACGATGCCGGCAACGACCGCCACAGCAGCCAACCGACGCATCACAGGCAGATATCGCCCGGGCGGACTGGCACTCGATTGAGTGGAGCGTCAATGCCGGCCTGTGCCAGAGCATCGCGAATTGCGGCGACAATCGCAGGCGTCGACGAAATACAGGGCGGCTCACCAACGCCCTTGGCGCCGAGTGGCGCGAGCGGGTCTGGTTGTTCAATCAGCGTGGCGACAACCGGCGGCATGTCGAGGAAGGTCGGTAGCAGGTAATCGGTGAAGTTGCCGTTGCGGATCACACCGTCGACTTGGATGATCTCTTCCATCACGGCCATGCCCAGGCCCTGGGCAATACCGCCTTCGATCTGGCCCATCACTGACAGCGGATTGAGTGCGACCCCGACGTCCTGCGCCGTGGCGATCTGGACGACCTTCACCAAACCCAGTTCCGGGTCGACGTCGACGACGGCACGGTGCGCGACGAATGCGAACGCCGTGTGGCAGTTGCCCTGGCCGTTCTCGTCGATCTCGCTGGTCTCGGGATGGCGATAAACGGCGGTCTCGTCGAACGACACGTCAGCGCAGGCCTCAGCGACATCGAATCGCCGACCGGTCGTCGGGTCAACAACGTCGGTGTGGTCGATGAACAGGTCCACCGCGGAGCAGCCATGAACAGCGGCAACGTGTTCGAAGATCAGCGAGCGTACGAGTTCGCAGGCAGCATTGACTGCGCCGCCGCTCATCCACGTCTGGCGAGACGCTGACGTTGAGCCGGCGGAACCGACCTGGGTGTCGATTTGATCAAGTTCGACTCGGTCGATGCCGAGTACTGAGCGAGCAATCTGCGGTGCCAATGTCACGAAGCCCTGACCGACCTCGGCCGTTGCGAACTTGAGGAACACCGTCGGTCCGTCGGGACCGCTTTCGATACGGCAGCGTGCGGTCGCATAGTCGTCAAACGATTCGGAGTACATCAGGTTCTTGATCGAAACGCCCCAACCAATCCCCCTGACGATGTCGCGGGCATCGGCAGTACGTCCGGCACCGCCAGGCAGTTTCATTGCGTCAACTGACCCGTCAGTGCGCGCGTGTCCACCGACGGGCTCGTCAGGGAGCGGCAACGCATCGGTCTCGCGCAGACACTCCTCGACAGGCGCCACGTTCAGCACAGGCTGACCGGTGATCAGAACGTCACCAGTGGTCATCGCGTTCAAAAGACGAATGTCGAGCGGACCGACACCGCAAGCTATGGCCAGCTTGTCCATCTGCGACTCGTAGGCGAAGCAGGCCTGTACGGCGCCGAAGCCACGCATTGCTCCACATGGCAAGTGGTTGGTTCGGACGGCCCAGCCGTCGACGACTGCGTTCGCACAGCGATACGGCCCCTGGGCCAGCGTTATCGCGTTGATCAGTACGGCCGACGAGGTCGAGGCGTAGGCGCCGCCGTCGAAGACCATCCGCGACTCGATCTTCACGATCGATCCGTCGGCATTGGCATGGTGGCGCATCCAGATCGTTGCAGGGTGCCGATGGACATGGCCGAGGAAGCTCTCGGCGCGGCTGTACGCCATGCGCACGGGCCGACCGAGACGGAGGGCGAGCAGGCTGCAGTGCACCTGCAGGCTGATGTCTTCGCGAGCACCAAACGCTCCCCCGACGCCACCGAGCACGAGCCGGACGTCTTCTTCTTTAAACCCGAGGCATGCCGCAATCTGCTTGCGATCTTCGTGCAGCCATTGAGTTGCTACGTGCATCTCAATGCCCTTACCGCCGGGATCGGGAATGGCCAAGGCGGCTTCGAGGCCGAGGAACGCCTGGTCTTGCATGCCGATCTCGTAGGTTCCTTCGACCACGATCTCACCGGTCGCATCAGTGTCGCCATGGACGATTCGTTGGTAGCGGATGACGTTGCCGTCAGGATGGATTGGATCGAACTGACCGTTGATCGCCAACTCTGGGTCGAGCAACGCTGGGAGGAGCTCGTACGTGACCTCGATGGCGTCGAGCGCCCGTCGAGCAACTTCTGGATCGTCGGCTGCAAGCGCTGCCACCGGCTCACCCACGTAGCGGACGACATCGCTTGCGAAGACCGGCTGGTCTTGAGAAATCAGCCCGTAGGTGAGCTGGCCGGGGACGTCCTCTGCCGTGACGATGGCCTGCACGCCGTCGATCTTCCAAGCGGCTGACAGGTCGATCGAGACGATGCGTGCGTGCGGATACGGCGAGCGCAGGGTTGCACCGAAAAGGCAACCGTCGGCTGAGATGTCCGACGAGAACTCGAAGGTCCCTTGCACCTTCGCAACGCCGTCCGGCCGCGTTGGCGACGTGCCGAGCGCGCCGTGACGAGGCCCCGTCGATGTGGGGCGATCAATAATGCTCATGAGCCGCTCCGGTCGGCCCGACGAGCGAGAGCAACTTGCTGGACAGCGTCGATGATCCGGCCGTAGCCGGTGCACCGGCAGATGTTGCCGGCCAACTCTTCGCGGATCTCCGTATCATCGGGGTCGGGTGTGCGTCCGAGGAGGTCGTGCACCGCCATGATCAAGCCCGGAGTGCAAAAGCCACACTGCACAGCACCAGCATCGACGAACGCCTGCTGCACGTCGCTGGGAGTCCCAACTGGCGCGACTCCTTCGATCGTGACGACCTGTTGGCCGACAGCACTCGCTGCCATGACGAGGCACGAACAGACCAGATGGCCGTCGACGAGGACGCTGCAGGAGCCACATTCGCCCTGCTCGCAGGCCCCTTTGGAACCCATGAGACCCAAGCGGTCGCGCAACACGTCCAGCAGGTTCTCGCCGAGCCAGGAGTCGCGCACCGGCCGTGCTTCTCCGTTGACGTGGAGGGTGAAGATCTCATTGCTCATGATGTTGCTCCTGCGCGGCGTGCGAGCCGTCGAGCGAGCACGCCCACGGCGTGTCGTCGGTAGTCGGCGGTCGATCGATGATCGGTGATTGGTTGGCTGGCCGCCGACACGAGGCGGCCGAACTCTGCTTGGTCGGCATCGGACGCGACCAAGGAATCCCAGTCGAGTCGCGCTGCAAGGAAGGACTCGGCCTCGGGGCATCGCAGGATCGTGGGTCCGACTGAACCAAGTGCAACTGCAACGGTGTGTCGTGCCCGATCGACCACGACACAGGTACTGGCCACCGCGATCACCATGGCGTTGCGCACCCCAACCTTGGCGTAACCCTGCCACCCGTCGACCACGGGAACGGTCACCCCGGTGATGATCTCGCCCGGCTCAAGTGCTGTTCGCTTGACGCCGACCATGAAGTCGTTGACGTCGACGTCGCGGGTCGAGCCGGCTGCCGCGAGGTGCACGACAGCGTTCAGTGCTGACAGCACAGGGAGTCCGTCGCCAGCCGGCGATGACGTTCCAAGATTGCCGCCCAAGGTCCCTGCATTGCGAATCTGAGGAGAACCCACGGTCCGTGATGCCTCGGCCAGCGCGGGAACGAGGGCTGCGATTGATGGATCCATCAGTTCCGTATACGTCACGCCCGCACCAACGGTCAGCGTGCCTGCGCCGGGGTCGTGTCGCCACGATCTCAGATCGGCGATGCGGTTGACCGAGATCACTGTTGCGCCCGGTCGATGGTGTCCGTCGTTGATTCCGACCATGGCATCGGTGCCACCGGCAAGGAGCATCGACTCGGGGTGGGCGGCGAGTGCAGTTGTTGCCTCGTCGACGGTGGTCGGGAAAAGGACCGGCATACAAAAGACTTTACAAACTGTTCAAACCAGATGTTGCGATGGCAGCCCCGGACTTCACCAGCCGTTCCCCGGGCGCAGCGCTCAGGCAGAGGGATCTAGGTATGAAGTGCGAGGGTGTGGCCGTCAGTCGATGACGATCTCGTCCAGGCCTGGCTCGGGGTCGGGGTACCGCGGATTGATCTCTTCGAGGTGATAACGCAAAATGCGCGCGATACAGACGTTGCGCACCCACTTGCGGTCAGCAGGGACGACATACCACGGCGCATCGTCGGTGGACGTCTTTTCGAGGGCGTCGGTGTACGCCTCCATGAACTCTGGCCAACGTGCGCGGTCATCGAGGTCACCGGCACGGAACTTCCAATTCTTGTCCCGCCGTTGGAGGCGTTCCTCGAAACGCTCCTTTTGCTCGTCACGCGAGACGTTGAGGAAGATCTTGATGATCGTCGTGCCCTCGTCTGCGAGCATCTGCTCGAAGTTGACGATGTGGCTGTAGCGCTTCTTCCACACCCTCTCGGGGGCGAAGCCCTTGACACGCACCACGAGGACGTCTTCGTAATGACTGCGGTTAAACACGCCAATCTTGCCGTCGGCCGGAGCGTGGTGATGAATTCGCCACAGGTAGTCGTGGGCAGTTTCCTCTTCAGTCGGCACGCCAAATGGATTGACATCGACGCCCGCCGGATTCAACCCACTGAAAATACTGCGAATGGTGCTGTCTTTGCCAGCTGCATCCATAGCTTGCAGCACGACGAGGACCGATGACGAACCGTCCGCAAACAGGCGCTTCTGGAGGTCGACCAGCTCGGCCATCTCATCAGCGAAGTCACGGTATGACTGCTCCTTTTCCCATCCGAAGGTCTCGCCGGTGTCGCGCTCATCGAGCCTGGCCGAACCCTGCCCGCCTGCGACGCGCAACGCGTGGAGCAATTCCTTTACGGACGGATCCTTCGTACCCATGCAGTCACTCTTGCACGGCACTTCGACCACTGCGAACCCGACCCGAACCCGACCCGAACCCGACCGAGCTACTCGCAGACGTATGGGCAGTGGCGACAGCCACTGACGCAGCAGTACTTTCGCGACTCCAAGAATGCAGCGGTGAAGACGCTGAAACCGCTCACAGGATCGATATAGGTGGGAATCGAGGACTCGACTGCTGCGTCGTGGCGCGCCAGGATCTCAGAGCGCTGAGGGTGTGTGGGGGCAACTCTTGATGCAGCTGGCACGCGCCAATTCGCTCGCACGTCCGGTGGTTCAGAAGTCACACCGAGCATTGTCGTGGACCGAACCGCCCGTTCAAACGCGCGGTTCCTGTCGCACACGGCAGCCCAATCTTGTTGTAGGGAGCAAGTTTCTCGTTTCCGCGTTGAACTTGTGGTGGACCTTGCGTCTAAGGTCCGCTCACGTGACGCCAGTCACGACTTTTGGACCACACAAAAATTGGGGGAAAACCTAATGACGACACGATCGAAACGCAGTGCCAAAAAACTGGGCACCGCAGCCATTCTGAGCTTCTCGCTCGTCGCCGCAGCATGCGGTGGCGGCAGCAGCGACAGCACGCCAGACGACACGCCAGATGCTACGGAGGCGCCTGACGCCACCACAGCGCCCGACGCCGAAGAGCCCGATGCTGCTCCCGCAAACACCGCCGACGCCGCCGTTGTCATCGACGAGAGCGACGTCGTCGAAGAAGACGCCGGCCCAGTCGCTGGCGGCACCTTGCGCTACGGCCTCGAAGCCGATGTGAACGGCATCAACCCGGCCACGTCGTCACTGTCGTCGCCTGGTCTGATGATGGGCAACGCTGTCTATGACACCCTTGCTGCGTTCACACCCGACGGCCAGTGGGTTCCCTACCTCGCCGAGTCGTTCACACCGAACGACGATTTCTCGCAGTGGCAGGTCAAGCTCCGCGAGGGCATCAGCTTCCACGACGGCACACCGCTCAACGCTGCAGCCGTCCAGACGAACTTCGAGACACAGCGCGGTGACCCGTTGGTCGGTCTCGCCGTCAAGCCGTTCTTCCCCGCAGAAAACGCAACGGAGCTCATCGACGACCTGACGATTCAGTTCAACCTTGCAGAGCCGAACGTCGTGTTCCCCGGTTCCCTTGCCGGTCAGCTCGGTATGGTCGCATCGCCGGCATGGCTCGCCGCAGCTCTCGTGGACCCGACGCTCAACCAGGAACCTGTCGGAACTGGCCCGTTCATCTTCGACAGCCGGTCCCAGGACTCGATCACCAAGTTTGTCCGCAATGACGCCTGGTGGGGTGGCGAGGTCTACCTCGACGCCATTGAGTTCATCCCGGTGACCGACCCCGACACCCGCAACGACTTGCTGTTCAACGGTGAACTCGACGCTCTGCAGACCACGAACCCCGCCTCAGTCGGCGACTTGCAGGCCGAAGACGGTTTCCAGAACGTCATCGACGAGAACGGTGAAGAATCGTTCGGTATGATCAATACGGCGGTTCCGCCGTTCGACGACGTTCGTGCCCGCGAAGCACTGACTCAGGCAACGCCACTGCAGAACTACCGTGACCTCATTGGTCTCGGTATCAGCCGTGCGGCCGACCAGAGCTTTGTGCCCGAAAGCAAGTACTACAACCCCGACGTCGTGCAACAGGGTGACAACCCAGAGCGCGCCCTCGAGTTGGTTGCCGAGTACTGCGCCGACAAGGGCACCGACGTCAACACGACGCTCGGCGAGACCACAACCTGCACCGATGGCAGGATCAACATCGAACTGCAGTGGAGTGGCCCGGCTGTGGTCCAGACCCGTATCGCCGAAATTCTCGACGAAGGCTGGAAGAACGCTGGATTCAACGTCACGTTCGACGAATTGCCCCAGGATGAGCACATTCTCCAGACGGCTATTGGCCAGTACAACGTGGTCACCTGGCGTCAGTTCGGTGCAACCGACCCGGCACAGGACAACGTGTGGTTGATGTGCCGCACCATCGGCGGCATCTCGCTGAACTGGCCGAAGTTCTGTGACGAGTCCCGTGACGCGCTCCTCCTCGAGGCTCAGGCCTCCCAAGACGACGCAACCCGCGTGGCGCTTTATCAGGAGCTGCAGCAGAAAATCAACGCAGACTTCACGTACATCTTCTTCCTCCACACCACCTGGGACAATGCCTTCGGCGAAAACGTCCGCGGCGTGTGTGATCGTCTGACGCCCGAAGGCGAGGCCACCCAGTGCGCGACCGGCGGCCGTACCTGGTTCAGCTCGGTGTACTTCGCCGCCTGATACGCGGTCACTGACGTCCTGTTCCACTCACGAGAAAGACACTGAGAAACCGATTCCATGAGATATTGGCTTCAACGGCTAGGAGTAGCGGTCGCGCTGCTCCTCGCCGTCAGTGCGCTGACATTCGGCGCCATGAATCTGTTGGGCGATCCGCTCTTCAACATTTTGGGGCCGACTTCGGCCAGCACCCTGCCTGAAGACCTCGAGATCATCGAGGCCGCGAAGGCCGAGTACAACCTCGACGACCCACTTCCCGTGCGTTACGTGAAGTGGGGGTCGGCGTTCGTCACCGGCGACTTCGGCGTGCAGTTCAGCGTCGACGGTCAGCCACCCGTGAGTGATCTCATCAAGGAACGACTGCCCCGCACGGTGATGCTGCTCATCATTGCTCAGACCATGGCGGTCATGATCGCCATCCCCTGGGCGCTGTTTGCAGCATCCCGTGCGGACAAGGCGGTCGACAAAGTGTCGACCGTTACGTCGTTCCTGTTCATCGCCATCCCAAACTTCGGTTTGGCGGTCATCCTCAAATACGTGTTCTCGTTGAAGTTCTCGATTTTCCCACTGATCTTCAACGCTGCCGACCCATTTTGGTCACGGGTTTGGCAATTGATCCTGCCGGCGATGGCACTCGCACTCCCGGTGGCTTCGGTGTACCAGCGACTGCTGCGTACCGACCTCATCACCACGTTGCAGGAGGACTACATCCTCACTGCCCGTTCTAAGGGCGTCTCCAAGCGCAACGTGCTGTTCAAGCACGCACTGCGCCCCTCGCTCTTTTCGTTCGTCACGATCTTCGGTATCAATACGGGCGCACTGCTCGGCGGTTCGCTGATCGTCGAACAGATTTTCATCATCCCCGGCTTGGGCAGCGCGATCGTCGAAGCAATTCTGCGTGAAGACTTCCCGGTTGTCTTGGCGATCGTCATGATCGTCACGTCCGCGTTCGTCGTGATCAACATTTTGGTCGACCTGCTCTATTCGCTGATTGACCCGAGAGTGAGGGCTGCATGAGCGACGGCACCATCCACAGCGCCGAGACTGCACAGGCCAACGCTGACGGCGCTGCCTCGAAGCGTCGCCTCGGCATCGGTTTTTGGATCGCGGCCGTCTGGCTGTTCATCGTGTTTTCTGCGGCGCTCTTCGCTCCGTGGCTTCCTTTCAAGAACCCAGACAACAACTTCATCGTGAGCGGTGAACGGCCCCCCTACGCCCCATCCACTACGCACCTCTTCGGGACCGATCAGGACGCCCGCGACCTCTTGGCTCGAACGGTGTTTGGTGCTCGAGTTTCGCTGACCGTTGGCCTCGTTGCCATCGGGATGGGCATGCTGTTCGGTGGCTTCATGGGAATCATGGCCGGCTACTTCCGAGGCTGGTGGGATCGCGTCATTTCGTTTGTCTTCATCATCTTCCTGTCGTTCCCGGCCCTGGTCCTCGCCATCTTGATCACCGCACTCCTCGAACGCAGCCTGCGGACGATCTCCATCACGCTGGGAATCTTGTCGATCGCCCCAGTCGGTCGTATTGCTCGTGCCACAACGATTTCGTTCGCTGATCGAGAGTTCGTGCTCGCTGCTCGAACACTCGGAGCCAAGAACGGCCGGATCATTGTCAGAGAACTGCTCCCGAACGTCCTCATTCCGATGTCGGCGCTCGCCCTGCTTGGCATGGCGGTTGCAGTCGTCGCCGAAGGCGGCCTGGCCTTCCTCGGTCTCTCTGTTGAGAAGGGCCCGACCTGGGGCAAGGTCATTTTGACTGGCGCCGGTTCACGTGACCTCCAAAAGGCCCCGTGGATAGCAATCATTCCGATCATCGTGCTGTTCTTGACGGTGCTTGCACTGAACTTCGCAGGCGACCGCATCCGGAGCTACTTCGACGTCCGGGAGACCGCACTGTGAACAAGGACAACCACATGCAGACTGATCGTCGAATCGAGTCAGGGGAACCACTCCTCGAACTCATCGACCTCAAGACCCACTTCAAAACCGAGCGCGGTCTCGTCCGCGCGGTCGATGGCGTCACGCTGTCGCTCAAGCGTGGCGAGTCGCTCGGCGTCGTTGGCGAGTCAGGCTCGGGCAAAACCGTCCTTGCTCGCTCGATCATGGGGTTGCTGCCTTCCACGGCGGTCAAGCACGGGTCGGTCAAGTTCGCCGGTCAAGACATCCTCGGATTCTCCGCCAAGCAGATGCGTCACCTCTGGGGCGCCGAGATGTCGATGGTGTTCCAGAACCCGCTGAACTCACTCAACCCGCTGATGAAAATCGGCAAGCAGATCACCGAACCACTCAAGCTCCACTTAGGGATGGACAAGGCAACGGCCACTGCAACCGCGCTCCAGCTGTTGCGCGACGTCCGCATTCCCGAGCCCGAGCGCCGCCTCAACCAGCTCCCACACGAACTATCCGGTGGCATGCGTCAGCGTGTGATGATCGCTATTGCGTTGGCATGCGGGCCAACCTTGCTGTTCGCTGACGAGCCAACTACTGCACTTGACGTCACCGTCCAGGCTCAGATCCTCGACCTGATTGGTGAGCAGCGGCGTGACCGCAACATGTCGGTCATCCTCGTCACTCACGACCTCGGTGTCGTGGCTGGCCACACCGACCAGATTGCTGTCATGTACGGCGGCAAACTGGTCGAGCATGCGCCAACCAAGACGCTCTTCGCCAACATGAAGATGCCGTACACGAAGTCGTTGATGCGCAGTATCCCGAAGCTGAGTGACCCGAGCCACACCCGGCTGGCAACGATTCACGGCCGCCCGCCGGACCTCGTCAACCCGCCATTGGGCTGCAACTTCGCGCCACGCTGCATGTATGCGCTGCCGAAGTGCCACGTCGAAGAGCCGCCGCTCACCCCAACCACTGACCCGAAGCACGTGTATGCGTGCTGGTACCCCGTTGGTTCCCCCGAGTTCGAGAAGCGAGACGCTGAATTGCAAGCAACCGGTTACAAGCCTGAAGACTTTTCGGCGGTGTCCTGATGGCAGGCACCGGCAAAGCACATCTACGAGACGGTGACAAGGTCCTCAGCATCGAAGACCTTGTTGTCGAGTTCAAGGTCAGCCGTGGCAACACGGTCAAGGCCGTGTCTGGCATCAGTTTCGACGTCTTGCGCGGCGAAACGCTCGGCATTGTCGGCGAATCCGGCTGTGGCAAAAGCACCACGGGCCGCGCCATCATGCAGATCCCGCCGCCGACCAGCGGGTCGATCATCTTCGAAGGCGCTGAGCTCACGGAGATGAGCAGCAGCGCCGTGCGCGAGGCCCGTACTCGCGTGCAGATGATCTTCCAGGACCCTGTGTCGTCGCTCAATCCGCGCCGTTCGGTTCGTGACAGCGTGCTCGAGCCGCTCGAGATCTGGAAGCGCGGCACGAAGGAAGAACGCAACAAGCTCGTCGATGAGATCCTCGAATCGGTCGGTATCGACCCGGCGCGTGCTGCCGAAAGCAAGCCGCACCAGTTCTCTGGCGGTCAGTGTCAGCGCATCTCCGTGGCCCGAGCCCTCGTGCTCGACCCCACACTGATCATCTGCGATGAGCCCGTCTCAGCCCTTGACGTGTCGGTGCAGGCGCAGGTTCTCAACCTGTTGGAAGACCTGAAAGAGAAGTTCGGCCTCACGCTGGTGTTCATTGCCCACGACCTTGCTGTCGTGAAGAACATCAGTGACCGAGTCGCTGTGATGTACCTCGGCAAACTGTGCGAAGTCGCCTCGAGTGACGATCTCTACGCCCGTCCGTCGCATCCGTACACGAACGTGCTGCTCGATTCGATCCCCGCACCCGACCCCGAGGCCGACCATTCCGTCGGCAAGATCGTCGGCGAGCCACCCTCACCGATCTCTCCCCCGTCGGGCTGTCGTTTCCATCCGCGTTGCGCCTACGCGACCGACATCTGTACCAGGGAAGAACCACAGCTGCGGGCAATGGGCGATGGACACTTCGTCGCCTGTCACCATCCGGTCGAAACTCCTGTCGAGATCAACTGAGACTGCAGTCAGGATCTGCTTCCGGCTGCTATCTTCCTGCCGTGTCCGCGCCCGCGAATCAGCTCCTCTCTGAGCGACTCATCGACGTCGGTGCCACGCTGTCCTGGTACCGCCACGGTTGCGGTGACCCGACCACCTGGTTGAACGTCGTCGGCCGCGGTGTCACGTCCACAGGCGAAATGATCCGAGCGACACGGACGCCTGATGGTCCGGGCACGCTCCGGATTGGTTGGAGCGATTCGCCAGACACCGACGTCGACGGGATTCCCGGGATTTCGCTGGCGGCCTATGGCCCGGGCGCAGCGTGGATGCTCAAGCAGGCGTCTCGGATGCTCGGCGTTGACGACCAGATCGATCATGAGCTCGAAAACGACCGTCAACCGGCTGTGGCCAAGGCTGCTCGCAACGGGCGCTCGGTCCGCATGGGTGCCAGCGGCGATCTCTATCACTCGCTCCTGCCGACCATCCTCGAACAGCGCATCACGATCGGCGAGGCACACAACCAGTGGCGCCAGCTCTGTTTCAACCTCAGTGAGCCGGCCCCAGGGCCGTTCACACGGCTCCTCCTGCCGCCCGAACCTGGCGTGCTTGCGCGGCAACCGAGCTGGTGGTTCCACCCGCTCGGCATCGAGCGCAAGCGGGCCGAGCCGTTGCAACGTGTCGCCCAACATGCCGCCAAGTTCTGGGACTGGGCAGTGCTGCCGGCGTCAGAGGCCCGAGCCAAGTTGCACCTGATCGACGGAGTCGGACAGTGGACCATCGGCAATGTGCTCGGACCGGCACTGGGGGACCCCGACGCTGTCGCTGTGGGCGACTATCACCTCAAGAACATGGTCGGCACCGTCCTCGCTAGTGAGGCCCGTGCCACTGACGAACGAATGCTCGAACTCCTGGAACCCTACGTGGGCCAACGTGGCCGAGTTGTCCGCCTGCTGCAGATGGACGGCGCAGCAGCGCCGAAGTTCGGCCCGAGGAAGCGCATTCTACCGATGCATGCCTGGTGACCCATGCGTGACGCCGAGCTGAATACGTCAACAATCGACCGCACCCGCGGCGGTTGGCTGGCCAACATCCTGAACGAGTTCTCAACGCCCCGCGCGACCTCGATTCGTGACGACTTCGCCGACAAGTCGTTCCGTCGCGCCATCGTCGTCGGCCTCATCGCGTACGTGGTGACGCGGCTCTGCCTCATTGCCGGTGCCGGAGTCCGCGCCGCACAGCGCGTCGTCGATGTCCGCAAAGACATCCAGATCGGCATCCTCAACGAGATCGAGCCGTCTGCCGGGTCGACGATCAGTAACGTGTTGACGTCGTGGGACGGCCGTTGGTATCTCGAAATCGTCCGCTTCGGCTATCCCAAGTCGATCCCTGCCGACATCACGTACAACCAACTCGAAGCTCGCGCGGCGTTCTTCCCCGTCTACCCGTGGTTGGTGCGTGTCGTCGATTTCGTCCTGCCCGGTGGCGATACGCTCGCCGCGCTCTTCACCAACTTTGTACTGGGTGCCATCTCGGTGGTCGTAGTCGGGCTCCTCGCTCGGCGCTTGTTCAGCAACGCTGTTGCGGCACGTTCGATGACCCTCTACACGGTGTTCCCCGGCAGCTTCGTCCTGTCGTTTGCCTACGCCGAGGCAACGTTCATCGTCCTCGCGGCACTGTGCCTGCTCTTTTTGATCGAAGAACGCTGGTTACTCGCAGGCATCGCCGCGGCGATCGGCACCGGCACCAGACCGAACGGCGTGGCGCTGGTCGCAGCGTGTGTCGTGGCGGCGGCGCTCGCAATCTGGCGTCGACGAGACTGGATGTCGCTCGTTCCGGTTGTCTTGTCGCCGCTCGGGTTCATTGGGTTCCAGCTCTATGTCGATGCCCAAGCCGGCGAACGTGGCGCCTGGTTCCGCGTGCAACGCGAGGCCTGGTCCGAGGGCACGAGCTTCGGAGCAACCGCAGTCGCGAATACCTTCGGCTTCGTCAAGAGCCCACTGAGTTCGCCTGCCGACGCCCTCACCGCGCTCTGCCTACTGGCGCTCGCCGGCATGCTCTACGCGCTGTGGAAGCGCCACCTCCCACTCCCCCTTGTTGCGTTCTGTGGCGTGATCATCGCCCTGATGCTGATTCCCGAAACCGTCACCGCCCGGCCCCGCTTCTTGTTCACCGCGTTCCCGCTGTTTATCGCTGTCGGTGCCTGGTGGCCAGAGCCAGTCGCTGATCGTGATCACCACCGAGCGAGCTGGGACCGAGCGGGCTGGGACATGGTGCTGGTGGCCGGTGGGGCCGGCCTCGCCACCCTCACCGGGCTGTACGGCGTCTTCGGAGCGATTCCGTAATGGGCACGTTGCGATGCCTCGTCGTGGTTCCCACACACAACGAAGCAACCAACATCGAAGAGATCCTCGCCCGTCTCCGCGAACATGTACCCGAGGCCGACGTACTCGTCATCGACGACGCATCCACCGACGCCACCCGCACGCTCGCTCGCGCAGCGCTGCGGCCAAACGACCGGATTGTCGAGCGCACAACGAAGAGCGGTTTGGGCAACGCGTATCTGCACGCCTTCCGCATCGGTCTCGACGAGGGTTACGACCTGCTGGTTCAGATCGATGCCGACATGTCCCACGACCCGATTGCACTGCCGACCATGCTCGCTGTGGCACAGCATGGCGTCGCGGTGGTCATTGGTTCGCGCTATATCCCAGGCGGTTCTGTCATCGGCTGGCCGCGCCGCCGACTCTGGCTGTCGCGCTGGGCCAACCGGTACACCGCCATTGCGCTTGGCCTCGCCATCAACGACGCCACAGCCGGGTACCGCGTCTATCGAGCCGACGCCCTCCGGTCGCTCGACCTGGCCGGAATCCAAGCGAGTGGCTACGGATTTCAGATCGAAATGACCTACCGGGCCGTTCGTTCCGGGATGAGCGTGGTCGAAATTCCGATCACCTTCCGAGATCGGGTGGCTGGCGAATCAAAGATGAGTCGCCGGATCGTCGTCGAGGCCTTCAAGCTCGTCACCTGGTGGGGCGTCAACGACCTGGTGACACTGCGACGACGCCGCAGGGCCTACCGGACGCTCGACCAGGCCACGCAGCCCGACAGCCAGTGAGCGCTACGATTGGCCGCTCCATGCGCGCCCCGTCCACGCTCTCGACGCCGATGGCTCGCTTTGCCGACGCGTTGCTGTCGGTCGACCTCCCAGCGCTGCCCGTTGCTCCCCGCCGCCAGACCGTTTCGTTCATTGATGAACGAGTGCAAACGATGCCGTCGGTCCCTCGATTCGGCGTCAAGGCCATCGGTGTTGGCGTCGATGTTCTTTCCAGGCTCTTTGGTGTCGACCGAGTCATCAGCCTCGTCACGAAGCTGCCGATTCCGCTCCTCGCCGAGTACCCCCGCCTGATCCGATCGTTGGCTTTCGCCTATATCTGGGAAACCTGGCCAGCAACGCAAACGGACGGCGCCCAATGACCGCGACCAACGAGTGGACCGCGACCAACGAGTGCGAGGTGCTGATCATTGGCTCCGGAGCAGGTGGCGCCACAACCGCCGCGATCCTTGCCGAAGCCGGCCACGACGTCCTCATCATCGAGGAGGGACCGTGGGTCGACCAGGGCGAAGTCGTGCCGTTCTCGCTCGAGCAGATGGATCGCCAGTACCGATCGGGTGGCGTCACGGTGGCGCTCGGTATTCCATCGATTGCCTACACCGAAGGCCGTTGCGCCGGTGGCGGCACCGAGGTCAACAGCGGGCTGTATCGCCGCCCACCCGAGCAAGCGATCGCGCGTTGGCAACGTGACTACGCGATCGACGACTTCGACGCTGGCGACTTGCTGTCGATCTGCGAAGAGGTCGAAGAGCAACTTTCCGTGCAGACCGTGCCTGGCGAACACACCAGAGCCAGTGAAATCTTACGCGACGGTGCAGCCGCACTTGGTTGGCAGCACGACGAGAGCCCACGCTGGATGTCGTATCCAGAAGGCGGGCGTGCCGTCGACGGTCAGCGCCAAAGCATGACGCGTACGTACCTGCCCAGAGCCTTCGCTGCAGGGGCCCGGATGCTCACCGAACACCGGCTCGATCGGCTCGTGATGTCCGGTGGCGCCGCGACAAGCGCTCAGTTGTCAGCGACTGCAACGGGTGTCGATCAACCAACCACGATCACGTTCAAGAGCGTCTTCGTCTGCGGTGGAGCCATCCAAACTCCGGCGATTTTGCAGCGCGCCGGCTTGCGCCATCGGGTCGGCCGCACGCTCGCGGTCCATCCCACCGTCAAGCTCGCGGCGCGGTTCGACGAGAACGTCAACACGCCTGACGACGTCCCAGTTTTCCAGGTCAAAGAGTTTGCCCCTGGCATCTCGTTCGGCGGCTCTGCAAGCCACCCCGGACTGGTCGCGCTGTCGTTGACCGACAACTGGCGGGAATTCGGAGCGGCAGTGACCGCCTGGCCCGAGTTGGCCATCTACTACGCCGCAATCACCAGCCAGGGCCGTGGCTGGGTGCAGGCGATCCCCGGCGTCCGAGACCCGATCGTCACGTATCGACTGACCAAACGCGATCGTGCGCTCCTGGGCCAAGGCCTGGCCCGCCTCGCACTCCTCATGCTTGAGGCCGGCGCTGACGAGGTGTACCCGTCGTTCAAGCACGCGCCACTCGTCCGCAACCGTGCCGACCTCGCCAAGATGACCGCTGCGTTCGCTGCCACGAGGGCCAGCGTTATGACCGTACATCTCTGCTCAACGGCACCAATGGGCGAGAACCACAAGCGGACCGCCACGAACAGCTTCGGCAAGGTCCACGGCGCGAGCAACGTGTGGGTCAACGATGCTGCACTGTTGCCTGACGCACCAGGTGTCAACCCGCAGGCCTCGGTGATGGCCATCGCCATCCGTAACGCACGGCGTTTTGCCGACGAACGAGCTGGATGACCCTTGCCGGATGTTCAATGACGGAGACACTTCGATGACCCAACAACTCGCCACTCCAGACGTCACCGTGATCACAGGAGCCGGCGGTTGGCTCGGCACGGGGCTCGTTGCGGCGTTCCTCTCTGACGACCACGAGTATCAGCGGGCAGGCCGACTTCGGCTGCTCGTTCGCGACCCTGCTGACGCAGTTACACTCGATGCAGCCAGTGATCGCGTCGAGGTCGTCGTGGGCGACATCAGCCGAGCCGATACAGCACTGGATCTGTTTCGTGGTCTTCACGATGTCGACTCGGTCGACGTGATCCATACCGCCGGCATCATCCATCCCAACAAGATGGCCGACTTCGATGCCGTCAACCATCAAGGCACCGAACACATTCTCCGAGCTGCCGAGAACGCAGGCATCAGACGCATGGTTCACGTCTCATCGAACAGCCCATTCGGCACCAACGCTGACGTCACCGACACCTTCGGCCACGATGAACCGTTCCACCCGTACTTCGGCTACGGGCGCTCCAAAATGGACGCCGAACTCCGAGTTCACGATGCTGTCGATCGTGGGCTGAACGTCGTGATGGTTCGGCCGCCGTGGTTCTACGGTCCGCACCAGCCAGCACGTCAGACCACGTTCTTCACGTTGGTTCGCACGGGCAGGTTCCCGGTGCTCGGTGGCGGCAACCAACGTCGGTCGATGGTCTTCATCGACAATCTCATCGAAGGCATCGTTCGAGCCGAGTTGACACCGACGGCGCCCGGCCTTGGGTGGTGGATTGCCGATGAGCGTGCGTACACCGTGTCCGAAATCGTCGAAACGGTTGGTTGCGCGCTCACCGCCGAGGGCTACGACGTCAAGGCGAACCGGCTGAAGCTGCCGAACGTCGTTGGCGACATCGCCGAACGGGTCGATGCGTTCTTCCAGCGGATCGACAAGTACAACCAACAGTTCCACGTACTTGGCGAGATGAACAAGACGATTGCTGTCGACATCAGCGCCGCGCAGCGCGACCTCGGCTACTCCCCCGACGTGTCGCTCTCTGACGGCATGCGACGCAGCATCCAGTGGTGTCGCGAGCAGGGCATCGAGCTGTGACCACGTATCTCGTCACCGGAGGGAGCGGCTACTTCGGGTCACTGATCGCGCAGCGTCTCCATGCGGCTGGCGAAACAGTTCGCGTGCTTGACATTAACGATGCTGACGACCGGCCTTGCGGCGTCGAGTTCGTCCAGGGCGATATCCGTGACATCAACGTGGTGCGCGAGGCCGTCGATGGCGTCGACGTCGTGTTGAACAATGTGGCGCAGGTGCCGCTTGCCCAAGACGAGCATCTGCTCCGATCGGTCAACGTTGACGGAACGGTCAACCTGCTCGAGGCAAGCGCTGCGAGCGGCGTCCGCAAGGTGGTACACACCTCCTCGAGCGCCGTGTTCGGGGTCCCCAAGACCAACCCCGTGCTGCCAACCACCGTGCCGTCGCCGATGGAGCCGTACGGCCACGCCAAGCTCGCAGCCGAGTGGGCCTGCCTGGTCGCAGCTCGCCAGGGCCTCGATGTGTCGATTGTTCGCCCGCGGACCATCCTCGGCCATGGCCGCCTCGGCATCTTCGGCATCCTGTTCGACTGGATTGCCGACGGGCACGACCCGATCGTGCTGGGCGACGGCACCAACCGCTACCAGTTTGTCCACAGCGATGATCTTGCCGATGTTTGTCTGCTGGCGGCCGACGCTGAATCGCCTGGTGTGTTCAATGTCGGTACCGATCGGTTCGGCACCATGCGCGAGACCCTCGCCAGCTTGTGCGCTCACGCCGGCACCGGCTCGCAGGTCCGTTCGCTGCCCGCCGCCCCGGCCAGCCTCGGCATGTCGCTCACTGCAAAGCTGGGGCTTGCCCCGTTTGCCCCGTACCACTGGTTGATGTACTCGAAGTCGATGTGGTTCGACCTGCAGCACCTCGAAACGCAGCTCGGGTGGACGCCGCAGTGGTCGACGGATGACATGTTTGCGCAGAGCTACGACTGGTTCCTTGAGCATCGTGCAGCGACGAGCAATGTCAACGCCTCGCATCATCGACGGACCTCGAAGCAAGGCGTGCTCGGGCTCGTGAAACGCATGTCGAGCGTACTTCCAGCGGCACGATGAGCGCAATCACACCAGCGAGCCCAGTGCAATGACACGGCTTGCGGAGTTGCTTCGCCAGCGGTCGACGGCGGTATCGGTTGCCGTGTTGGCCTGCTTGGCCTACGTACCGGCACTGACGGCTGCGCCCGGTCGGATGCCGACTGATTCAAAGCTGTACGTGTACCTGAACCCGGGTCGCTTCATCGCCGACACGACGACGTCGTTCGATCCGCGCCAGTTCGCCGGCTGGGTGCCGCATCAGCACATTGCCTATCTCTGGCCGACCGCTCCCTGGTTCTGGCTGTTCGAAAAGCTCGGAGCTCCCGACTGGATCGCCCACCGACTCTGGATCGGCACGCTTCTCCTCGTCGCCGGGCTCGGCGTGCGATGGGTCAGCCGAGTGCTCGGCCTGGCGCCCCTTGCCGCATTCGTTGCGGCGCTCGTCTACCAACTTTCTCCGTACGTGCTGCCGTACGTCTCTCGGACGTCGGTGTTGCTCCTCCCATGGGCAGGCCTCGGATGGATCGTCGGCCTCACCGTCTTGGCAGCACAGCGCGGACGATGGCGCTTCCCGGCAGCAATCGCACTGGTCGTCCTGACGGTCGGTGCCGTCAATGCCACCGCTTTGGCAATGATCATTCCTGCGCCCACATTGTGGCTCGCCCACGCCGTCTGGAATCGTTCGATTACTTGGCGACGGGCCCTCGCAACCGCCGGCAAGGTCGCTGTGCTGTCGACCGCCGTGTCGCTCTGGTGGATGGCGATGTTGATCATCCAAGGTCGGCGTGGCGGCGATGTCCTGGCCTATTCGGAGTCGCTGGAGTCAGTGTCGTTCACGTCAACGTCGACCGAAGTGCTGCGCGGGCTCGGCTACTGGTTGTTCTATCTGCGCGACTCGTTTGCCGCGGCAACCACCTCCTCACTCGATCATCTGATCTCCATCCCGGTCGTGATTGCCGGGCTCGGACTTGTGCTGCTGTGCCTGCTGGGTATTGTCGTGAGTGAGTGGGAGCATCGACGGTTTGCTGCACTCCTCGTTGGGGCTGGCCTCGTGTTGGCCGTTGGTGTTCACCCGATCGACGACACGTCGCCGCTGATGTCGGCGCTGCTCGGCGACCGCGAGAGTGGCGTAGCGTTGGCCTTGCGCAGCAGCACCCGGGCCGTTCCTGTCCTCATGCTCGGTATGGCATTGGGTGCAGCGTCGCTCGTGTCCGCTGTTCGAATGCTGCGATTCCGCGGCGGCCCAACCGTGTTCGGTGGGGCGCGTGCATCGGTGACGATCGCTGCTGTCATCGGCCTCCTCGCCGTCATCAACCTGCCGGCTCTCCGCAACGGTGGTTTCGTTGATCCGGCGCTCGAACGCGACGAACAACCACCCGCTTCGTGGCTCAATGCCTCGGCCGCACTCGACGCACTCCCCGATGGCTACCGAGTACTTCAGATTCCCGGTACCGAGTTCGGGGCATACCAGTGGGGCTACACGGTCGATCAGCCGCTGCCGGCGCTGACTGAGCGCCCGCTCCTCACGCGTGACCTTCTCCCGCTGGGTAGCCCGGCCGCAATGGACCTTGTCTTTGCACTCGACGATCGCGTGCAAGATGGCACGCTCGACCCCGATGCTGTGGCACCGATCGCCCGGCTGCTCGGCGTCGACACGATCTGGCTGACGAACGATGTGCAGTTCGATCGGTTCCGCCTGGCTCGGCCAGAGTTGGTCGCCGACCTCCTTGCACACGGTGGTGTCGACGGCGTTGGATACCCGGCATCATTTGGCAAACCAACAGTAATGTTGCCGCGAGTTCCGTACGTCGACGAGCAGTCGATCGGCGACTCTCGAGTCGGTACCGCCATTGCTCCGGTGCAGTTACTGGCGGTTGGTCATCCTGTCCCGACCGTTCGAGTCAAAGACGAGGTTGTGGTGGTATCGGGCAGCGGTGACGGCCTCGTCGATGCTGCCGGCGCGGGCTTGATCGATGGCGCCGAGTTAATTCGCTACAGCGCATCGCTCGACTCCAGCGAGGTGGCCGCGGCACTGAGTAATGGTGCGTCGCTGATCGTCACCGACTCGAACCGCGACCGTGCGCATCATTGGCGGGGCTCGCAGGATGTTCACGGCGCCACCGAGTTCGGCGGCCCTGAGGCCGATGTGCTGCGCTTCGAGCCGGCTGACCAACGGCTCCCCGTCTTCGACACCACCGAGGCGGCAACGCAGACCGTAGCGATCCAAGATGGCCCGGTTCGCGCAACTGCCAGCGCCTATGGCGAGCCGTTTGCGTATCTCCCTGAGCACCGGCCGGTGATGGCCATCGACGGCGATTTCTCCACGAGCTGGGTCGTTGCCGACCGCGCTCCAGCCATCGGAGAATTCATCCGGCTTGACGTGTCATCCGACTTCGACCACGTCACGCTTCGCCAGCCTGATTCGCCGCCGGGAACGCGCGTGATCACCGACGTCCGCATCGACGGCGTCGGCCAACCAGTCCTTGTTTCGCTTGACGGTCGTTCGCTCGCAGGCGCAGGACAGCGCATCGATGTGGACGGCGCTGCGGGTTCGACAGTCGACATCGTGATTACGGGCACAAGCGCCCCCCAGCCGCCCATCGCCGCAGCAATCGGTGCCGTTGGATTCGCCGAGATCGAACTCGGCCTCGCTCCGACAGTCGAAGTGATCCGAGTTCCGCACGACGCGACCGACGCGAATCCCAACAATCAGACCTCGTATGTGTTTTCGCGGCTTCGGGCCGATCCGCAAGATCGATTTCGGAGCGATCCGGAACCGACGCTCAATCGTCAGTTCGATCTGGCTGCCGACATGACATCGAACATCTCGGTGACACTGCGGGTGACGCCGAGTGCATCCGGCGAACTGCTCTCCGAACTGTTCGAGGAGCGAGGGCAGGCTTCTGATCACCTCGATGGCACCCTCACGGCGCGCGGCCACGCTGCTGCCGACGGTGATCTGGCAACTGCCTGGATCACTCCCTTCGACAATGTCGTCGGCCAGTCGCTCACCAATCTCGGTGACGGCTCATCAAGCAGCCTTCGCGTCACGCAATTGGTGGGCAATTTCTCCCCCGTCACCAAGCTACGGATCACCGACCGCGTGGGCGACCTCACCATCGTTGTCCCTGGGCCTGACGTCACCATCGAGTTGCCTCGCGCAGTCGACGTGACGCAAGCGACCGTGACGATTGTCGAGATCGACTCGAAGCAAACCATCGACCGCCGGTTCGGAGAGCCCGTCGTGCTGCCCGCAGCAATCAGTTCGATCGGCTTTGTCGGGAGCTTCATCGAGCGATCGTCGGCATTCGCCGCCAATGGGGAATGCCGCGATGATCTTCTCGAACTCGACGGACAGCCGCTGGGCGTGTCTGTTGCGTTCGACGTCGACACTGCACTCGCCGGTGACTCCATCACCGTCGAGGTGTGCGACGGATCACTCGATCTTGAACAGGGAACACATCGGCTCTCGACAGCTGCAGGCCACACCACTGGCATCGACGTCGATCGTGTTGTCCTGCGGCCAGCTCCACCCGAGACTGCTGCGAGCCCCGCCATCGATCCGACCCAAACGGTGTTGGTCGAAAGTGGTCGCCACGACCGCATCGTCGACGTTCCGGCATGCCCGAGAGGCTGCTGGGTCGTGCTCGGTGAGGGCTACAACGACGGTTGGACAGCGAGCACAGCCGGCGGCACGCTGGCGGGGCCCGAACTCGTCGACGGGAATGCAAACGGGTGGTGGATCGCCCCGACCAACGCGACCACAACCGTCGAGATCCAATGGACACCACAGCGCACCCTCTCGATTGCACTCTTCGCCTCGTTGTTTGCGGCGCTTGTCGCGATTGCGATTGTCGTGCTCGACCGTCGCCGTTCGAGCGATGTGGCGCTCACGGCAATCGGACCAGAGTTTGCGACGTGGAACCCTGACGCCCGACGATCGATCGGTAGTGTCGGCGCCATCGCCACGGTCGCCGCCGCACTTGTGGCCGGGTGGGTGTGGGCAATCCCCGCCGCCGCAGTCGCAGTTGTCGCTGTTGTTACGCGTCGGGTCCGAGTCTTGGCAATCGCCGGCTGGTTGATCGTGGCAGGGGTGTCGTTGACTGTCGTCTTTGTTGTGGGCGTCGAACGTCCCTTCCCGAACGCAGGCTGGCCCATCCGCTTCGAGTGGCTCCACGGCTGGACGTTGCTGGGCGTCATGCTGCTGATGTGCGCAGCGCTGGTCAATCGACGCTCGGCCAGGCCGGTCACTTCGAAGGCCACATCTGCAGCGACGCCAGCCGATGGGTGACCATCGTTATCACCCGGCGCTCGACGGCCTCCGTGCAGTCGCAGTCGTCTGTGTGGTGCTCTTTCATGCAGGCGCCACGTCGGGTTTGTCCGACCTCGCACCGGGCGGATTCATCGGCGTTTCGGTCTTCTTCACCCTGTCGGGTTACCTCGTCACGACCGTGCTGCTTCGAGAAATCGCCGACTCAGGCGATCTCGACGTCCGCCGGTTCTGGGCACGACGCTTCAGGCGATTGGCGCCGGCTTCACTCACCGTCGTGGTCGGCGCTGTCGTGCTCGCGCCCCTGTTCTGGGCTGGCTTTCGCTGGGTCGATGCGGCTGCGGGGGCATTCGGCTACACGAACTGGCATGTGATTGTTTCCGGCGAGGGGCAGTTGCTTCGGACCATCGTCGGCCCGCTTGGCCCGTTCTGGTCGCTGGCGGTCGAAGAACAGTTCTACGTACTTCTGACCGTCGCAGTGCTTGTCGCGGTCCGTACGAAACGACCGGTCAGAACGCTGTCGATCATGGTGTTCACAGGCTGGATCGGGTCACTCCTCGTTCAACTCTTCGTGTCCGGACCGCAGTTCCGGCTTGAGTTCGGGACCGACGCGCGCGGCACAGAGCTGCTCGCTGGCTGCGGCCTTGCGCTGCTGCTCCACGTTCACCCCGAGGCCCTTCAGCGATCCGCTGCTTGGCTCAGGCCCGCCGGCATCGCGGGCTTCGTTGCCATGCTCGCGCTGGCCTCAACAACCGACTACGACCCACCGTGGTTACTGCGGGGCGGCTACGCAGCCGTGTCGGTTGTCAGCGCTGTACTCGTGGCCTCCCTGTTGCTTCCCGGCCCGCTCACACGGCTCTTGGCCCGGGCACCATTTGTGGCCGTTGGCCAGATGAGCTACTCGTGGTACGTCATCCACTGGCCGGTCATCCTCATCATGTCCAGTGATCGCATCGGGATCGATGGCTGGCCACTGCTTGTTGTCAAGGTCCTTGCCTCATCGGTTGCGGCTGCCGTGCTGCATGTGGCAATCGAGCAGCCGCTCCGGGCCAAGCGGACCTCAATCGCTGAGTGACAGGCAGAGCGCCGACTGCGGCATCGGTGCCGACATGTCGAGCCGAATATCCACATCGTCGCGCACAACATCGCCGGGCAAAAAGAACGCTTCATTGCCGATCTGGGCGAAGAACAAATTCTCGATGGCGTCGACCGTGACCGTGTAGCGGCCGTCGCCAGCGTCGAGAGGTTCATCGATCATGACGACATCACCAGACGTGAAGATCGTGCGCGGCGTCGGTGAGTCGAGACCCTCCACCGACAGCTGCCAGTTGACTCCTGCTGCGAGCACACGGTCACCGTTCACCCCGTCACCGTTCACCCCGTCACCGTTCACCCCGTCACCGTTGAGGGCACCGGTTGCCTGGCGCACGCCATCGGGCCTGTCGAGTGCAACCCATCGGCCCTGTTCAGCAATCCAGACGCCGCTGCAGTCGCGCGTCACGCCCACGATGCCGTCGCGCGGCACCGGGGTCGCCTCGTCGATGATGACGAGGCTGTCGTGGCCACCGCCGAAGAAGGCGTCGTCAAGCGAATATCGCGCTTCGGTGAAGCCGACCGTCTTGTAGCCGATGTTCCAGATCGCCAGCGACGCGTTCACCCAGAGGCCCCACACTGCGAGTACAGCGACCCCACCCTGAACGACCTGCCGTCGTTCGATGTCAACGAGTAGCCACACCCCGATCGCCGCTGCAACGATGAGCGGCGGAAGCATGTCGATGAGATACCGGTTGGCGACGAACCCGATCAGGAACGTCGGCAGGGCCCCGAGGGAGGTTGCGACAACCACTGCCAGCCATAACCGGCCCCGACGTCGGACGAGCCAGGTTACGCCGATGACCGCAAAGACGACGAGCAGCAGGGCACTGACGGTGATCGATGCGGCGGGCGTCGTCGACTCGACCGGAAAGTCGGCATAGTCGGGAGCCAACGGGCCATACCTCATGCCGGGCACGAGCCGTTCGAATCGAATGGTGTCGGGCCGCAGGTATTGCGCCAAAGTCGTCGGCAGAAAGCGCAACGAAAAGAAGCTTCCACCCGTCCGCTCGAAAAATTCAGCACGGGCCGCGCTGGTCAACGACAACAACTGGCGGTCGCCCGGCACCGACATCAGTGTCCCAAACTTGGCGAGGTTTACCAGCATGTGGGCGACCACCGGCAACGCACCGACAACGACAGCCAACAGTGCAACGGGGCGTGCGGGGATGACACGACGTGCCCTCCAGACGAGCACCAGGCCGCACACGCCGAGGGCGAACGACACACCGAAGCCGATCGGCGCACGAGTCAATGTGGTGGCGAGCGCTGCACCACCTGCCAGCACGAGGGTCCGGCGGTCGGTGAATCCATCAGCTGCCCACTCCACAGTGAGCGTCACGGTCACGACGGCCAACGCAAGCGCCCACAATTCAGTCTCGTTGTAGACGCTGATCCAGCCGGACGCAAAGAGCGCCGGCGACCCCAGAACTGCCGCAACAAAAGCGACGCGAGGCCATGTCGCATCCGACAATGGGCAGACCGACCGACGCGCCACGATTGCGAGTCGATCGGCCCAGCGAGCAAGCACGACCAAGGCAATGAGCATCGAAACCCGAACGAGGCGACCGACGAAAAGGTCACCGAACAGCATCAGTGGCATCCGGATGATGGCGAGGAACGGCCCGTAGTAGAGGTACGTCGCACCGTCGATCAAGAAGCCCTCCGGGCCGGGGACAGCCGGGTCGACGGCGATCCGGCCACGCAGAAAGACACGTGCTTGCTCGTCGTAGAAGTCGGAGCTGAACCCGCCACGAGCAACGAGGTCCCAGGGCCGACCCGACGTAGAGATCAGCCAGAAAATGGCAACGGCGATGAAGGTGACCGTCCAGGTCTGCCGCCTGGCACGACGTTGGGCCGCACCGACGTCCGGCTCGTGCTCAACAGCCGCCGTGGTCACGGGGCCGGCGCGTCACGCACGTGCGGGGCGGCGACGAGCGACACGACAAACTGGTACGCAAACATCGTTGGCCAGATACGTGTAGCGAGGCGATCGACACCCGCCAGGGCGGAGCCGATCAGGCCACCGATACCGAGCACTTCGAGTGGGAGACCGGCATGGCGTTCAGCCTGTGTCGTGAGCCCAGCGTTGTCGAGGAGCCGACGGAAACTCCGGCGAGTAAAGAAGCGAAGATGGGTTCGATCGAGAATGCCGCGCTGGTCGTAGTCGAAGAGACCTGCCGCCGTGCGGCTGCGTGGGTACCAGTGCCCGAAGTTCGGCACGCTGGCGATGATCGTTCCACCCGGTCGCATTGCGCCGGCCAACTCAGTGATGAGTGATTCGGGCCGGGCGACGTGTTCGATGACGTCAGCCGCAATGACGACATCGAAGCCGGAGCCAACAGCGTCAGGGAGGCCGTTTTCAAGGTCCGCAACGTGGAATGCGTCGGTGCGCTCACGGACGCCGTCGGATTCGGCGATGTCGACTCCGGTCACATGATGGCCCTGTTGGCGCAGGATCGCGGCCACATGGCCGGGCCCGCATCCGACATCGAGGATGCGTAGTGGCTGATCACGGGCCGGAAGTTCTGCGATCAGATCGAGCACCTTGCCGTGGGAGCTTCCTGGCGACGGCTTGAACTGGTATTCCTCGGCGACCTGGGCCAAATCGCCTCGTCCGAAGCCGGCGCTGCCGAGCCGATGCCGAGTGGTGTCGACCATGATTTTGGCGGCGTAGGCCAGACCGTTGACGCGAGAGATCTCGTCGCCGTAGTACGTCGGAATCGGGACTTCGACGATCTTCTTGCCTGCTCCGAGGAGTTGTAAAATAATTTCGGTATCAAAGTCGAAGTCATTGCTATTTCCGACGAACGCCAGATCGGCAAGAACGCTCACCCGATAGGCCCGGTAGCCGGAGTGCCACTCGCTGAGCCCGGCGCCAGTCAGTGCGTTCTGGGCGGTTGTCAGAATGCGGTTGCCGACGAATTTGTAGAGCGGCATGCCGCCGCGTCGGGCGCCGCCGCGATCAAGCATGCGCGAACCGAACACCGCGTCAGCGTCGCCAGCCACGATTGGCTCGATCATCTCGGGCAGCTTCTCTGGGGCGTACTGCCCATCACCATGCAGCAGCACCACAACATCCCAGCCATGGTCAATCGCATATCGGTAGCCGGCCTTCTGGTTGCCGCCGTAGCCGAGGTTCTGGTCGTGCCGAACGATCGTCAGGGCAATGTCTGTGCCGCCTGCGGCGTACTCGCGCGCGACCTCGGTGGTGCGATCGGACGAGTGGTCGTCCATCACGAGGACTTCTGCCAACTGCGACCGCAACTCAGTCGGGATGCGATCGAGCACCCAACGCAGCGTGTCTTGGGCCTCGTAGGCCACCACCAGTACGCCAACTTTCACGGCTGCAAGAGTAGCGCCAGCGGGCGCGGGTGCTCGGCATGGCGCATCTACAATACGGATCCGTGACTGCTGGGCCCGAGAACAACGCTGTTGAGTTCGCCGAGGCGGTCGATCCCACGCCGCTCGAGCGGCAACAACTCGCCATCGGCGACTCGTCAAGGCACACGTTCTGGCACTGGGTTCGCTTCGATGTGGTCGCCAGCGTGTCGATTCGGGCAGGCGTCGACACCGTGGTCGACATCGGAGCCGGATCCGGAATGCTCGGCGACTGGCTACGAGAGCGCCACCCGAGCATCGACTACCGATTTCAAGAGCTGTCGCTCACCCTCGATGCCGCGCTTGCCGACCAATTCGGCGCCGAGGCCCGCCACTCCCCCGATGCACCGATTCGCGGTGCCGTGGTCACCATGCTCGACGTCATCGAACACATCGAAGATTCTGGTTCCTTTCTGCGAGCAGTCTTGGACCGGATGGAGTCCGGTGGCAGCCTCGTTGTCACAGTGCCAGCGCTGCAGTGGGCATTCTCCTCATGGGACACCGAACTCGGGCATTACCGCCGCTACTCAAAAAGGTCGTTGCGAACGGAACTGGAAGCTGCGGGCTTCGTCGTCGACGAGGTCGGCTATCTGTTTCCCGAAATGTTGCCGCTCCTGCCGATTCGTAAGCTCCGGCGGGCACAGCGCGAGAGTGCCGACTTCCCTGAGTTGAGCCCCTGGCTGAACCGTGTTGGCTACCTGATCAGCTCGACCACGGCGCGACTCAGCCGGGTGTGGCCTGGTGGAACGTCCGCCGTCGCTGTCGCGCATCGGCCCAAGGATCGATGATGACCACCTGTTGGGTGGTCAGCCCGATGCTGCGTGACACGGAGTCGTTCATCCGGTTGCGTACCGACGTCGCCACGGCCTGTGCGCAGCGCTCTGAAACGATTCGGTATCTCGTCATCGACGATTCTGCCGGTACCGACACCGACGTCGCCCGACTGAGCGAGTTCACAGATGTCGAGGTTCTGACACCGGCGTTCAACCTCGGTCATCAGCGAGCCATCGTGTTCGGTCTGCGGGAGCTCGCCCCACGGCTCGCTCCCGATGACCTGGTCGTCACCATGGACTCCGACGGCGAAGACCAGCCAGCCGACGTTCCCCGGCTGCTCGGAGCACTCGACGACGGCCCGGTTGCCTTGGCGCTCGCTGAGCGAACCACTCGCTCCGAAGGCCTCCGCTTCCGTGTCATGTACCTGTTTTTCCGTGCTGCATTTCGCGTCCTCACGGGCACCACGGTCAAGTCGGGAAACTTCGCAGCGCAACGCGCCGACTCGCTGAAGGCAACGATTCATCACCCGAGCTTCGACCTCTGCTATTCATCGACCTTGCTGGAACTGAAGCGGGCAACGACGTTGGTGCCGTGCGCCCGAGGAAGTCGCTACGCCGGCGAGTCTCGAATGAACACCTATTCGTTGATAGCGCACGGTGTGCGGATGCTCCTTCCGATGGCCGAACGGATTGCTGTGCGCATGATGATCGTTGCGGTCCTCAGCGGTGCCGCACTGCTGATTGGACTGCTGAGCGGCGCATGCGGACTCCTCGACGGCATCGACGCCAATGTGCGACTCGCGCTCCTCGGTGCGAAGGCGATGGTTTTCGTGGCCAGCTTCACGGCATTCGTCGTGCTGTTCTCGAGCTTTGCTCGGCCCACCGGTCCCCGCCGTGTCTGAGTCCTCTGGCCAGCGACCCCGGCTCGACCAGCTGATTCGTACCGGACTGGTCGCAACGATTGTCCTGCCGATCATCATCGCGGTCATCCGCTCGCTCCGCACCGGCTGGTTCCCGATCGGTGACAACGCACTGCTGTTCCTTCGAACTCGTGATGTGTGGACCGAACATCACCCACTGCTCGGATCGTGGACCTCTGCCTCGCTGAGCCTCGGCGAGAATGTCAACAATCCCGGCTCGATATACGACTGGCTGATCGCTCCGTGGGCCCATCTGATGTCGCCGGGCCCGGCGGCGGCGGTCGGCGTGGCAACGATCAACATCGCCTGCGTGATCGGCATCTCGGTCGTTGCGCGGCGAGTGGGTGGGTGGGGTTTCGAGCGTGTGATGCTCATCGTGACCGCTGTACTCACCTGGTCGATGGGTAGCGAGATGTTGATCGACATCTGGCAGGCCAACGCCTTGATTCTGCCGTTCGTGCTGTTTCTCCTGATGATGCTCGGCCTCTCCGCCGGCGACAGAGCGCTCATTCCGTGGACACTGGGTGTCGGCACGCTCCTGGTGCAGACGCACGTCAGCTACGCCTACATTTTCTTCTTCCTCATCGTCGGCACGGCCGCTGCCTGGGTGCTCCACAACCGTGCTGCCGATGCCGATGCCGGTGCCGTCGCTGCGCTCAAGCAGGGCCTTCGTTCCCGCACGACGTTCGCGGGCATCGGCGTCATTGCTGTCCTGTGGGCACAGCCGCTCATCGAGCAGCTCTTCGTTGACGGGAAGGGCAACCTCGCTCGATTGATCAGCAATTCAGGTGGTGGCGACCTCAGTCTTGGCCCCACCGATGCTGTTCGAATTGTTTCAGCCGTCGGAGTCCTGCCTCCATGGTGGGGACGCAGCGGCTACGCGGAGACCGTACGCGTGACCCCACTCATCGATGACAAGCTATTGATCCCCGGGCTGCCGTCGCTCCCCCTCGCTGTGCTGACCGTCGTCGCGCTCTTGGTCGCGATCGTCGGGTTGACGGTGCTCAGTCGACGTGCGGGGCTCCATCGGCAAGCCGCCGCGGGAACGTTGGTGCTGGTTGCCGTCGTTGGCATGCTCATGTCGTTGAGCATCCTGACGATCGGGCAGGTCGGGCTCTCACCACATCATGTCCGGTGGATCTGGCCCATGTTGGCCGTCGTACACGGCGTCCTCGCTTGGTTGGCCGTGACGAATATCCACGCCAGAAAACCGGAGATCTCATGGTCGTGGGCCACGCCGCTCGCTGCCGGCCTCGTACTGGCAACGGGTGTGGCGAACCTGCCGTTCCATGCACAACGGTCAGGACCGGTTGCCGCGTACGATCGAATGCCCGTCATGCGCGAGGTCCGTCCGGGGCTCGATCAGTTTGCGCTGGACGTCGCTGAGCGCACACCCGTGTTGTTCGACGTGTCGAACCTTGTCGTGTTCGAGCCGTACAGCGCCACGATGATGATGTGGCTGCAAGAACGCGACGTTGAGTTCCGCGTCAACGACGATGTACTTGCCCGCCAGCTCGGCCCGAGCCGCGTTGCCAGTGGCACCGAGTCGGTCCGAGTGTTCCAGCTCCAAGGCGCCCCGGCCATCACGTACAACGGCCCCGCGTGTCCGATTGCCGTTGTCAGCGCACTGTCTGACAACGACGAAGTGCGTGCCGCTGCGACGCTCGCTGAAGTAGTAGCTGCATCCGGTGCTGATCGGGTCGACGTCCTTGACGGACTCATCGACACGCCCAGCTTCGTGTCACAAGCAGACTCCGACAACCTCGGTACCTGGGCCTTCACCAGTTACGGACTTTTCGCCGACGGGCTCCCCTGCACCGACTGACATTCTCCAGACGCAGAGGTGACGACGCTGGCGAGGAGGTGGACAAGTGTGAGGGGGCTCTTGGGCTTGCGTATTAGGCCATAAGGATGGCGTAAGTCGCCAGAAGGGGGCCGGCTCCGCGGGGATCGCCGGTGAGCGATGCTTCCATCTTGTTCATCACGTAGCTGAAGCTGAGATTCAGGTCCATATCGATGATCGCCAAGGACCCGCCCCAACCACCCCAGTAGCACGTGTGCGGGTTTGGCAGCGGCAGCATCGGGCCGGGCAGACCGAAGCCCATCCCGAGGCGAAGATCAGTACCCAGCAGCACCTTGTCCATCCCTTCGGCTTGCACATCGAAGATCCGCTCGAGCCCCTCCGGGGAAATAATCTGCTGGCCACCTGCGACGCCACCGTTTGCGGTGAGCGTGTGGATCGCTGCGACAGAACGAGCGTTGCCGTGGCCGCCAGCGGCCGGCACCTCTGCCCGCCGCCACGGAATCGTCGAGGAGAATGCGGCGTCCATTGCTGGATTGCTGAACGTGCGCGCAGCGATCGACGACGGGTCAATCTCGGGAGCGTTCGGATCGTCGCCGAGTCCGAAGGGTGGTGCGATGACGTGGGCGACACGCGAGTCGTGTTCGGCGCTCGTGCCGATATGGAAGTCGGCACCGAGCGGTCCGGCGATTTCGTCGGCGAAGAACTGTCCGAGTGATCGGCCCGTGACCCGCTTGACGATTTCGCCGAGCAGATAGCCCTGACTCAACGCGTGGTAACCCGATCCTGAGCCGGGTTCCCACCACGGGGCCTGGGCCGCGTGGAGCCCAACGAGTTTGTCGTGGTCGAGCAAATCGCTCATTTCAAGTGCCACATCCCAGCCGGACAGCCCAGCGGTGTGGCCCATAATGTGGCGGGTGGCGACCTGGTCCTTACCCCCGGCAGCGAACTCAGGCCAGTAGGTAGCGACGGGCGCATACAGGTCGAGTTCTCCCCGGTCAGCCAACAACAGACAACACAGGAACGACATCGTCTTGGTGGTCGACCAGACGTTGACGATTGTGTCTTCGGCCCACGGGCGCTCGCCGTTGTCGTATGTAGCCGTGCCGCCCCAGAGGTCAAAGACCACCTCACCGTTGACGGTTGCGCAGACCGAGGCGCCGACCTCGCCGTGACGTTCCCAGTTGGCTGCGAACGCGTCACGGACGGACTCGAATCCGGGGGCGACTGTTCCGTGGATCTCAATGCTCATGTTTCGACCGTAGTGATGAAGTGCGCTGTCGGCCGACCTGGATGCAGGCCTGACGTGCCGTATTTGATCGAACGCTGCGCCGTGTGGGGCAACCGAGGACGAGGTAAAAAGAGACACGACAACGCCGTCCGCTCTTGTCTCGCTTGCGCCACTACCCCTGTTGACGCACGAGGAACACGGCAACGGCCCGATCGCGCACGTCGTTTATCGAGTACGGGCTCGTGTCGCCGTCGTGGAACGCGATGCGCTCGGCACCATCGGGGATTTCAACTGCCTCAGCGCCGGCACGTACATAGACCAGCGGCAGCGTGTCGATCTCCTCAGGTGTCGCAACACGGTCCCGACCCAACTGGCGGGCGAGGCTCGGGTCATCGACAGCGAGGTCGACGCCGTCGTGAAGGAGCTGCGTCATAATCGGCTGCGTATACGGCTCACCAAAGCCAATCCCATCCGGGTCAAAGAGCACCGACTGCGGGGCATCTGAACGTTCGAAGTAGTCGTCGAGCTGACTCCGCACGTTGGTGATCGACCCTGTTGCCTCGCGGAAAATCAGCGGGCCTGACTGGCTGACATACGTCGGCAAGGTCAACACGAGCGCCACCACACCGAGCCCGCCCAGCCCCTCGAGGCCGAGACGGCACCAACGTTGCGGAACCGCGGCGAGCGCCGCAAGCAGCACGGTATAGGTCAGGAAAATCCCGATCACCCAGATCCAACGGACCTTGTGGGGTGAGATACCGAGAATGTCGATCGGAGTAATCACCAGCGTCACGAACGCAACGGCGGACGCCATCATCAGTGTTCGGAAAGCGGCCACCACTTCGCGGTTCTCGACGCCTCGCATCTGACGCCAGGCCACCGCAACGACGGCAGCAACGACGGTCAGCCCAATCACCGACACACCGAGCGAAGCAAGACCGGGTGTTTGCAGTACGAGTCCTTTCGGTCCTTCGACCCAGGCTGAGCCGGGGATCGAGTCGTCGTATCCGGGTCGGCCCCACCACGGCGGAAGTGCCACGACCGCACTCATCATTCGGAGGGCCAGCGGAACCCCGGTGCGCACGCTTTCAAACCCGGTGTCTTGTCCCCCACCAGTCCCTGCGAGAAACAGTCGAGTCAGGTTGCCGCGGCCCGATCCAAAGAACTGTTCGACCAGGATCTGGCTCCACAGCACGACAAAGACACCGACCGACAACAGTGCAGGGCGGCGCACTTCGTCGAAGGCTCCGTCACCGGCCGCGCGTCGTTCCCAGAGAATCGACACGACGGCGAAGGCAACCATGGTCGGTGCAATGAAGAGATAGCTCAGGTGGGTCTGCATCACAAACGATGCGACACCGACGGTGAGCGGGAGGAGCGAGACGCGACCAGCAACGACCGCCCACACGCAACACAGCAACAGCCAAAACGGCAGGAACAGCACGTTCGGCTGCCACGGGTCGTAGAGCAACTCGCTGCCCATCGTCCACACCATGATCGCGGTGATCGCCTGGGCGCTGACCGCTGCAGTGGCACCACCGACACGGCTTGTCACGAAGCCGACCAACCAGACAACACCGATATTCAGCAGGGCAATGGCGACCGCGATGCCGGCTGATCGGCCGAGCAACCGGAGTGGGATCGCCACGACATCGAACAAGAGCGGACCCAGGTGGTTGACATCAATCCCTGTACTGATCGATGCAGAGGAAAGCGTTCCGAGCAATGGGTGGTGGCGGGTGAACACATCACCCGCGCGAAGTTCGATGAGCGAGTTGTCGTTGACCGGCTCGTAGCCACCGGCAAGACCACGGGCTGCGCTGAAGGCAATAACCAACGACGTCGCGCCAGCAAGCAACTGCCAACCGAATCGCCGGATCTGACCAGCGAGGCGACGCATCTCGCTCACTGTGAGACGCCAGCTGGGCCGATGAACACCGCTGCGTTCTGGTCGAGGCTGAGCAACAGACTGCTCGCTTCGAGTGCCGCGCCAGAGATTCGGCTGTCGATCCGTACGCCGAACAGATTGTTGTCGACAAGCGGCACCAAGTCGTCGAGCCCAGTGGCGATGAGATCAGTGATCAGCTCGGTTCGCAGCGTCGCGAACTCTGCGAGCTCATCCGGAGTGCGGGGTTCGACGGCGGCAATCTCTGTGACCCGGTCGTCGGCGCGCCAGACGTCGACGAAACTACCGGTTGCCCAGATGATTTCAGCGTCTGCTTGGTCGGCCCTGAGGACCCGCTGGCCCGTCATCGGGACGCGCCACGCCTCGTACACCCCGACGTCGAAGCCCCGTCGTTCGAGTTCGTTGACGAGCCCAAAACCCTGGCTGCCAAATGAGTGCGCATCTGTCCAGAAGACCACGTATGTGTCATTCAGATCGAGGGCGTCGGCCGTTGGCTCGACGACCGCTCCGAGGGTTTCGCCGAGGTACTCCTCGGCATGGTCGGTCCCGATGGCCGCTACAGAGGTCGCGACCGTGCACACGGCGATGACTCCGGCTGCCCCCAACAGCGCACGGCGCCCTCTGACCAAACCAGTGGCGTTGAACCAAAGAACCGCGGTCCACACCGTGGCGACGACAACAAGCAGCATGATCGCCCAGGCCCACAGGGTCAGGTAGAACCAGGTGGTCCCAAAGATCCGCGCCATCGAGAACCAACTGAGCACCAGCACGGCGCCGGTCACGGCGTGGAGATGGAGCAGTGCTTGCACGTCTGTACACGCAGCCAGTTCACGAGCGGCCAACTGACGGGCGCCAACAACCGCGGTGATCCACATCGACAACACGAGTGCGCCGGGGATCCACGGCGCACCGTTGAGTTGGCCAAGGTCAACGAAGCCGCCGCTTCCGGTGAACATGGTGCCGGCCGCACGGAACACATTGAGATGTTGCAACAACAACTCGAAGCCCTGAACGAAACCGATTGCTTCCTCGGGCGGATTGCCGAAGTGATCGAGGAGGCGCGTGATGTTGCCTGGCGTTCGACGGACTTGGTCGGCAATGGGTGGAAGCGACAGCATGGCGAACACCGCAGCGGTGATCAGCAGTGCACGAGGTGGACCGTCAGCCTCACCGGCGCGTCGCTCGCAGATCCATCGAACTGCCACAAGGGCCGCTGCCCCAGCACCGAGGCCACCCGCCATCACCAGGTAGGGGATGTGTGTCTGAGCAGCGAAGCTGGCAGCGACGGCAAGCGGGATCAGCATGGCGTGATCGCCCGAAACGACCGACCAGGTGGCCAGCAGGATGACGACCCACGCGATCAACGGCAGGTACGGGTTCCACGGCTGGGTGAGCACCGAGAGCCCATAGCCACGGATGAGAAGTGCCACGACCAGCGCCACCACGATCACGCCCATTCGCCCGGCTCGACGGTGTCCAATCCATACCGCGAGCCCGATCCACAACGTCTGCAAGAGTGCCGTCGAAGCTTCCATCGCCCATGCCGAGCTGCCGAACATCCGGTATCCCGGCGCAAGCAGCCAGAAGCTGAACGGGCCAGGGTGGCTGCCCTGGTCGGGGAACTCGCCGATTCGGCCGGGCAGGCCAATCAGCGGGGTCTGCCGCGATCCGACATCGCGGATACGGAACTCGGTCATCGCCAAGTCGAGTACGGGGTACCACGGGCGTTGCGCCAGAGCGATCACCGCAACGAGCATCGGGACAGCAAGCCCCAAGGAGACCAGCATGATGAGGCTGGCGTTGCCTCCAGCGAACTGCCGGGCGCGTGCGGCGAACGAGCTCACCGTCAGTTGCGGCCGGTGAGCCGCTTGAATCGGTCGCCCATACCCCAGCGGGTCACCAGCAGCATCGACTCGATGATGATCCGTCCTGACATCTTCGACTTGCCTCGGGTGCGGTCACGGAAAATTATGGGCGTTTCCACGACGCTGGCTCCTTCACGCGTCATCCGGCGGACGAGTTCGGTCAGGAATGCGTAGCCCTCGGCCGACGTGGAGGTGGGGTCGATCTTGGCTAGCGATGTGGCCCGGTATGCCCGGTAGCCGCTTGTGCAGTCCCGAGCGGCGACGCCGAGGATCGAGCGAGTGTAGGCGTTACCCCAGCGCGACAGCAACTGGCGACGGACCGGCCAGTCGGTTGTGCCGCCACCGATGACGTAGCGAGAGCCGATCACGATGTCAGCACCGTCGGTAATCAGCCGAACGAAATCGGGAATCCGACTGGGGTCGTGCGAAAAGTCGGCATCCATCGAAATGATGATGTCGTAGCTGCCGCCGAGCACTTCGTTGAATCCCGCTCGGTACGCACTCCCGAGACCGGCTTTGCCCGGGCGGTGCATGACGTCGATCCGACCGAGTTCTTCGGCCAAACGATCGGCAACCAACCCAGTTCCATCGGGGCTGTTGTCGTCGACGACAAGGATGTCGGTGTCGGGCGAGGCCTCACGAACGGCGCGCAGAAACGGCTCGATGTTCTCTGCTTCGTTGTAAGTCGGAAGCACCAGGACGCTACGCATAACGGCTGCAATCTACTGCGCAGTCTCGGCGAGCACGCGCAAGATGCCCAGCGCCGATGCATCCCATGTCATGGAACGAACCCTCGCCTCGGCCGCTGATGCAAGCTGGTTGCGGAGATCGTGGTCGGCGACCAGTCGAGCAATCGCATCACCGAGGTCTGGTGGCTCAGCGAGAATGCCCGTCACTCCATCGACCACGCTGCTGCGGTGGCCACGGATGTTTGTTGCCACCGAAGCGGTGCCACAACCTGCTCCCTCAGTGAGGCTCAGGCCCCAACCTTCGGCGAGCGAAGCACTGACAACGAGCCAAGAACGACGGTAGAGGTCGACCAGATCTGCCTGATCAACGCGCCCGGTGAACTGAATCCATGCCCCAGCGCTGAGGTCATTCACCTTGGCTTCGAGTGCTGCGCGAGACGGCCCATCACCGACGATCGTCAACGTCAGACCCGGCGTCGCAGCCCGCGCGATGACGGCAGCGTCGATCAGTAAGCCAAGCCTCTTGACCGGTGCGAGCCGGCACACGGCGACGAGTGAAGGATGTTCGCTCTTGCGCCCGCCGGGAGAGAACCGTGCATCGGTCCCGTTGGGAACCGCTGTCACGAGTTCCGGCCGAAAGCCAATTTCGAGCAGTTCTTCACGGGTGGCATCAGACGGCGTCACCGTCGGGCTGCGTCGGTAGAACGGTGGCGCCAAGCGCGTTTCGAGCGCTCGGCCACACGCCGCAAGCGGGCCTGGCAGCATCTGATCCCACATCGGTCCGTGGACGTGGTGCAAGAAAGTGATCCTTGGCTTGCGACACCAGATCGGCGAAAACCAGGGCACGCCGTTCCAGATCTCGACGAGCGCGTCGTACGGCCCCATCCGGTGCAACATCTCGGCGGCGATAGCCCGAGGGAAGACGGTGTACCTGCTCCCCCGTCGAATCACGTCGTACCCATTACGGCGGCTCACAGCCGGCTGACCAACGGCTGCCGACGTGCGATGCAGGACGTCGAAACCGGCCGCGGCCCAACGCGACATGAACTCGTCGGCGTGCACTTCAGACCCGCCACCATCAGGGTCGTCGAGGTCACGCCACGCCAATGTGTGGATCCGACGGATGCCTCGCTCATGAAGCCGGCCGGCGATCTCACCAAGTTCGCGAAGCTCGTCAACAGACACGGCAGGGACGATAGGCCCATTACTGCAGGGCCGTGTGGATACCATCGGGTCGCTTGCTGGACGTAACCGACCATTCCGAAGACGACTTCGATTCCGACCCGACCGATGTCGGTCAGGTCGATCTCAACGCGGCCGAATCTGGGCCGGACGAATCCGTTCCGTTCGTCCTTGGCGGTCGTCCCCATCGATCGCTCAAGGGCACGCTCTCGCTGCTGGCGCTCTTCGCGTTCACGATGCTGCCGGTCCGAGGCCTGTATCGCGGCACTGGCTCGTCGTTGGAAGAAGGCTTCATGCTCGTCTTCCCCAGGCTCGTTCAGCAGGGGAAGGTACCGAATGTCGACTTCTTGCACCTGTACGGTCCTGGCTCTCTCGAGGTGCTCGCCGGCTGGTACTGGGTGTTCGGGTACACGCTGGAGGCGCAGCGCACGTTTGGGCTGCTGCAGCACCTCCTGATCATCTTCGGGCTCTACACATTGACTCGGGCGTGGGGCCGGATAGCAGCAGTCGGCGCCGGTATTGTGGCGGCGCTCCTGATTATGACGCCGATTGGACTGTCGGCGTTGGCCTGGCACGGCGCTGTCGGCATGGCTCTGTGGGCTGTCGTCTTCGCGGTGAGGGCGCGCACGACGGCTGCACGCTCTGACTGGGTGATTGCCGGCCTGATCGGCGGGTTCGCGCTGTCCTTCCGACCCGACATGGCCATCGCCATCTCGGTTGCACTCGCCGGTGCGGCATGGGCACAACGGCGACGGGCTGCTGTGCCGCTGATCGGTGCTGGCATCGTCGGGCTCATCCCAATGTGGATTCACCTGTTCGTTGCTGGGCCGGGCCCCGTGATCGAGGGCTTAATCATCGACCCGGTGTTCAATCTCCGCGCCGGCCGCGAGCTCCCAACCCCGCCATCGTTCGACCGGATCGACGGCGCACTGCAGGCCATCGCCGAGGGTGACCCTCCCTGGTGGGGCCTACCGGCACTCGCCCCCAACCACCAGCTCTTCTTCTGGTTCTTCGCCGTCTTCGCAATCGCCATTGCTGTGCCAGTCGTCGCCTGGCGAAACATCGGCAGTCGCAACCCGCAGCAGCGTGGTGTGCTCGTCGCAGCAGGCCTCCTCGGTCTCGGCATGCTCCCTCAGGCGCTGCAGCGCCCCGACTCCACACACCTGGCTTGGGTGGCTGTTGTCTCGTGGCCGCTGTTAGTGGTCGTCATTGTCGACCTGATACGGAACCGTGCGCCTCGTTCGGATGTGAAATCGCACGTTGCACCGCTTACTGCTGTTGCGTCGTTGCTTGCACTGCTGTTTGTGGTGGCGCCGTTCTACACGTATCGCACGTATTTGCTCCATACCCGGGTGACTGTCGGCAACCTGCCACTGCCGTTTCTTGTCGAGCGAGAGGGACGTCGGTTCTGGTTCTCTGACCCAATCGTCACCAACGCGTTCAACGACCTGATCCCCGAACTCGATGCCATCAGCAACCCCGGCGATTCCTTGATCGTCGGCACCGCCGACCTGAGCCGCACGGTCTACAACGACGTGTCGATCTACTTCCTGTTTCCCGAACTGGAACCGGGCACGTACTTCATCGAGATGGACCCCGGCCTCGCTGATGCCGAGGGGTCTGGGCTGGCCGAAGACATTGCTGAAGCCGACTTTCTCGTGCTGACCAATGTGTGGTCGGGATGGGCCGAACCGAACGAATCGGTGACCCGACAGAGCCAAGAACACAACCAGGCCGTTGCCGACAACTTCTGTCTTCGCTCACAGTTCGAAGACAACTTGGTGTTGCTCTTCGAGCGCTGCGAGGGCGGAGGAGGGATCAGCGGCGCCGACGTCCTCGGCACCTATCCGACGATCCCGGTTCCCGAGCCCACTGCAGTTGGCTGAGCACTGCACTGCCGTTCTGGCCCTGGCGTCGAGCGCGTTCGAGCGTCAGCTATCGAGCTTGCGCCACACGAAATCGGGCGCGAACTTCAGCAAGCCGAACACGCCACGTAGCTTGGCGGGCGCCCACACGACGCTCGAACCCTTTTTGAGCCCGTTGGCGACGGCTTTGGCGACGACCGACGCATCGATGGTGAACGGGGCCTCTTCCATCCCCTCGGTCATCGACGAGCGAACGAAGCCCGGCCGCACGGTCATCACATTCGCTCCGCTGCCGTGCAGTGCATGGCCCAGGCCGGTGGCGAATGCGTCCTGGCCGGCCTTCGTCGAGCCGTACACGAAGTTCGAGGCACGGGTCCGGACGCCCGCCACGCTCGAGAGCACCACGAGTGTGCCGTGACCCTGCTTGCGGAGTTGCGCTGCCACAGCCAACCCCGAACTGACGGCACCGGCATAATTGACTGTTGCCAGTTGGGCAGCGGCAACCGGATCGCCGCCGACGTCGAGGCCGAGTTGGCCGAATGCCTGAACGACGACGTCGAGGTCGCCGTGTTCAGCTGCGACGGCCTCGATCATCGGAGCGTGTGCTGCGTGGTCGGTTGCATCGAAGGTCACCGTGGCGACATTGACGTGGTCGGCGAAGCCGGTGGTGTCAGCCGAGGCAGCGTCACGGCACGCGAGCACGACGGTTTTGAGGGCCGGCGACGACAGTTCGCCGACGATTGCACGAGCAATGTCGCTGTTGCCACCGAGGACGAGGATGGTCTGAGGTTGGTTGATCGCGTTGTTCATGGTTCGCCTTTCTAGCGGTTCAGGTCTGGCAGTTCAGATCGCGGTGTGCGTGCCAGGTCAGAGTAAGTCGAGGCGGCGGGCCAAATCGCTGGCCCATCGGCTGTTTGGATCGACGTTGCGCCGAATGGCTTTCCACTCATCGAGACGCGGGTATCCGGCGCGCACCACTGCAGGAGTGAGCTGCGCGTCTTTGGCGAGGTAGTGCCGCCCGCCGACGGCGAGGATCATCTCGTCGAGCTCGTTGAGGAGTGCGTCAAGGCCGTCGACGCCCGAAGGGACGTCGATCGTGAGCGTCCAGCCGGAGGTCGGAAAGCTCAAGTAGCCACCGCTGCCGGGGCCGAACCGTTTGAGCACGTTGACAAAGCTGGCGTGCCCGTGTGCTGCGACTTTCTCAACGATGGTCCGCAGGGTGTCGATGGCGTTGTCGGGCACGACGAACTGGTACTGAATGAAGCCGTTGCGGCCGTAGAGCCGGTTCCACCAGCCCACCATGTCGAGCGGATGGAAGAACCCCGTGAGCGTCTCAGTGTGATGCTGGAGCTTCGGTGTCTTGCGATACCACAACTCGTTGAACGCTTTGATGGTGAGCTTGTTGAAGACGTTCGGTAAACCTGATGGGATGTCAGCCAACGTCGGTGGCGAATACGCCAGCGGATCCGTTGCTTGCTTCGGGTTCATCGCGCGGAGTTCGTCGAGCGAGGCGTGGTTGGCAGATGCCAGGAGTGCACGACCGAGGCTTGAGCCCGTGGCACACAGGTCGATCCAGGCAACCGAGTACTGGTACAGATGGTCGCTCGCGATCATCTTGTCGATCAGCGTGTCAAAGTCGGGCACTCGCTCGTTGGTCACAACACAGTGACGGGTTTCGATCGCGATCAACGAAAAGGTCGCATCGAGGATGATGCCGGTGAGGCCCATGCCGCCAACCGTTGCCCAGAACAGGTCGGCGTGTTCCCCCGTTGGGCGCAGCGATCGCTGGGTGCCATCGGCGAGGAGCATGGTCAATTGCTGGACGTGTGAGCCAAACGAACCGTCGACGTGATGGTTTTTCCCGTGGATGTCAGCAGCGATTGCCCCGCCGACCGTCACGAACCTTGTGCCGGGGGTGACGGGCACAAACCAGCCGAGCGGAATGATCTCGCGGAGCAACGTGTCGAGGCTGATGCCTGCGCCGACTCGTACGGAACCTCGTGCGCTGTCGACTGCGATCTCGCCATCGGAGATCCGAACGACGACGCCACCGCCATTTTGCGCCGGGTCGCCATATGACCGACCCATACCGCGAGCGATAATGCCGCGGCCCGAGTGGTCGAGTTGGTCCAAGACACCGGTTTGGGTCAGCTCATCGGCACTGATGTCGACCAACGAAGCCACCGACGGCGACGTTCGGCCCCAGCCGGTAAGTGCGAGTTGTTCGGAATTCACGAAGCGCCAATGTTATCGGTGGTCAGTAGGGCCATTCGGGCACATCACGACCGAAGCGGCCCAACACCTTGCCCACCCCGAGCGACAGCACGACTTTGAGCCCGAGATTCTTGGCGAACCATGGGAGTTGGGCCAGTTGACGCAGCGAGTTCTTTACTCGGCCACGGACGCCGGACAGGTCAGCGCGATAGATCGTCATCGACCGAGAGCGGCCGACATACCGCCAACGTGGCCCGAAGGCGAGGTGACGGAGGATTGCCATCGTCACGCCAATCGAAGAGAACGAGTCGTGGATGAGCATGGTGCCGCCGTCAGCGACCTTGTCGCCCCACGACCGGATGTCGGCAAGCGCCGGGCCATACCGGTGCGCACCGTCGACATAGAGCACCTCGATGCTGCCCTGAACGTCATGCAGTGCGTCGTCGGAGAACGAACGGAGATGAGTGACACGATCGGTGACCCCCGCAGCGGCCAGGTTGGCGTTGAACTGGTCGTGATCGCTCGCTGCTTCGTCGACAAAGCCGTCGATCTCCTGTGGGCCGCGATCGTTACCAGCATGCGGGTCGATGGCAATCACGTCGACCGACGGATCAGCCCCCGATGCCAACACAATGGTCGAACGGCCCTGGAAGCTACCGATCTCGACGATCCGTCCGCCCGCCGGGCAGTTGACTGCCGAGTCATACAAGGTGGCCGCTTGGCCAGGAGTCATCCAGCCTTCGACGTCGGCAACGAGTGCCATGACGTCAGTGAGCGGTGGTCGGGTCGGTTCGGACATGGGACAAGGATGGGTTCAGGCGGTGTAGACCGCAACCCCGTAGACGATGATCCAAGCCAGCCCGAGGAACTGCAGGACGCGGTCTTTTGCGAACACTTCTTCGGGGGCGCCGCCACCGCCCTGTTCGAGCACGAGGAGATACCGGAAGAGCGCCGTCAGCATCGGCACGATCGAGAGCTCATAAAATGGAAAGTCGAATGATGAACCAGACATCGCTGCACTGGCTTCACTGGTCTCAAACGCCCAGACGCAGTAGCTCAGCAGCGCTGACCCACAGCTCACCGACAGCAGAATGCGGAGGTAGCCAACCGAGTAGGAATCGAGTGTCGCCCTCGTGCCAGCGCCCTTGCCCATCTCGTTGAGTTCGGCGTAGCGCTTACCGACAACGATGAAAAGTGAGCCAAAGGTGATGCACAGAACGAACCAACGCGACATCGGTACGTCAACAGCGACGGCACCAGCTGCGGCCCGCAGGACAAAGCCGGATGCCACGGCGACAAGGTCGACCACCGGAATTCGCTTGAGGCCGAGGTTGTAGGCGAAGTTGACAACGAGGTACAGGCCGACAATCGCCACTGTCTGCCACCGCCCGGTGAGCGCGGCAACGCCGAGCGCAGCACCCGGGATCGCAACGCACGCCACCCGCGCCACGTTGAGCGGGACATCGCCGGCAGCGATGGGGCGTAGCCGCTTCTTCGGATGCTTCCGATCGGCTTCGACATCGATCAGATCATTGAGGAAGTACACACCTGCTGACGCAAGGCAGAACGACACAAATGCGAGCACCGTCAGGCCGAACGGTCGGCCCTGATTCAGTACGCCCGCTGCACCGGGTGCGGCGAAAACGAGAACATTCTTCAACCACTGTTTGGGCCGCGTTGTGCGGATGATGCCCGAGATCACGGCACGACGGTAGCGGCCCGGAGTACTACTCCCCGATGATCCCCTGCCCATCATCTCTCCACCGGCGACAGGCGGCCGGGATCCGGCGAGTCGCACCGCGTCGAAAATCTAGCGTCTGACGGCGCGAAGCCAGGCGGGTGAGCCCGATCCAACGTAGACGGCGGTGTCGGAGTCGAGCAGGAGTTCTCGGTCGCCTGTCGAGTCGCCATACGCCGTGACATGCACATTTGCTCGGCCGCCGTGGTGCTCGTCGAGCCACTCGCTGAGGCGACGGACCTTTTCGGGTCCGCGACAGTTCGGCCCGAGCAACTCGCCGGTGAACGTGTCGCCATCGGTTTCGAGTCGAACGGCCAGCACATCGTGCGCTCCGAGGAGTGCAGCGAGCGGCCGAAGATACACCTCAAAGCTAGCCGACACGAGAACGATCTGGTCGCCAGCTGCTGCATGGCGACTCATTGCTGACCACTTGTCAGGGCGCAAACCCGTTGCAAACACCTCAGCGGCGAATACGTCAGCGAGTTGCTGCACTTCGTTGACATTGCGGCCGGCGAAGGCCGCATGGGCACCGAGCGCCTTCAAACGATCTCGATCTCGGCGAACAACTGCCGGGATGGTCTGGCGAGCCCCGCGTGCGAGCTGCGTGGCAACCAGTCGAACGCCGGCGACCTTGCGGATGAACGGAACGACGCAGTCGCGCCGCGTCAACGTTCCATCGACGTCGAACGCAGCAATTCGGAGCATGGTCAGGTCCTTACGAGTGACGTGCGGGGATGGCGTCGAGCGCTTCCCAGAACGCCGGCCAACTCTTGGACACGACCGACGGGTCGTTGACTTCGATGCCATCGACGACGAGGCCGAGTACACCGAAGGCCATACCGAGACGGTGGTCGTGGTGTGTGTCGAGCACGGCACCGTGCAACATGTCGGTCGGCACGATCAGTAGCCCGTCGTCTTCGACGACCACCTGTGCGCCCGTCTTGTTCAGTTCCGCTGCGAGGTCGCCGAGGCGATCGCTCTCTTTCTCGCGGATGAAGCCGACACCGGTGATTCTGGTCGGCGTGACTGCTTGCGTGGCGACGACCGCCATCGTCGGCACCAGGTCCGAGATATCGGCCATGTTGATGTCGATACCGCGCAGCGGCGTATCGCGACGCCGCATAACGACCATGTCGCCGGCACTCACGGTCGCCGTGCACCCCATCGAAACGAGGACGTCGATGAACTTCGCATCACCCTGTAGAGCGTCATAACCGAGCCCCTTGACGCTCACTGCGCCACCAGCGACTGCCGCCGCGGCAAGCGCATAGCTGGCCGATGAGGCATCGGGTTCGACCGTGTAGTCGGTGCCGAAGTAGCAGCTCTCGCCGACGTGAATGGTGCGTTCCGAGACGTCGACGTCATCGACACCGAATGCCGCCATGACCGAGCGGGTGATATCGACGTACGGCCGCGACACCAGTTCGGTTGACAGCCCGAGGCGCATTCCCCGACGGATGTACGGGGCGACCATCATCAGGGCCGACACGTATTGACTCGAAACGTTGCCTGGCATCATCACGGCGTCGGCACCGCCAAGCGGGCCTGACACAGTGACCGGCAGGTGTCCCCATTCCTCACCGGGCTCGATACGCGCGCCAAGCGCTGCAAGCGAGTTGTGGAGCGGTGCCATGGGGCGGGCTCGTAGCGGCGGGGCACCGTCGATCACGTACGGACCGGCTCCCAGCGCCGCCAGCGCAGTGATGAAGCGGGAGGTGGTTCCGGCAAGACGGGTCTGGAGGCTGATCGGGCCGTCGGGAAGCACCCCGGCGTTACCGGTGATCGTTGCAACGAGCCGCTGATCGCGTTCGGTGACGTCGATAACCACGCCGAGTCGTTCGAGGCAGTCGAGCATGGCGGAGGTGTCGTCGCCAGGAGCAATACCAACAATTTCGCTTTCGCCTTCGGCGAGTGCAGCGCAGATCAGCGCACGGTTGGCAATGCTCTTCGAGGGCGGCACAACAACGTCGGCGATGACTGGCCCGTCGGCACGACGAACCCTCCGTCGGTCGGGGACCTCAAGCGTCATGACAGGGCCTGCACAGAGGGCCGAAACCCGCGAGCGATAAGGCCGCCACGGAAGATCTCGGATTTGGTGCTGTCGATCAACACGACCGCAACGCCACGGTTGCTCTCGGCCACATGGACCACCTCGAAGTTGGCAATGTTGACGCTGAGTTCGGCAGCGAGAGTGAACAGCTCGGCTGCCGAACCCGCACGGTCAGGAATCGGGACCCGCACTTCGGCGAGGTCTTCGGGATGCACCACGCGAGTCGGCAGGTTCGTTCGAGCGTCACGTGCTGCTTGCAACGTGGACCGCAGTGTTTCGTGGTCGTCTGTGGCGATCAGGTCGCGTACGTTGCTCAGTCCGGCGATGAGTTCGCTGAGCGCTGACGTGATTGCGGTCTTGTTCTCGGCACAGATGTCGATCCAGATGCCCGGCTGACCGCTGGCCACACGCGTCATGTCACGGAAACCGCCAGCAGCGAGCCGCAACAGTGCGGCATGTTCTTCAGAACGTGTGCTGGCCAGACCCATCAACGTGGCGGCCGCGAGGTGCGGCACGTGGCTCACAACTGCAACAAGCTCATCGTGGCGCTCAGGGCTCAGTGCAACAACGTCGGCACCGAGCGAAGAAATGATACCGTTGACCTGGGCAAACGTGGCGTCGTCGCTGCCCTCGAGTGGGGTAAGGACCCACACCGCGCTGTTGAAAAGGTCGGCCTGCGCTGCATCGATGCCATCGAATTCGCTGCCTGCCATTGGATGCCCACCGATGAATCGGGGGTCGTTGACCGATCGACATACCGGGGTCTTGACGCTGCCGACATCGGTGACCGTGCCCGTGGTCTCGGCGAGGGCTCGCTTGACCTCTTCGGTCGTCGAGCGGACAGGCACGGCAACGAAGGTGATCTCGGCGCCGACGTCGAGGCCTGAAGCGTCGATGATTCCACGATCGAGGGCTGTCGATACCGTTGGTTCGCGGGTGTCGTCGCCCGACACTCTCCATCCGGCGCTCTTCAGTGCGAGAGCAATCGAGCCGCCAATCAAACCGAGTCCGATCACATTGGCCCGTTGCTGCACGGGGCTCGAGGTCATAAAGGGGAATCGTACTGCGACGTCGAATCCGCAGCTGGTCGAGTTGTTGATGCGATCGTCTCGATCATCTCGCGACGCTCGGCAGCAGTGAGTTCACGCCAGTCCCCCGGCTTCAGCGATGTGTCGCTCAGCGGCCCGATCCGGGTACGAACGAGACGCGTCACCGTGTGACCGACGGCCTCGCACATCCGACGGACCTGTCGGTTGCGACCCTCGTGGATCGTGAGACGAAGCGTGCCTGGTTGGGGCTGCGACACTCTGGCTGGGGCCGTGACACCGTCTTCGAGTTCGACGCCGTCACGCAAGGTTCGAATACCTCCCGGCGAGACAGTTCCGCCGTCGACCTGTGCAAGGTATTCCTTCTCGACACCATGTGACGGGTGAGCAATACGATTGGCGAGGTCGCCGTCATTGGTCAACAGCAAGAGCCCTTCGGTGTCGGCATCAAGCCGACCCACCGAGAAGACGCGCGGCTCTTGCGGAACGAGCTCGATGACCGTCGGGCGACCGTGTGTGTCTTTACTCGTCGTGACGACGCCACGCGGCTTGTTGAGGAGGTAATAGACGAGACCGGGGCGCACCCCGATCGGCGCACCATCGACTTCGACGGTGTCGTTGTCAGGGTCGACTCGGCGACCGAGGATCGCGACCTCGCCGTTGACCGTGACGCGCTCTTCGGCAATGAGTTCCTCACAGACACGACGACTTCCCCAGCCGGTCGACGCCAGCACCTTCTGAAGCCGCGTGCCCTGGTGGAGATGAGAGTTCTTTTCGGCCAGCTGTTCCCAGAGGGGCGGCTCGAACCCGGCGTCGTCAGTCACTGCGCATCGGCCCCTTCGTGGGCATCTTCAGGAGCGTCGTCGGCGATGGGGTCGGCTGCGTGCAGCACCGCAGTCGGAGCGACCTCGATCTGCGGAGTGACTCGCAGACCGTGTTCGAGGAGTTCGATGACGTCCGCACCGGGAATGAACTCGGCAATGGCCGGCAAGTTATCGAGCGAATCGAGGCCGAGTTTCTCCAGAAAGACGTCCGTCGTACCGAACAATATTGCCTGGCCAGGTCCGTCATCTCGGCCGATCTCTTCGATATAACCGCGCGCCGCCAACGTCCGAATGACGCCGTCGGGATCAACACCGCGAATGGCACCGACCTGGGCCCGCGAAATCGGCTGCTTATACGCAACGATGGCAAGTGTTTCCAACGCCGCGCCGGAGAGTCGAGCGCGTTGGTCGTGGAGCAGGAAGCGCTCGACGTACGGCGTGAGATCCGCCGCTGTCTGGTAACGGAATCCACCGGCGACTCGGACCAGTTCGAACCCGTTCTCGGCCCCTCGATAGGTCGCCGCGATTTCTTCACACCACTGATCGACGAGTGTGGCCGGCTGCTCGATGAGCTGGGCCAGCATTTCCGGAGGCACCGGGTCGTGAGCAACGAGGATGATGGCTTCGATCGCTCGTTTGAACGCAGCGATCTGATCCTCGACCGGCACGAGAATCTCGTCGGGGAGGCTGTTCTCAGTTTCGGGCGTGCTGGTTTCGGGATACGGGGCCGCTGGGGCGTCCGGGTCTGGTGGGTGAAGTTCGGTCATGTCAGCCCTCGTAGGCGTCGATCAGGATGGTGTTGGTGTCGAAGTCGTCGCCCATCGTCCAGACGACGTCGATGTCGCCGAACCGCTCGGACTGATTGAGTTCGATGGCACCTTGCTTGAACAACTCGAGCAACGCGAGAAACCGGACGATCACGTCGATCCGGTCAGCGAACTGAGCGGTGAGCTGACGGAACGAGATGCGGCCGGCCCGCGGGAGTTCGTCGATCAGTTCCGACACTGCATCAGCCACCGTGATCTTGATCGGATCAACATGAAACAGATCGACGATCGGCTTCGGCCGCGGCGTGAGCGCCTTAATTGCAGCGTTCTGGAACCGCTTGAGGCTGGTGCCTTCGAGCATGTCAGGCACGACGTCGGCGAAGCGTTCGTCCGGACCAATAACACGCGGAAACGTCTTGTCGGCTTCTTCAGCGAGTCGATCGAAGACCGATGCCACGTCTTTGAACGTCTTTGCTTCGAGCAGGCGCGCCAGCAGCATGTCGCGTTCTTCCCACAGTGCGAACTCCTCATCGAGGTCGCCATCGCTCATGTTTGGGAGCAGACGGCGGGCCTTCAGGTCGACAAGCGTCGCCGCGATCAGCAGGAAACTGGTCGCCACATCGAGATCAAGGACCTGCATGCGGTCAAGTTCGCGAAGAAAAGCGTCGACAATCGTCGAGAGATTGATCTCGTAGATGTCAACCTGCTCTTTAAGAATCAGCTGCAACAGCAGATCGAACGGCCCCTCATAGACCGGTGTTGCAACGTCTACCATCTGAACAAACGATACAGAAGGCACAGGGCGACCAGCGGTATCGTCTGCGACGTGACCGACATCGATCCGACGACTGCTCCGACGACTGCTCCGACGACTGCTTCGACGACTGCTCCGAAGCCACGCGTGTTGTCGTGTATTCAGCCCACCGGCGATCTCCATCTCGGCAACTACCTCGGAGCGTTGCGCAACTGGGTCAACGGTCAACACAGTTCTGATGCGTTCCACGGAGTCGTCGATCTGCATGCCCTCACGGTGACTGACACACCTGGCCAAGTCGGTGCTGCGACCCTGCGGACCGCTGCGATGTTGTTCGCCATCGGCCTTGACCCTGAAGTGGCGACCGTCTTCGCCCAGAGCCACGTGCCCGAACACAATCAGCTCGGCTGGGTCATGGAGTGCACCGTCAGCTACGGCGAGCTGTCCCGTATGACCCAGTTCAAAGACAAGTCGGCCAGGCGCGAGCAAGACTTCATCAGCGGTGGGCTCTTCACCTATCCGGCGCTCCAGGCCGCCGACATTCTCCTGTACGACACCAATCACGTACCAGTCGGGGAGGACCAGCGCCAGCACATCGAGATCACCCGCGACGCTGCGGTGCGATTCAACCACCGTTTCGGCGACACCTTCGTGATTCCTGAGGCAGTGACGCCCAAGGCAGGCGCACGCGTGATGAGCCTGCAAGACCCAGGGTCAAAGATGTCGAAGTCCGACGACTCCGACGCCGGCTGTGTGTATCTCGTCGACGACGCCAATGCCGTGATGAAAAAGTTCAAGCGTGCGGTCACCGACTCCGACACCGGCGCCGATGCCGTGCGATTCGACCGCGAAAATAAGCCTGGCGTGAGCAACCTGCTCGAAATTCACGCTGCCGTCACCGATCGCACACCCGAGGCAGTTGCCGACGAGTACGAGCAGTACGGCGCCTTGAAAGTCGCCACCGGTGAAGCGGTCCTCGCTGTCCTCGACCCGATTCGAGTCCGATACGCCGAACTGATGGAAGACCGCGGCGAGCTCGCTCGGCTGCTGCGGGTCGGTGCAGGCCGAGCACGCGAAGTAGCAGCAGCAACCGTCGAACGTGCATACGCCAACATCGGCATGCTGCCTGCGTGAACATGTGCTGCGCCTGAACGAACTCGACCGACGGGTCATCGCTCTCGCACTTCCTGCCCTCGGAACCCTTGCTGCCGAGCCGCTGTATCGACTCGTCGACACCGCGGTCGTCGGCCGGCTTGGCACCGACCAGCTCGGTGGGCTGGCCATTGCAATTTCTGTGCTCTCGCTCGTTATCGCAAGCAGCAACTTCATCACCTACGGCACCACGGAGCGCGTCGCTCGTCGGCTGGGCGCAGGGAATCCCGCCGACGCTGCGAATGTCGGGGTGCAGGCACTGTGGCTGGCCGGCACAGTCGGCGTGCTCGCAGTGCCGGTCCTGATCGGCTTCGCCCATCCGTTGACGGCTGCGCTCGGTGCCGACGGCGAAGTCGCCGTTTTTGCTGTGGAGTACCTCCGCATCGCCGCGCTCAGCGTGCCGTTCGTCGTGGTTTCACTTGCGGCCCAAGGTGTGCAACGCGGGTCATCCGACTACCGAACCCCGCTCGTGATCCTCGTCTGTTCGAACATTGTCAACGTGGTGGTCGAGTTGGTTCTCGTCTTCAGGTTCGACATGGGCATTGCTGGCGCCGCATGGTCGACCGTGGTTGCCCAGATCGGTGCCGGCGTGGTCTTCCTCGTCGTGATTCGTCGACGCCTCGTCGACGCCACGCAGTGGAGGCCCAACTGGGCCGAGATGACACCGCTCCTGACCGCTGGGCGTCATCTGCTGCTTCGTGTCGCCTCGATCCTCGGCGTGTTCACCGGTGCAACGGCGATTGCTGCGCGCATCGATGCACCGACGCTGGCCGCCCACCAGATCGTCGTGACCATGTTTCTCTTCCTCGCCCTGGTCCTCGACGGCCTCGCGGTGCCGGCGCAGACACTCATCGCCGAGGAGTTGGGTCGAGACACCGGCGCCGCTGGCACCACCGCCGCGCTCGATCTGGCGAGGCGGGTCATTCGCTTGTCATTGTTCGTTGCGGTTGGGCTCACTGGGCTGGTTATGGCCTCTGCCCCGCTGGTCGCTCGCGCCTTCAGTAACGATGATGCCGTCATCAGCCGCGCAACGAGCGGCCTGTTCCTACTTGGCGCACTGCTGCTGCCCGCTGCTGTGGCATTCGCGTGCGACGGCATCCTGATCGGTGCCGGCGACTACCGCTTTATTGGCCGTGCGGCCTTCGCGTTCCTGTTATCCGTGCTGCCGATCGCCGTGCTCGTCCTCGCAACGAGGTCACTCGGCATCGTTGGGATCTGGCTCGGCCTGTTCGGCTGGGTGTGCCTCCGAGCAGGAGTGAACCGTCAGCGCGTTGAACGAATTTTGCAACCAGCCGCCACGTAGCGCTCAGGCATGGTCGGAGCGATTCAGGCTCTTGATCGCCGGACCGCAGCCAGCAATCAGTTCGATCGTTGCGACCTCAGAGCCGACGTTGGCCGCCATCTCGGCGCCGATTGCTTCATGGTCGTGATATGCGGCCAAGCGTTTGCCACGCGGGCCGATAAGGGTGCCCACAACTCGGCCGAACGTGCCAAGTCGGCACTCGATCTTGCCCACGTCGTGGAGCAACGCGCCGGCGATTTCGGGCACGGTTGCATCGGGCCGATCCTCGACGAAGCGTTGAGCTACCGCGATGCTGTGGCGGCGATCTTGATTGCTGAGCTGCACCCAGAGCGACCGCTCCCCCTTGGTCAAGTGATCATCTGCCCAGATCTCGTTGGCAACCGATGGTGGGGTTCCGGGCAACGACGAGACGAAGCGAGCAATCAGGTGCCACCACTTGACCGGGTTCAGCAGCATCGACGCCATCAGTGCAGTGTGGCCCGGGGATGGCTCGACCGATACACGTCCCACAGACGTTCCTGGCTGACCCGCGTGTACACCTGGGTCGTCGAGATCGATGCATGACCGAGCATCTCCTGCACCACGCGCAGATCCGCTCCGTGATCGAGGAGGTGGGTGGCGCACGAGTGGCGCAAGATGTGCGGCGAAAGTTGATCAGTGATACCGGCCCGCTGGCCGTACTTTTTAACGACCAACCAGGCCGCTTGTCGAGTCAGCCGACCACCGCGAGTGTTGAGGAAGACCGCCTCTGCGTCGCCCCGACGTTTCCACTGTGTTGGGATGAGACGGGCCCGGCCTGACGTGGAAAACCATTCGTCACAGGCGCGTGCTGCGCTCCCCCCAAATGGCACGATCCGTTCTTTGGCACCTTTGCCATAGAGGCGGACCAGGCGATCGTCGAGGTTGATATCACCAATCGAGAGCCCGACCGCCTCAGAGATCCGGGCACCGGTGGCGTAAAGCAACTCGAGAAGAGCACGATCGCGATGGTCGGCTGGCGCGGTGCCGATCACTGCGTCGAGCAGGCTGGTGACTTGCGCTTCGTCGAGTGGCTTTGGAATACCGGATGGGACGCGCACGCCTTCGAGGTCGGCGGCCGGATCGTCTGGACGTTCCCCCTCGATCGCCAGATACCGGTGCAGCATGCGGATCGCTGCAAGCTGGCGTGCAATCGAAGACGTCGCCGCTTCAGATGCACGACGTCCGGCGACAAACTCGACGAGTTCGCCATGGGCAACATCGAGCACCGTCTGTTCACGGCTGCGCAGCCATGTCCAGTACGCAGCGAGATCACGCCGATAGGCCGCCAACGTGTTCGGTGAGCGGCCCTTTTCGGCAACCATCCACGACAGGAACTCCTCGACCTCAATCGGGAGTTCGACACGCGCCATAGCGGCTCAGGAAGCGTCGGCGGAGCGCAGCCGTCGTTCGGCGAGCAGCAGACCCGTGACTGTCTTGGCGTCGCAGATCTCGCCGGAGTCGATCATCGCAAGTGCGTCGACGAGGGGTATGTGGAGGATTTCCATGTAGGCCTCTTCGGGGCCCTGGCGATCAGTGGCGGTGGGAGTGCAGTTCGTTGCGAGATAGATCGACATCACCGAGTCGGTCATGCCCGGCGAGGGATACGTCTCGGCGAGCAGTTCGAGGTTGCCAGCGATCAGGCCAGCCTCTTCGATGAGTTCTCGACGCGCGACCTCGGCGGTGTCTTCGCCGGCGATGTCACGCATCCCGGCTGGGATCTCGATCACGACGGCGTCGTAGGGCGGGCGGTACTGCTTGACGAGCACGGTGGACGCATTGCCCTCGGCATCGAACACCAGTGGAACAACGCCGACAGCACCCGGAGAGCGCACGATGTCACGGGTGAACCGTGTGCCGTCAGGTGCAATGAACTCGGCGACCGCGACGTGCCAGACGTAGCCCTGGTAGGCCAGCGACTCGCTGACTCGCTTAAATTCAGACATTGCTCAGGTCAGTGACGGTTCGGGCGACGCCGGGACGACAGGTGACTCGTCGGATGACGTGGCAGTGCGCCGCTCGAGTGCCGCAGCAATCAGTTCACGGAACAGCGGATGCGGCCGGTCGGGACGGCTCTTGAATTCGGGATGCGCCTGCGTGGCGACCCAGAACGGATGACCTGGCAGTTCGATGAACTCGACCAGGCGACTGTCTGGCGACGTTCCGGAGCACCAGAGGCCGTGCTCTTCGAGCTGGCTGCGGTACTGCTCGTTGAACTCGTAGCGATGACGGTGGCGCTCGGAAACGACCGGCTCGCCGTACGCAGCTGCGACCTGCGACCCGGCAGCAAGCACCGCGTAGTAGGCGCCCAGGCGCATCGTGCCGCCCTTGTCTTCGATGCCACGTTGGTCGAGCATTAGGTCGATCACAGGGTGGTGGGTGGTCGGATCGAACTCGGTCGAGTTCGCGTCGGTCAGGCCGACAACGTTGCGGGCATAGTCGATGGTCATCGCCTGCAGTCCGAGGCAGATGCCAAGACACGGGACGGCCTCCTCTCGCGCATATTTGGCAGCGGCAATCTTGCCTTCGACACCGCGTGAGCCGAAACCGCCGGGAATGACAATTCCGTCGAGATGGCTCAGTTGGCCAGCAGCGAGAAGGCCTTCGACATTCTCGGACTGGATCCATTCGATCTCGACGTCAGCACCGTGGTGGAAGCCAGCGTGCTTCAAGCTTTCGACGACCGACAAGTAGGCGTCGGGAAGCTGGATGTACTTGCCAATGAGACCGATGCGGACCGGCTTGACGGCGGCTTCGACCTTCTTCACGAACTGCTGCCAGTACGTGAGGTCGACTTCGCCCTCGATGCGCAGCACGTCACACACGAAGTCGTCGAGGCCCTCGTCGTGGAGAATGAGTGGGAGCTCGTAGATGTTGTTGGCGTCGGCGGCATTGATGACGGCACGTAGCTCGACGTCGCACATGGCCGAGACCTTGCGCTTCAGGTCGTCGCTCAGCGGCTCCTCGCTGCGGCACACGATGACGTCTGGCTGGATGCCGCGGCTCCGGAGTTCGGTGACCGAGTGCTGTGTCGGCTTGGTTTTCTGCTCGCCAGCTGGGCCGATGAACGGCACGAGCGTCACGTGGATGTAGCACACGTTGTCACGTCCGACCATGTTGCGGAATTGGCGGATCGCTTCGAGGAACGGGAGGATCTCGATGTCGCCAACGGTGCCGCCAACCTCGGTGATGACGACGTCGACATCGTTGCGCGCCACACGCTCGACGCGGCGTTTGATTTCGTCCGTGATGTGCGGGATGACCTGAACGGTCTTGCCGAGGTAGTCGCCGCGTCGTTCGGCAGCGAGGACCGACTGATAGATCGAGCCAGTGGTGGCGTTCGAGTTGCGCGACAGATTCTCGTCGATGAAACGCTCGTAGTGACCGAGGTCAAGGTCGGTCTCTCCGCCGTCGTCGGTGACGAAGACTTCACCGTGTTCGAACGGGTTCATCGTGCCCGGGTCAATGTTGATGTACGGGTCGAGCTTCTGGAGCGTGACGCGTAGCCCTCGATGCTTCAGCAGCCGACCCAATGACGATGCAGTGAGGCCCTTGCCAAGAGAGCTGGCAACTCCTCCTGTCACGAAAATGTGCTTGGGCATTTCAGACCTCCGTCAGAGAACAACACGACGGAAAATCACCATACCCCGCTTCGCAGAGCCTGAGGGCTCTCTTGCGCCGAAATTTCATGTCAGTAGTTCTCGGGCGTGCTCGAGTGCCGAGTCGGTCGACTTGCCGGACAGCATCCGAGCAATCTCTTCGACCCGCTCATCACCCTCGAGCCGCTTGGCCGAGGCAAAGGTTGCGCCCTTCCTGACCTTCTTCGACACCGAGATCTGTGACTCTGCGGCAGCGGCAACCTGAGCGAGGTGCGTGACCACGAGAACCTGGTGGTGACGGCCGAGCCTGGCGAGGGCGTCGCCGACAGCTTGTGCGGCCTCTCCCCCGATGCCGGCGTCGACTTCGTCAAACACCAACGTGTCATGGCCCGAGGTGCCGGATGAGGATGCGGATGCTTCGGAAAGCACGAGCCGCAGCGCCAGCATCGCTCGCGCGAGTTCACCGCCAGATGCCACGCGGTTGAGCGGGAGAACCGGTGACCCTGGGTTGGCGGCGAGGAGGAACTGGACGCGATCGCCTGGATGGTCGTCAGCGTGCTCACCTACTTCGACCGCAATCGCCGCATTCGGCATCGCCAGCGTCCGTAACCGCTGTTGGACGGCTGCTGCCAGTTTCGGCGCCGCCGCTCGACGGGCACTCCCGACAGCTTCGGCCGCGGCGCGTTCCTCGATCAGGGCCGACTGTCGTTCGACGTCGAGCGCCGCAGCGTGCTCGTCGAATCTTTCGAGTTCACGCAAACGGTCTTCCGACTCGGCATGAAAAACCATCACGGCACTGAGACCGTCGCCGTACTTGCGTTGCAGATCCTTGAGCAATTGACGCCGCTCGCGAAGTTCGGTGAGGCGTTCGGGCGACTCGTCGATCGCGTCGGCGACGTCACGCAGTTCTGCGATCAGGTCGTCGACTTCGGCGAGCACCTCGTGCAGCCGAGTTGCGTGGCTGACGTATGGCTGGCGCCCGTCGATCGCAGCAAGTGCGTTGCCCAGAGAATCGCGAGCACCGTCATCGTCAGCGAGTAACCCATACGCCGTCGTGCCGCCCTCGCGGTGCGCCGACGCGTCAGCGAGCACGGACTCTTCGGCGTCGAGCACGGTGTCTTCGCCAGCGTCGACGATGTTTGCCGCGTCGAGTTCGTCGACCTGATAGCGCAGAAGGTCCATCTCGCGAGCACGGGCGCGTTCGTCGCCGCCCAATGCCGCAAGGCCGGCGTCGATCTCGGTGAGGCGTCCTCTGGCTGCGCGGAGCGGTGCGAGATCGACATTTCCGTAGGTGTCGAGGGCCGCGCGTTGCGTGGCGGTCGACAAGAGGTGCTGATGGGCGTGCTGTCCGTGCAGGTCGACGGCATCGGCTGCGGCATCGGCAAGCAGCGTCACGGTGGCGAGCCGACCATTGACGTAGGCCCGCGACCGCCCAACGGCTGGGACCACTCGGCTCAGAATTGTTTCGGTGCCATCAGCAGCCACGAAGCGCCCGTCGACCCGTGCTTCTGCAGCGCCATAACGCACGATCGACGCATCGGCTCGACCGCCGACAAGCAGCTCGATCGCATCGACCAACATCGTCTTACCAGCGCCGGTTTCGCCCGTGAGAGCAGTCAGCCCGGCTCCGAGTATGAGTTCGAGGCGTTCGATGACGCCGAGGTTCTCGATGTGGAGTTCAGTCAACACGAAACCCAGTATTGCAACCGAGTGTCACAGAGTTGCGGATTCAATCGAACTTTTGTTCGATTGATGCAGTGTCCCTGCTGCTTGCTACTTGCTACCTGCTACTCGCTAACGGTCGGCGAGACCGAACTTCGCCTTCAGGATCTGATGGTAGCGATACGCGCCGAACCGGACGAAGTTTGCGGTGACATCCGACGGAATGCACGTGACGATGTCACCGTCGTCAAGTCGCGTCACCGGCTGGCCATCGATGGCCAACGCGGCGCGCCGGTGGCCCGAAACCTCAATCTCGACGATTTCGGACGGGTCGAGCACCAGCGACCGATCGAAAAGCATGTGCGGCGACACAGGCGTCAGCAGAACTGCCCGGTGACGGGGCGACACGATGGGGCCGCGCGCAGACAACGAGTAGGCAGTCGAACCGGTCGGAGTCGCAACGATCAAGCCATCGGCCGCGTAGTGCGTGAACGGCTCGCCATCGATGCGTGCGAGGAGCCGGATGGTGTGGCCGGACTCGCTCTTTTCGACAACCGCCTCATTCAGCGCACGCCCTGCACGCACACCGTTGACCGAGACATCGAGCATCATCCGATCGTCGATGCTCCACTCCCCTGTTTCCGGTCCGGCAAAGAACTTGGCGAGCGCATCGGCGAGGTTCTCGGGCTCAACTTCGGTCAGATAGCCGAGCGAACCCAGGTTGACGCCGAGGAGCGGGGTCGCTGCCCCGTCGAGGAGACCGACGCTGCGCAGCATCGTGCCGTCGCCGCCGAGGCTCAGGACGACGTCTGCCTCGGCAACGGGGCGGCGGCTCCGGTGCTCGGCGAGGTCGAGCGCGTCGGCGTCTTGGGTTGGCATCCAGAAGTCGTGGCCGTGCTCCGAACACCACGCTGCCGAGAAAAGGGCGTGCGACCGCGCCGTGCCTCGTTCATGGTGAGCAACGAGTGCGACACCGCTCACTCCGTGACTTCCGTGACTTCCGTGACTTCCGTGACTTCCGTGACTTCCGTGACGGGAGCTGTGACCCACACCAGGAATTCCACGTTGCCATCAGCGCCGGTGATCGGCGAGACGGCCCAGTCGACGATCGAGCAGCCTGACGCCACGAACGCGTCGGCGACCTCACCCTTCACGCGTTCGTGAATGGCCGGGTCGGTGATGATGCCGCGCCCTTTACCCACCTCGGATCGGCCAGCTTCGAACTGCGGTTTGACAAGCATCACCATGGGGGCTTCAGGTTGGCACACCGAGACCAGTGCGGGAATGACCAACGTCAGTGAGATGAACGACAGGTCACCGACGACGATGTCGACGGGCCCGCCGATGTCGTCGGCACTGATGTGGCGAACGTTGGTCCGCTCCATGTTGACGACGCGGTGATCGGCACGGAGTCGTTCATGGAGTTGGCCATGGCCGACGTCAAGCGCGACGACCTGGCGAGCGCCGCGCTGCAGGAGACAGTCAGTGAATCCGCCGGTCGATGCCCCGGCATCGAGTGCACGGAGACCCGACACGTCAAGTTGAAACCGTTCGAGCGCGCCTTCGAGCTTCTCAGCGCCCCGACCGACGAATCGTGCGGGCGGCCCTTCGATGATGACAGCGTCACCTGGAGCGACCTGGCGCGAACCCTTGTCGGCAATCGAACCGTTCACCAAGACACGGTTGGCCGCGATCATGGTCTGCGCTTCGGTACGGCTGGACGTGAGTTCACGACGGACCAGCTCGGCATCCAGCCGACGACGGGGCGCCATGACGTCAGATCAGTCCGAGCGTGCGGAACGCTTCGTGGCGATCTTGCGAACGCCCGACGATCCAACCGCTGCCGACTTCTTGGCGGGGGCCTTCTTCTTGGCGGGGGCCTTCTTCTTGGCTGCCGACTTCTTGGCTGGAGCCTTCTGCTTGGCTGCCGACTTCTTTGCTGGAGCCTTCTTCTGAGCTGGAGCCTTCTTCTGAGCTGGGGCCTTCTTGGTGGCTGGGGCCGTGGTGGCTGCTGCCTTCTTCTTGTCGTTGGCCCCGACGCGGTCAGCGAGCTGCTCAGCAAGATCTTCGAAGCGATCTTCCAATTCGTCGAAACGTTCCGACATCCAGCCGACCTGCTTGGCAACTTCGCGCTGCACCGCCTCGGCGACCTTCTCCGTGGTTTCTTTGCCGCGCTCGATCAGCTGCGTGATGACCTTGTCGGCCTCACCCTTTTGCACATCGCCCGCCTTGACGAGCTTCTGGACAATTTTCTCGGCTTGTTTTCGTGTCGGCTCAGCGAATTGCATGCCGGCGTCAATCAGCTTCTGAAGAGGTGAAGTTGCCATTCCCCCAGCGTACTCGTCGGGCATTCGTCCTTGCTCGGTTCAGTGCTGCGGCAAGAAGGAGTGCTCAGGCAAGAAGGAGTGCAGCGAGGGCAGCGAGATCCGGAAGGTCGAAGTCGATGACCAGACCGTCGAGGCCCGCCAGGTCGTTGACCGGGCCGTTCACCCCGGATCGGACAAGCGCGAAGCGGCAGCCGATTCGAACAGCCATGAGGCCGTCGGTCTCCGGCCGATCCCCGACCATCACCGCAGTGGCCGGGTCAAAGGGAGCCTCGTCAGTCGAAAGGTGCTGGGCAATTGCTCGGGCCATCGGGGCGTGGGGCTTGCCAGCAATCGTCGGTACGGCGTCACCAGCCGTGGCGACCGCAGCCAGAATCGAACCTCCACCGGGTTCGAGGCCACGCGGTGTGGGATATGTGCTGTCGGAGTTGGTGCCGACGAGTCGGGCGCCGGAGTGGATCGCAGCAGCGGCAGCCGCGAGCCGTTGATAGTCGAAATCGCGATGCAGCCCGACCAGCACGGCATCGAACCCGCCATTGCGACCATCGACCGTGCCGTCGTTGACCACCGCAATCGCTCCGCTCGCTTCGACCGCCTCGACCACCCCTGGCCCGCCAGTCACGAGAACACGCTCACCCGGCTCAACGAGGAGCGCCGCTGCCACCGCGGAGCTGATCACCTCACCGACAGCCGGAATACCGATGGCTTCCAGCGACGCCTCGTGCTCGGCGATCATCGCTGCCGAGTTGTTCGTGACGAAGACGACGCGGCGGCCAGCTGCACGGAGGGCGGCGATGGCTTCAACGGAACCGGGAATTGGTTCATGGGCCAACCAGACCACTCCGTCGAGGTCGCACAGCACGGTCTCGATCCGATCGATGGACACAGGCTCGATTCGCATCTCGGCATCGTGGCAGATCACTGGCATGCTTGAGGGGTGCCACGCTTCACTCCGTTCCCTGCACTGCGCTACGCCGATCGCCAGATCGACGACCTGATCGCTCCGCCGTATGACGTCCTCTCCCCAACCGATATCGACGACTTGAACAATCGTCATCAGTTCAACATCACCCACGTCGATGTCCCACGCGAGTCCGACGGCGCTGACCGCTATGACCAAGCCGGCAAGATGCTGCGCGAGTGGATCGATGCTGGCGTGCTTGAGTTCGACGATGCTCCGACGTTCACGATCTACCGGATGCGCTTCACCGATGCCACGGGCGCGGCCCGCGACATTGCTGGCGTTCTCGGTGGCCTCGAAGTCGTTGATGAAGGTGCCGGCGGCGTTTTGCCGCACGAACGAGTCACGCCCAAGGCCTCGACTGACCGCCTCGACCTGACACGTGCAACCGGGGCCAATATGTCACCGGTATGGGGTCTGTCACTCGCCGATGGCCTGACCGACCTGCTCGCCGAGCCTGGCGAATTGCTGTCGTCGGTGACCGTTGAAGGTGTCGAACACATCATCGAGCGCGTTGCCGACCCCGAGCGCGTTGCGGCGATTGCTACCAAGGTCGGTTCGGATGACGTACTCATCGCGGACGGCCACCATCGCTACGGCATCAGCCGGACGTTCCGGGACGAAGTGCGTCGCCAAGGCCTCGCCGGATCGCCTGCCGAAGACACGCTGGCATTCGTCAGCGAATTGGTCGCCGACCAGCTCAGCGTCGAGGCCATCCACCGCCTCTACACCGACATCTCATACGACGATCTGGTCGCCGCACTCGACACAGCGTTCGTTCGTAGCGATGCCGGCACGCCGTCGGCTGCAACGTTGGCGGAGATGAACGAACGGGGCGCACTGTGTCTCATTGGACCCAATGGCAGCGGCCAGTGGCTCACACCGAAGGACGGTGCTTTTGATGGTGTTCGCTCACTTGATGGCGCCTGGCTTGAGCACGTCCTTGCCGACACGCCGCACAGCGTCACGTACCAGCACGGCGTCGAGCATGCCGTCGAAGCCGCGACCGGTGGCCGCGCAACAGCTGCAGTACTGATCCGTCCGGTGAGCGTTGCCGAAATCGAACGCACCGCTCGCGAAGGGCTGCTGATGCCACCGAAGTCAACGTTCTTCACGCCGAAGCTGCGCACCGGACTCGTCGTCCGCAGCGTCAGCTGAGTCAACGTTCGGCTCACTCAGCGTTCGGCGCGGTGGATCGCCTTTGCGACAACTTTGAGAACGTCAGGGTCGATACCGAGCCCGCAGTGGCTGCTCTGGACTTCGACGTTGTCGGTGGCCGGATCGGGATCAACGCACGCCTGCCAGGACACGACGCCGTCGTGGCGGCTGTAAATCGACGTGATTGGCCGCGTGATGGGCCGAGAGGACCGTTCGAGGATCTGTTTTTCGATTGCGTCTCTGAGCGGCGACTGCTTACCCAGTGAGGTCGACGTGCGCCGAGCCCCCAAACCAGTCACCTTGTAACCCAAGCTACGTAGGTAGGAGCGCAGGAGAAGCGTCGATTCGTACCGAAGCCTGGCAAGACCAAGACATGGCGACCTTCACCGCGCTGCTGGCGCGACACGCTGAGGGCATTGAGCGCAAGCCGCATTGGTTCGCGTGCAACACGCAGTTCGCGTATGCGGCCAAATTGATCGGAAGTCGGGGATTTCCGTCAGCGCCATGAAGCCAGTAGCACCACGACATAAACACTTGTCCACGTAGGCCCCATCACCTGTCGTCATCAGCCTGTCAATGATTCCGCTGCTTGAGCAAACAGCAATCGCACGGTCTTGGCACGACGGCCGGGTACGACACGTTCCGCAATCAGTTCGGTCCGGCTCTGTGTGGCGCCACCCGACCGGAAGAATCGGCGCTCAACTCTCCCGAGGACCGCCACATCAGCGCCGCTGACGAGCGTGGCAAGAACGGCGCTACTCGGTTCGTGCAGTGCCACCGGGACCGACGCGTTGACGGTGCGTCCCTCACGCTCGACCGATGTCGAGACATCGAACTGCGCAACATCGGTCCCAGCTGGCAATGCTCGAACAACGGCGTCGTTAATGATCGTGCCATGGATGACGGCGAGATTGATGTTCATGGTTTCCTCCACATGCGCTCGGTTTTGCAGTGGGGAGAGTCGGTACGGCCAATCGTAGAGATCGCCTGTCACAGAGGGCGCCGGCCCAGGCCGTTCTGCAACATTCAGGCGTTTGAACGAACAGTGGAGATGAGTTATTGTCCGCTCCACAACGAGGGAGCGAACGATGGGTAAATTCACGGTAAAAGAAGATGGAAACAACGGTTCCGTCGAGGTCAAACCGGACGAAATTGTCCGCACCCATACGAGACGCCTCCGACGCGACGACGAAGTGCGCATCCCGATGCGA
>NZ_JBDNIJ010000342.1:0-3912 GCF_041688325.1 Ilumatobacter sp.
ATCCCACGATGCGGTTGCAGCATCGACGATCTCGGCCAGTCGATCGAGGTCGACCGGCCCGCTCGTGCGGACCGTCATCGAGATACGGGCGAGCGAACTCGAGCCAAGCAACGTTTCGACGTCGCGCACGTCGCCGCCGTAATGCTCGGCCACAAGGTCGGCCACGTCGTGTTGCAGGCCCGCACGAAAACGAGACTGCGGTAGGTACACAAACACGGTACTGAACGAGCCCACCGGCTCGGCCACATCGAAGACGCGGACGATGGAACGTTCCTGCAGACCGACGATGTCGATCACCAGGCTTGCCATCTGGTGCTGACCAAGCTCGAAGACAACATCTCGCGGCAACGTCTCGACCACGTTCTTGATCGCACGACCCGTGTACGTGATCGCCGCTGCCCCGGACAGCTCGAGAAGTGCGGTCGCACGGTCTTGCAGTACTGGGATCGAAAACACGCTCTCCCGATATGCACCGCTCCCGAGCAGACCAATGAATCGCTCTTCGATCACCGTGTCTCCCGTGGCGCGACGGATGGCCAGGCTCGTCAGCCGGGCCGACCGGTGGATGGTCGACAGCGCCTCGGTCCGAGCGATCACCACCGGCTCGGCGTTGACATCGCCGGCCTTCGACGGTGGCCCGACCGCTGTTGCATCAAGCCGGGTGTCCGGGCGGTACTCGCCGAGTTCGGAGCCAGCCGCCAAGTGCAGGCTCACCTCGCCGGCGACGTCAACCCGTCGCTCGTACGACGCGGCGCCAAGGAGCACGAAATGTTGATTGGCCAACCATGCAACGAGCGCATCGTCTCTGCCAACACTCAGGAGCCGTTCACGCATCTCGGGGAAGTCGGCAACGATCCGGACCACGTCGGCAATAGCAGCAGTGACTTCGTCTTCGACATCCGACAGGAAGTCGGCATGGCAGCCGTTCAGCCTGATCTGCGTCCACGCTTCCACCTGCGTCGCCACCGGCCGAGCGGCGCCTTGCTCGAACACCTTGACCAACTCGTCGTCACCGTCACGAGCGATCGACAGCATCGGGTAGACCAACAGCTCGATCCCGAGGGACCGACGATCGAGCACCATTCGGACCGTGTCGACGAGAAACGGAATGTCATCGGTAACGAACAGGAGTACTGCACTGCCTGACGCTTGGGTCTGTGTCTGCGGCACAATTACCTTGACGAGCGTCTGTCCTGCTGCACGGTGTCGGCCAAGTTCGAGGTGAGCGGCAGCAACACTCACGACATCGCCGAGATCACGATCTTCGACATCGTCGACCGGGACGTCACGGTGGTACTCGACCATGAAGCGATCCGCGAGCGGATCGTCGGGATACAGCTGACGGGCAGTGACGGCGAGCAAGTCGAGTTTGTCCGCTAAAGACCCCATAAAGATGACCGTAGTTGCTGTCGTGGAGCTGTGTTTCAAGATCCTCCACTCGTTTCGCAGCCGTTTGGATGCCAGACTCGGAAGATGCAGCAGATGAACGTCCTCGGCACAGATCTGATGCCGTGTTCCTACGACCCGATGACCGGCTACTACCGCAACGGCTGTTGCGAGAACCGTGGCGACGACCCTGGCATGCACACAGTGTGCTGCCGTGTCACCGCTGACTTCCTCGCCTACTCGGCGTCGCGCGGTAACGACCTCAGCACCCCGATGCCGGAGTACGGCTTCGCCGGTCTGGCCCCGGGCGACCAGTGGTGCGTCTGCGCAATGCGCTGGAAGGAAGCCTTCGACGCTGGCCAAGCATGCGACGTCGTCCTTGAGTCCACTCACGTGAGCACGCTGGAATACGTCGATCTTGCCGAGCTCAAGCAGCACGCCATCATTGCCGAGCCGTGAGCCAGTAATGAGCGGTACGGACGGCGAGACGCACGACGGCACAAACGGCAGGGTCGAGTACCTCCGCAACGTGTACGACCTCGCCACGCAAGCCGACACCGACGCGTACTACACACAGTGGGCAGCGAGCTACGACGATGAGCTGACTCGCCAGGGATACCAAACACCAAGGCGCTGCGCCGATGCGCTGCGGCGCTTCGTTGCTTCGGACGCCACCGTCCTCGACATCGGTTGCGGAACCGGATTGTCCGGCGCAGCACTTGCTTCGGCCGGGCTCACCGATCTCGTCGGCACGGATGTGAACGCTGAGATGCTCGACGTCGCCCGAGTGGCCGGCATATATCGCGACACCTGGGTCACTGACATCGACGATCCGTTCCCGTTCGCTCGGGGCACCTACAACGCCATCGCTGCAGTCGGCGTGATCGGAGTCGGTGCGGCACCCGCTTCGCTGCTTCGTCAGTCGCTCGAAGCGCTCGCGGCCGATGGCCGCCTGGTCTTTTCGTACAACGATCACGCTCTCGAAGTTCCCGAGTTCACCGACGCGTTGACCGACGTCATCTCGTCCGGCCTCGCCGAGCAAGAGTTCGCCGAACACGGCACCCACATCGAAGGCCTCGGCAGTATGTCGACCGTCTACGTGCTCCGACGCTGCTGATCCCGGCGAATCCATGCTGGTCGCTCGGCGGGCCGATGTCGTTGCCACAAAAATCTTCCAGAATTCTGTGGCAACAGGAGCACCTCAGAAGCCGACGTGGAGATCGCAGCCGTCACCGCTGTGGTCGATGCCCGACAGCTGTTCCAAGAACATGCCCAGTCATCAATCAAGGCCTATCTGAAGCAACAGTTGAACTGTTCCGGGCCCGACGCACTACGAATCAAGCGGCGCGCCCGACTGTTCAACCAGCACCCGAGATTGCTGACGTGTTCAGCTACAGTCGCATCGCTGGGGGCCAAGTCGACGCAATGGCAACAGCGCAGCAGCATCCGCGTGCCGGGGACCAGTTCGCCGGCTTCGCCGCCTTGTTTGTCAGCCAAGCCGAACGACTCGAACATGACGAGTTCGCTGCTGCAATCAAACACTTCATCGTGCAAGCCAACCAAGACGGCGCATTCAGCGACCAAAAGTTTTACGAAGACCAGCGCACCGCGTCGGTCCGCATCGACGACGGTGCCATCTCGATGCACGCTTCGGGCGGCGACCCACTCCAGTCGGCTGAGATAAAGAAGGTCTTCGATCTGGCCGTCGAAGCCGAAGCCCACAAAGACTTCGAAGTACTCGCCCGCCACGGATTCCTCGACCTCACCAACAACGGCCTCAGCGACCTGGCAGCAACCGACCCAGCCTCACGCCGCTGCGCCACGAGCACCGGTGTCGCCGTGCGCCCCGATGTCGCGTTGAAAGCAATGCTTACCGGCAGTGTCCGACGCGTCATGGTTGATGCCCACAACGTCGTGATCAACATGGGCCGCACACAACGACTCTTCACAGGCAAAGCACGCCACGCAGCACAACTGCTGGTCATCCACTGCGGGTTCCGCGGCTGCGACGTCCCCGCCGAATTCTGCGACGTCGACCACATCGAACCACGGGTCGACGGCGGCGAAACCAACCAAGCAAACTCGATGCCACTCTGCGGACCACACGACCGCCGCAAACATTCCAAACAGCTACGCGGCCGACGCGACCGACACGGCTGAATCCCCCTCATCACACCCAACGGCACCGTCATCAAACCGTTCAACACACGCGACCCCGACTGAAGTCGCCGTAGCGGATCGGTCGGTTCTCTCTGGTCGTCAGCGGTACGAACACCCTTGCATACCGACCTGCCATAGCGCCTAAATCGGCAGGTTGCCGGTGGCGCGGCGCGTCGACCCGTCGTCGGTGTAGGCAGCAATGGTGCGTTGGGCGATGCGCATCTCGTGCACCTCGTCGGCACCGTCGGCGAAGCGGGCCCAGCGGGCGTGCTGGTACATGTGCGCCAACGGCGTATCGGTCGAGTAGCCGAGCGCACCATGAACCTGAATCGAGCGATCGATCACGCGGCCCAACATGTTCGCGAC
>NZ_JBDNIJ010000343.1:0-3311 GCF_041688325.1 Ilumatobacter sp.
GCCGAGGTCGGCGAAGGTGTCGGAGAAAGCTGCAAGGTCGTCGGTGGTGACGTCGAGGATCGCTTCGCTGCGTTCGCGTGCCAGGGTCCGTCGCAGGTACTCGGTGCGAGACAAGCCAGCCGTGTGCGCCTTGGCGTCGATTGCCGCCAACACATCGTCGGGCACATCTCGGATCAGAATGTCGCTCATCGTTCGCTCCTTCAACTGGTTGGTATCAGACGATATCACTATTCACGTCCGACCGTCGATCGGCCGTCGATCGGCCGCCGGCAGCGGGTTTCTGGGCGGGTGGCCAAGCACCGACGTGCCGATCAGGAGTGGGTCAGGACAGGCGATTGCCGTGTTGATATGCGTGCAATCGCGATGCCGGCTTCTGTGGTCGTGATGATCTGTTCAGCGGGACGGCCTCAATCAGGACGAGTTGACCGACGACTTCACTGGAATGAACGGCGGTGGGGTTCATGACGGATCTCCTTGGAATGTGGGTGGAGATTCCACGTGCGCACACACCGACCGTGTCGTCAAGGTAAGTTGATAGCCGTGGATCCGGTGATCTTGGAATCAGCCCGCAAGCACCAGGTCTCAGACGACGACATGCTCCACGCCTACCGCAACCCAATCCGAGTGTTTGACCTTGGTGACCTCGCCATGCTCATCGGCCCAGATACCGCCGCCCGACTCCTTGAGGTTGGCGTGTCCGAGGCCGAGGGCATCGAGTTCGTTGTTCACGCCATGCCCGCCCGCGACAAGTTTTTGGAGACCTGATGCCCCGCTCAATTCAAGACATCCTCGACCACGCCGACGAACTCGCGGAACGCTTCGAGAACTACGAACCCGAACCCGGTGACGAACGACCCGTCGAGGAATACCTCCTCGAACGAGCCGCGCTCGCCCGAGCACGCAGCGAACGACAGATCGTCGACGCCATCACCGCAGCCCGCAGCAAACAGGTCTCGTGGACACGAATCGGCGAACTCCTCGGCACCTCAGCCCAAGCAGCACAACAGCGCTACGGCAACGTCATCACCACCAGCTGATATCGAGCGGGTCGCCGCACCGATACGTGCCGCTACGAGCGGTTTCGAACGGCTGAGATGCCGGGCGATATGGGTGGAGTCCGTCCGCAACTCAGCAACGGTTCGCGGCAACAGGTCAGTTACTGGTTGCCCTTCGAGAGTCTCGAGCTTGCAAGATACCTGCGAGGAGCATTGAGGGGAAGAAGCCGATGGCGTACAAGAGGAGCCCGACCGTTGGGAGTGCTGCACTGGGATCGTCGCACTGCGGCGGAAAGGAATCGTCGGTAGCGAGAATCAACGGTCCTTCGCAGACCGGCTCGCCGTGGCTCAGCAGGTATGCGACGGCCAGCAGCACCAGCCAGATCAGCGACCAAACGACCCAAGCTTGAATGAAGCGCTTCATCTCGGAACCAAGAGTACATGCCCTCGACGAGTCCGTCGCCCAGCCTGCAACCGGACTGATGAGATCGGTGACGACGCCGCAGGTTTGGACGGTTATTCCCGGGTGGGAGGCCGAGCACCGACGTGCCGATCAGGAGTGCCGGGAGACGCTCGGGTCCGCCGTTGATCTGATCGGTTCACTGCGTACTACTGCTGACGGTGAACAACGCCTGGAGTCGTGCCGGTACTGATGTTCGTGGCGGCCGCTGGGCCGCTGGAGTGTGGTCACGGGTCGAGGCATCGCTCCGACGATTCGACCAACCAGCCGTTCTCGTTCTCCCGCACGTTGAGCAGGATTCGTAGATTGCCTTCGCCGTCGATGAGCGCGGCACGCCCGGTTTCGGGGTCCACGATTGACACGAGTCCAGCGCGCAGGTACGGGGCGCCGCCTTCGAACGTCCAACCGTCAACGGCCTCTCCAATCGTCCCGGACCCTGGTTTTCCCTCGACGTAGTCGAACGAGTTCGACTCAATCTCGCCGACACACGGCACCGTTGCGTCGGCAAGGTCGATCAACGGAGCAGGTTTGTCTTGTCGCGGCGGATCGGTGACCATGACCGTTGCGCACCCGGCAGGGTTCTCTGGCTGGGTGATGCACAGGTAGTACTCGCCGGCTGGAACGTTGACGGGCACGGTCACCGAAACCGCCTCGTCCGATGTGATTCCTTCACATGCCGGATAGGTGACTGTGCCAGGGCTTGGAGCGGGGACCCAGTCGCCGGCAATCTGACCGACGGGGCGCTCGCCGCGACTCCGACCGCGATAACGGCCGACCGTCCCAAATCGGACTAGAGATACGTGCCGGTCAGGGGCACCCAAACGTTGCCTGATACGGCACGATCACTGCCTGGTCATCGATGACGGTGCTTCCTACTGCAGAGGATTCGGAAGCGTGGCTCAGCCTCGGCGGCGGAGCTTCTTGTAGATCGCTCGGCCTTTGGGGCCCGCGACGCCGGCGATCTTGGCCCGAGCCTGGTGCACGTAGCGCACTGGGCCGGTCGGCTGATTTTTTAGAGCGTCGACGTGGGCGCGCAGTACTTCGAGTTCGTTGGCCATGTCGGCAACCGCAACAGCGGTCTGCTCGGCCACAACAGCGACTTCGGCTTCCTTGCCCATGCGGACGCTGCGTTGGGCTTCGAGCTCGGTGGTCAGTGCGCCGAGGGTGACGCCGGCGAGCACGCTGGTGGCGGCCTGGCTGGCGCTTGATTGCCACTGCGTTGTGAGTTCGTCGATCGTGGGGAGCACATCGGCGAGTAGTGCGCGTTGCAGGAGTGAACGACGATCGAACTCGTCGCGGCCTGCCTGGTCGCCAACCGGCTTGCGGACGACGAGGATCGAATCCTCCCAGTCGTAGTTGCCCCAATCAGTGAAGGCGTCGACGAGGTCGCATCCGACGTACTTCGCCAAAGCGACGAAACCGTCGCGGTAGAAGCGCCAGCAGTCGAGGGGGTAGCGGTGTTCGAACCCACCGGATGGGGCGATGATCACGGCGAGGCCGCCCGGCTTGATGGCCCGCACGATCTCGAACATCGATGCCCAGAAGTATTCGACATGCTCGAACGCCTGACCGGAAATGACCAGGTCGACCGAGTCGCTCGGTACTTCGGTCCAGTCGTAAGCGTTGTCGACCTGGATGTCGACGTTGATGCCGGCCGCGATGTCGAGCCCGCGGTAGTTCCATCCGTTGGCATCAAACAGGCCCTTGTAGGACAGACCTTGGTCGCCAACGACCTGCGCGCCGAAGTCGAGGATCTCGAGCGGCTGATCCCGGTACGGGGCCAAATGGACACGGACGAATGCGTCCATCTTCTCGTAGGAGGAGTCATGCATGAGGTGCGACGTTACCGCCCAGGC
>NZ_JBDNIJ010000344.1:0-2054 GCF_041688325.1 Ilumatobacter sp.
GCTGGGCTGCTGGACCGATCGGAAGAAACTCTCGACGGGCCGCTCGGACTCACTGTGATGCTTCGGGGTGCTGGCAGCCATCTTCCATGTCTAGCCGCTCTGGCATCCGATAGCTGAGGACCGGCGCGTTTGAGTCAGGCGAGCGTGTTGCGGATTCGCGTGATCGCAACGCGCATTGGTGGCAGGTCGGAGTCGATGGTGGCCTGGACGATTGCGTGCGCTGTGTCGAAGTAGCGGTGTGCGAGGTGGTTGCGCATGGCGGCAATGTCGACCCACGGAATGTCGGGCTCGTTGGCGAGCACGGTGGGGTCGATCAACTTGACGGCTTCACCAATCTCCATGAGTCGGGCACGAACCGCATCGAAGACGAGCCCGTCGGTGAGGTCGCCGCGTTGCAGGTGGGATGTGATGGCTTCGCAGGCCGCCACGATGTCGTCGCAGCGCTGGGTGTCGCTGCGGCTCACAGCGTGATTGCTTCTGCTTCGACGTCGGCACGGAGGCCGGCCTTGAGCTGCTCGGCGGGGACGACGTCGACGTGGCGCCCGAGGAGTGCTTCGAGTTCTCGTTGCAGTCCGGCAAGGCCGACCAGGCTGACTGAGTCGTCGAGGTCGACGAGCAGGTCGATGTCGCTGCCAGCGTGTGCGGCACCGCGGGCGACGCTGCCGAAGAGTCGGACGTTGGAAGCCTTGCGACGGGCGGCGATGTCGAGGATTGCCTGACGGTGGCGCAGCACCAGCGCGCCGAGGTCTGGCAGGAGTTCTGGTTCGGCATCCCGCTGCTCGGTGGCCGATCGATTCCGAGCGCGGTGCGCAGCCTGACGGTGCGCGTTGCTGCAGTACTTCGGCGCCGGCCCGCGCCCAGCCACCTGCTCAATCGTCTGCCCGCAATGGGCACACGTCGGCTGATCGACTGGCCGTGCCATGTTACAAGTGTAACGAGTAAGCGTTACGTGTCAAGCGACGGCCGCAGCGAAGGGACCGTGGGCGTGCGAGCAGTGACGGCGAGTTGGATCAGCACCATCACAGCCGTCATGCGCAAGACGGTGCGACAGGGCAGCGTCGCCTTGTAGTGATGCATTGCTTACAATGCAAAGATGAACGAGACGATGGATGCAAAGGTGTCCCACCGCGGCCAGACCAGTCTGCCAGCTGCGCTCAGGCGGCGATGGGGCCTCACCGACGGTGGCGTCGTTGGCGTCATCGACCTCGGCGATGCTGCGCTCGTCGTGCCCGGTGGGCTCGACGCCGCCCGCCGAGAGCTGCGAGCGGTTCTTCAAGATCGTTACGAGGACGGCCTTGACGCGCTCGACGACCCGGATCTGGCGGATCAGTAGCTGTGAAGCGTGTGCTCATCGACGACCGACTGCTCATCGAAGAACTGACCGTCGGGATCGGCATCGAGGGCGTTGCCTACGCCACCTCGATGTACTGGTATTTCCGGGCATGCCGGGCAGCAGTCCTCGGTGCGGGTGGCCACCTTTCCGGCCCCTTCGAGCGAATCGGCACCACCCGGCAAGCACGCGCGATCGAGCAGCTCCTGCGACTGCGCGACGACATCAGCCTGCCCGAACCCCGCGCTGCGGTGTCGACAATGGTCGGCGTGGCCAGCCGGCATCCTCGGCTGAACCTGCTGAATATCGAGGCCACAGCCGCCGCTCTCGACATCGCCGACGTGGTGTGGCTGTCGCCAAAGGCGAGCGAGGGCGTGCTTCCCGCCGTGCTCGATGCCGAAGGTGTCCGCTGGCGGGTTCATCACATCGACGAGCCAAGCGGCCCCGACGACGTCGGGTGAGACCGAACAGGTAGGAAGTCAGGGGCGCACCGGTCACCTGACTTCGGGCAGCGACGGCCGTGCATCAAGGCACACTTCCGCTCTATGCAAGTAAAGACTCAAGTATTAACCTTTACTTAGGTTGCCTGGAAGGAAAGGCTACGCACATCATGAGCGACAACGGTTGGCCTGCCCTCGGCTACGAAACTCTCGACTGGCACATTGAGCCGAACCTGTCGATGTCGAACACGGCGCGGCGCCGACACGATCAGCCCTACGACGCA
>NZ_JBDNIJ010000345.1:0-2424 GCF_041688325.1 Ilumatobacter sp.
CCCCCGTCGTAATTGACCGACGCCGCCGGAGCCGGACGAGGCTGATCACACGGATACACCGTCAAAAAACCGGGCCCCGCAGGAGAAATCGCAACAACGTTCAACGACGCCGCCTCAGCACCCTCAGGGATCCCGCCGCGACCAGTGACCTTGAACTCAACGGTCCCACCATCGGCCACCCGTCCATCGCCCTCGAACCGCCCATCAGTGGTCGTCAAGCCCGGACCAGCGCGAGTTTCAAGCAACCGTGCCGGATTGACCGACGTGAAGCCAGCAGTCGGCGTCGTGCCATCGCCTGTCGTGGTGAAGTTGGAGTTGGAGATGTCGAAGAACCCAGCTCCGCTCGTGAAGTTGCCAGAATGCACCATCAGGCGCACCTTGCTGCTGTTCACGTTGGACAGTGTCACTGACTGCGACCCGTCATTCGGGGTATCGGCAAGGAGTTCGGTCGGGAAGCTCAAGCCCCCATCGGTCGACATCCGGATGCTGACGGTCGCCGCGCTGACAGGCGCTGCGGCAGTTCCGCCCACGGCCCATGTCACCGTGGTAGCTCCCGAAAGAGTCCCGCCACCGTTCGGGGCAGTCAGCGTGAAGGGTCCAGCTGCTCCGGCCACCTTGACAACCGTGTCATCAGAATTGACGCCACCACCAGCCGCTGAATTGTCGCGAACAGTTGCACGGAAGTTGAGTGCCCGCGACGTCCCAGCCGGTACCAAGAACTGCGACCAACACAACGCCTTCTCCCGCTTGCCGTCTGGCGCAGCACACTGCCCATTCTGGTTCGTGTTGCCTTTAGCAACCTCAGACAGACGCGGGAAAAACGACGTCCGCTCCGTCCTCGGCAGGAACGAACGGAACAGCGGCCCAGCCGAGATTTCTGGCTTGTCCAATGCCGACAGAGTGCCGCCGTCACGCTGATCGAAGTTGTACGTCAACGTGTCGCCGTCCGCATCGGAACCAGCAGCCGTCAAGAAGAACGGTGTCTTTGCCGGAATAGTGACATCCGAACCAGCATCGACCGTCGGCACGCTGTTACCCGTTGGCTTCATGCCAACAGTGACCGTGGCGAAGTGGTCCATGATCTGATCAAAACTGACCGAGTTGAAGTAAGGGTCTGATGCGTTCGTTTTGTCACCCAGCTGGCCTTCGTTCGCCTGCTGCAGGTCGTCGTCACCACAGATCCCTGCGTAGCCCTGAATCGTCGAACCACTCCCCGGCTCAACGCGTGCAGTGACGTCGTCCTCCGCATTGCCTTCACAGTTGCCGTTCGTGCCGTTAAACGTGTGGCTGGCAGCGAGCTGGTGGCCCATCTCGTGAGCGACAAAATCGACCCAGAATCCGTCGTTCGAGCTTTGGTTACCAGTCGTGCCCTTGGCTTTCTGTCCGGTGACCCCGACTCCGGCCGAGGCCAAACCGGAGTTTTCCGTGAACACATGACCAATGTCGTAGTTGGCATCTTTGATAAAACTGTCGACAACAACCTGATTTCTGTCGAGGAGGTCGTCGCTTTGCGAGTCGAAATTGGTGAACGGATCACAGTCTTGCTTCGAAGTCGGTGGTACCGGAAGGTCGGGGCAATTGGCCCCGTTACCGCTCACGTACACCAGGTTCTCGTTGCCAGCAACGAGCTGCAGCTGGGTAGAGATCTCGGTGACGTAGATCCCTGAAACCCGGCTCACCGCAGTGACGATCGACGCCTGCGCCTTGGCACGCGTTCCGCCGTTGAGCGCTGTGTATGCGCTCGTTGCCGTAACCACGGTACGCAGCGTGCGGAGTTGCGTCCCCGACCGCGCCGCCGACCGCGCCGCAGCGCTGAGCGGCTTGCGCGGCTCAAGCTGTTCGAGTTCCTCGAAATTGCCCTCAATGAACGGCTGCTCTGGGCTACCACGGTCCGAGCGGAAGAAGCTCTCGTGGATCACATCGTCACCCATCGCAGCCGGATCGATATACCACGCGCCGCTCGGCGACAACACCTGCGCATGGAAACCATGCGGAGTCACGTCGAACACGATCGTCGCTGCCGGGTCATCAATACCTTGACCGGCATACGCCCTGATCTCAGGGAACTCGGCAGCCAACTCGGGCGCCATGATCGCTGACTCCCACACATTGAACGACATCATCGTCCCATCGGGCGCCGGCAAATCAATCGTCAACGACCCGGCACCGCTCGAATCCGCCGGTGCATCAGCAAGCACAGAACGCATCGCGGCACGATTGAAAGTCAATCCACGAGAAATATCAGGGCCGCTCGCCGTTGCAGCACCCGCTTGGGCACGTGCGGAATTGACCGACCAAGCAGACACATCAACAAACGGTTCCGCACCTGGTTGCAGCGTGTCGGCAGCAACAGCATTGCCAGGCGCGACCCCAACAACAGACGCCAGCACCATTGCAGCTCCGATGAGTCCATTACGGACTCGA
>NZ_JBDNIJ010000346.1:0-2065 GCF_041688325.1 Ilumatobacter sp.
CGGGCGCGTAGAGGTCGCGCTCTGTGCCGAACGGATGCTCCTCGTTCGCACCTTTGGCCCGTTCGTAGATCAACGACCGAGCGTTGCGGTCATATGGGGTGCCGTCGGTGGCGCGCTCAACGAAATACTGCTGCAATTCGGGTCGCAACGATTCGAGGGCGTACCGGAAGTGTCCCAGAATCGGGTAGTTGCGCAGGATGCTGTGCTTGGTCTGCACAGCGTCGAAGGTTCCCAGGAAGACGAGCAGGGTCATCGGTACAGCCACCATCATCCACCACCATGACGTAGCGATTGTCAGGAACCATGCGGCGCCGGACAGAACGAAGGCACCGGCAACAGTTCCGAAACGGGTCATATTCTGCATCTTCCACGACAACGTCAACGGGTACACGGCACGAAAGCGCCGAGCCACTGACGTCATCGTGTCATCGGACAACCTCAGCAGCACACGATCTGATCGGGCGACTGGCCCCTGTCTGTCGGGCTGAGGTGAGACACCGGTGATGCCGGTGCTCACTATCCCATCGGGGCGAAGACAAGCTCCGCCAGACCGATGACCATGGCCACAACTGCAGTAGTCGATCGCTGCGCTGGCCGTGACGAAGCACTCCCGCCCCGCCAAGCGTCTCGCAAAGCTCTCGGTCTTCGCGCTCGTCGTCCATCTGTTCGTGATCCCCCAGGTCGGTGGGGCCCACAAAGCATTGTCCGTATTCGGTTCGGTGAACCCGATTCTCTTGGCTGTGGCACTGGCGTGTGAGATCGCGTCCTTCGTCGCGTACTCGCGGCTCACGCTGCTCTTGATTCCCAAGGCGCACCGACCGACGCTGGCGTGAGCTTCGGTGTAGCGATGGCGTCGACTGGCATGAACCCCGTCGTCCCCGGCGGCGCCGTTACGGCGGTCGCGGTGAACTACCGACTTCTCGGTCGCAACGGTGTCCCGTCAGACGAACTCAGCTTTGCGCTCGGCACGCAAGCAATCGGCTCAGCCATCGTCCTGAATGCCTTGTTGTGGATCGCGCTGGTTGCGTCGATTCCAGCGAGCGGATTCCATCCGATCTACGCCACCGTTGCCGCAGTGGGCGCTGTCCTCGTCGGCCTATTTGCCATGGCCGTAATCGGTCTGCGTCGGGGCCAAGACGCAGTTGCTGATCGCGTGGCAAACGCTGCCGGACATCTCCCGAAAGTCGATCGCAACGCAGTGCAGTCCACGATGCTCAGCCTGGCGAGCCAGCTCGATTCGCACGCCGATGACCGGCACCGTATCGACCTTGTCCTTGGCTATGTCTTGGTCCTGGCTCTGTCTTGGTTCTTGGCTATGGCGCCGCGAACTGGCTGCTTGACGCCGCTGCGCTCTACGTTGCTATGGCTGCATTCGGACCGCGCCCGACAATCATCGGGCTCCTCGTCGCCTACGGGCTCGCGAATGTCATGGCGACGATCCCGATCAGCCCCGGTGGCCTTGGTGTTATTGAAGCGATCTTGATCCCAACGCTGGTCGGGTTCGGTAGCTCGCGCTCACAGGTGGCGATCGCCGTGGTCGTCTACCGACTCGTCAACTTCTGGACGCCGATACCTGTCGGAGCGTTCAGCTACATCACTGTGACGGGGCACTACCTGAGCAGACTGATGCACCCCAAGCCGACGAACTTTGTTGCCGAAGTCAACCGACAGGCCGCCTCGACCACCGCAAAGAAGCCAGTGAACGGGTTACAGCCCGTCAAAGGGTCGAAGGGTCGAAGGGTGTGAAGAGTTTCAGTCTCGGCTGGACTTATTGCGCACCGCGCTGGCTATCCGCTTGCAGGCCGATGCAACTCGGTGTTCGATCGCAGCCAGTTTCCCAGCGTCTGCGCCGGTCGACGTGTCGATCGGTGGCAGCGAACGAAACTTCTTCCGATCGATGTTGAGGGTGATCTCGTCGTTGCGAACCTTGCCGACGGCCATGATCGGAACGGCCACGAGGTGGCGAAAGCCCGGCAGGCCCGCTTCGATATACACGCCCTCGATGTGGTCGCCGTCGATCACCATTGCCGCGACCATTCCAACGTGATGATCGTCAGAACTCATC
>NZ_JBDNIJ010000061.1:0-1955 GCF_041688325.1 Ilumatobacter sp.
ACGATCGAACGCGATGCGTACGACGCCGGCGTCGACGGCGCGGTGATACGTGATGTCGGTGAATTTGAAGCCGCCGACCTCGTTCCATGCGGAGGGGTCGAAGATCTCCGAGACGCTGGGCTGCTGATCGGAACGGTCGGGTGAGCTGTTCGCCATCTGTCCATCTTGCCCGCTGGGCTACCGTCTGCACATGCCCCACGCGGAAATCAACGGCCAAAGCATTTACTTCGACGACACGGGGGGCGATGGCTCGCCCGTGGTCTTGGCCCATGGGTTCCTGATGGACAGCGAAATGTTTGCTCCGCAGGTCGCTGCATTGCGTGAAACCCATCGTGTGATTACCTGGGATGAGCGCGGCTTCGGCCGGACCAAGTATGACGGCAAGCCGTTTAGCTATTGGGATTCGGCGGCCGACTGCCTTGCGCTGCTCGACCATCTCGGTCTCGACCGGGCCGTGGTCGGTGGGATGAGCCAAGGAGGATTCCTGTCGCTTCGAGTAGCGCTCTCTTCACCTGATCGCGTGCGGGGCCTCATCCTGCTCGACACGCAGGCTGGCGTTGACGACGGTGAGACCAAGGCTGCGAACGACGGCATGAACCACGTGTGGTTGACCGATGGACCTGAAGGCGGTCTCGCCGACATCGTGGCGTCGATCATCATCGACGATCCCGACCACAGCCCGGCGTGGATTGCCAAGTGGATTGCTCGTCCGAAGGAAGCGTTCGAGCAGCCGTATCAGTGCCTCACCACCCGTGACGACATCACCGATCGGCTCGGTGAGATCACCTGTCCGGCGATCGTCATTCACGGAACCGAAGACACTGCGATCACGATGGACCGTGCCGAAATTCTGGCTGATGGGCTCGTCGGTTGTTCCGGCGTCGTCAAGGTCAGTGGTGCACACGCCGCGAACATGACGAACCCCGAGCCAGTCAACGCGGCAATTGTCGACTTCCTCGCCGGTCTTCCGGCCTGATCGCAGCGATCCAATGGCACACATGCAAATTTTCGGTGTCGAGGGCCTTCCCGAAATTGAATCGGGCGTCGATCTTGCCGAAATGATTCACGCTGCGGCAGCGGCGCAGGGCGACCCGATCGTCGACGGCGACGTCGTGGTGATCACTTCGAAGATCGTCTCGAAGGCCGAAGGCTGCAGTATCGAACTGGCTGACGTCGACGCGTCCGAGTTCGCCACCACGTGGGCGTCCAAATGGGACAAGGACCCGCGCCTGGTCGAGGTCGTGCTACGCGAGTCGAAGCGCATCATCCGCCAGATCGGGCCCGTGCTCATCACCGAAACACATCACGGCTTTTGTTGCGCGAACTCCGGCGTCGATCAGTCGTCATCGGGCGCATCCGGCAGAATCTTGGTGTTGCCGAAGGATCCCGATGCTTCGTGCCGGGCACACCGAGCACGGTTCGCTGAGCTGGGTGTCGATGTGGCCGTGATCATGAGCGACACATTTGGTCGCCCGTGGCGTGAAGGTCAAACCGACGTGGCGATTGGCATTGCGGGAATGAACCCGCTGCACAGTTACATCGGCGAAGTCGACCCGCACGGTCACGAGTTCCACGTGCAAGAGCTGTGCGTCGCTGATGAACTCGCCGCGGCGGGCGAGTTGGTCAAGGGCAACACGAGTCGTGTCCCGGTCGCAGTCATTCGTGGTCAGGAGTGGGAGCGCGACGACGACGCTTCGATGGCGCCAGTTCTCCGCGACAGCGAGAAGGACTTGTTTCGTTAGATGCCGTTCGCGGTTCGTCAGGTTGCGCTCAAGGGCGTCAGTCAAAATTGAGACCGTTTCTCACACCTGTCAAGCTGCAGCAGTCTCAGTTTCGGGCTGCTCTGGCTGGATATCCGAAACTGGGATCAGCTTGGCTCACTGGCGATGAGAGATGATCTCCATTTTGGGAGATGGCAAGCGGACTTCAGCCGAGGAGGTCTTTGGTGATGCCGT
>NZ_JBDNIJ010000005.1:0-16705 GCF_041688325.1 Ilumatobacter sp.
ATCGACCGGCCCAGGGTCGTAGCCGAAGCGACCAAGCGCCTCTTCGAGCTGGCGTACATCATCGCCCTCGACACCTGGTCCCATGTCGCGGAACGCTGGCTGCTTGCCGGCAACGAGGAACACGGGACGTCCCGAGGTGGTCATCAAGACGTCGCCGTCGTTCACCTCTGTGCCGATCGCCGGGAGCGATGTGATCAGCGACGCATCAGGCTTCCACCCCGAGGGCGTGACCGACACGATCTGGGGCGCCCCGAACCGAGCCGTGCCCCTCGTGACGATGTCAGTCGACAAGACGCGCTCCTCGACCGGCACCAGGATTGCAGCCGCGGTCGGAGCCGCGGTGCGCGACGCAACCTCGGCCGGGCTGCGGATACGCGACCCGGCAACCCAGCCGACTGCCGAAGAGAGCACGACAAGACTGATCGTCGCGGCACCAAGTGTTCGCCGGTTCACTGGGCTGCCGGCCGGTTCTCGGACCAGTGGTACGAGACCGGCGCCGAAGGCGCACCACGTGCGCACTGCCAATGCTTGGCGGAGTGGGACGCCATCAGGCGCCTCCGCCAAGGATTTCTACTTCGACCTTCGTCTTGATGTCGGCAACGTGCGCCAGGTCACAGGTGTGGTCAGAGGCTGCGATGGCCAATTCTTCGCCTTGCAACTGCGTCAGCGCTGCAGCTGCATCGCCGGTCAAGGTGTCGATGTCGGCGCCCTGGGTGACGGTGGCGAGGCGGCTGATGAGATCGACATCGATGCTGGCCGAGGTGTCGTAGCCGTAGCCGGCGTCACGCATGCACGTCGACCAGGCCTTGTAAGCATCGATCACCCTGACGTCCTGATCGATCCGTGCACCGTCAGAATTCTGGTAGTTGACGAAACCCGGACCGAGTTCACCGGCGGAGAAGTTCAGCGTCACCGACGCACGAGTGCAGCCACCGGTGCGAGACAGATCTTCGCTGTCCAGGCCGACCACGAACGTCTGATCGGCGCTCTCGCCGAACAGTTGGCGCACCCATGCCGCCCTGTCCGACGGCGGCAGACCATCGCGAGTCGAAACGTTGCGGCCGAGCCCGAGGGTCGCTTGCGCGTTCGCAGTGAGCGAGAGGGTGGTGATGCCATAGCCGAATTGTGATCGGAACTCGTCGGCCTTCATGCCGCTCGGCTTGCTATCGGTGTCCATCGCCTGGCGGACGGTTGCGTAATCGACGGCGACGTATTCGAAGCCGGCATCGCTCATGCACGTCGCGATGCACTGCTCAACGGCGTCCACCCGGACAGTGATTTCTGCCTCCGTGAGACCGAACTCTGCACCATCGGAACCATCACCCTCGCCTTGGGCCGAGCCACCATCGGCGGAGCCAGCGCCGGGCAAACAGTTTTGCGCCAACAGTTGGTTGACAGGATCGGGTGCAAGCGTCGCCGCTGGAGCTTCGGGTGCAGGCGTCGCCGCCGGATCAGCGCCAGGGGCCTGGCTCGTTGCCGGATTGACGCCCGTGGCGGAATCGGCCGAGGCAGCGGGCGCCGCAGACGCCGGCGCTGCTGTTCCGCTGGTGCTCCCGCCGGCGCAGGACGCGACGACGAATGCGAGCGCCACCGCCGTCATTGAGTAGTGAAAAGATGTGCGTGGGTTCATGTCGTGCCTCCGAAGGCTGAGTCGTTTCGGTCGAACACAGACGTCCGATCGTGAGACGAGTATCGAACCCTGCGACTAAAGGCGGCCCGAAGCCAGCTGAACGTCAGCTGAATGTAGATACCAGTCCGGCAACCTGCCATCAGATCGCGCCGATTCCGAGTAGCCCAGCGGTCAGCACGGCGATCGCGATGCGATACCACCCGAAGATCGAGAGCGGGTGCGTTCGTAATGTCGCAACGAGCCATCGCACAGCTGCGAGCGCGGTCACAAACGCCACGAAGGCGCCGAGCAACGGTGTCACGATCCCGTAGTCGGCAACGATTGTCGAGCCGTTCTTGGTGAGGTCGTACGCCGTTGCGGCCGAGAGCGTGGCAAGGCCGAGCAGGAAGCTGAATTCAACGGCGGCGGTCGTCGTCGCGCCGATCGCCAGAGCGGCAACGATCGTCGTCAAGCTTCTGCTCATGCCCGGCCAGAGGGCGAGAATCTGGGCGGCACCGACGATGGCGGCGTGACGTACCGTGAACTCGGTGATCGGGATGGAACCGCTTCGTGGTTTCCACCACAGCAGGAACACTCCGCCGGCCAACCATGCGGCAACGACCGGCCATCCACCGAAGAGCTGGGCCTTGATCGTGTCACCGAGAATGAAGCCCACGAACGCAGCGGGCACGAACGCTATTGCCAGCCGGATCAGCAGAGTCCTGCCGACCTGGTCGCGACCGGCGACTCCTCGAACGAGCTGTATCAACCGCTGTCGGTAGAGCGCAACGACCGCAAGGATCGCTCCGATCTGAATCGCGACAACGTACGTGTCAGCAGCGGTCTTTCCGGCGCCTTCGCCGAGGCCAAGAATTCGTTGCGTTACGAGGAGATGGCCCGTCGACGAGATCGGAATGAACTCGGTGATCCCCTCCACGACGCCGAGGATCAGCGCCTTGACCGGGGTCAACGGTCCTGCCGAATCGACAAGAAGAGAGAACAGTGCAACGAGACCAGCGACGAGGACGCCGATCTGGATGTTGCGGGTGCGAATGTCGTCGGCGTGTGTTTTCCTTCGGACTGGCGACGACTGTCGTGCGGCGGGCGTCGATCGCGCCGGGCCTGGCTCGGGTTGGTCGCTCATGTGTCGAGATGAAATGCGAGGTAGCTGGCGAGATGGCGTTTCCAGTATGCGTCCTCGTGGTCACCGGTCCAGATGTGCTCGACAACGTCAATGCCGCTGTCGCTGAGGCTGCGCGCTGTGTTGAGCGCTCCGTCGAGGAGGTAGTCCTCGCGGCCGATGTCGAGCCAGCACCGCCAAGGTATCGGGTCGACCGTGCGTCGAAGATTCGACGCTGGGCTGTGGAGTCCGACGCTGCGGAAGAGGCTGGGGTGGCGGAGGGCGAGATCGAGCGCCATCGCTCCGCCCCGTGAAATTCCGCTGATCGCGTAGTGGCTCGGTGCGAAGCGCTCGTCGATCGCTGGGATCAGCGCATCGGTGACGAACGACTCAGCGAAGGTCGGGCGACCGAGATCTGGCGCAACTGCCACGAGCGCCTGGCATCCGGCGATGACCACCGGTAATCCGACTGCACCCCAACGGATGAAGTCGCGTCGACTGTGCGAGGTCGTGGCACCGCTTCGACTCATCTGATCCACCTGTTCATTGCAGTTCGCCGCTGGTTCACGCAGCGCAGCACCGGCGACCCGAAGGTGATCCCGACATTTGTGATATCGGCGAGCGCCACAGTGGCGGCACCGAGGCCGAGGTGGGTGATCTGGACGGGGGTCACAGCAGCACGCCGGCGAGCATGCCCGCTCCGAGAACGAGGCTGGCGGCGGCGATCGGACGGTCGTGACTGACCACGCGGACCGGATCGTCGACCTCGCCGGCGAGAACGAGCCGACGGAATCGCTCCAGGATCAGCGCCACGATTGCCGTTCCAGCGAACGCGAGCGCCAGAGCAAAGCTGATGGCGAACCAGATTCCCACAGCCGCGACCGCGATGGCGTGCGTCGCGATCATCAGGGTTCGGGTTCGTACCGGGATGTACCAGTCGAGGACCGCTCGATGGCCACCTGCGTCGACACCGAGACGTCCGACCTCGGCGTGGCGTTTGCCGAGCGAGATCAGCATCGCCGCGGCGGCCACCGCGGCGAGGAGCCAGACGGAGACGCCGACGCTGACAGCGATACCTCCCGCAACGACCCGGAGAACGAAGCCGGCAGCGACGGTGACGACGTCGACGAACGGGATGTGCTTCAGAATTTTCGAGTACGCAGTGGTCATTGCGAGGTAGCCGAGCAGGACGGCAACGAACACTGCACCCAGGCCGGCGGCGAGACCGAATGCAAGACCGCCGAGGATCACGGTCGTAGTCTGTGCGTCAGCGACCGACAGCGTCCCGGCGGCGATTGGCCGGAGCTGCTTGGTGGGATGCAGCTTGTCGGCGTCGACGTCTGCCAGGTCGTTCATAAGGTACGTCGCTGCCGATGCGGCACAGAACGCCACCGTGGCGATCACCGCAGCGACGAGCCCCGCCGGATGCAGGATCGCTCCGGAAGCGATCGAAGCGAGCAGGACGAGCGCATTTTTGATCCACTGATGCGGACGGACGGCGAGGAGGAGTTCGCGCGCCGAGAACCGGTACTGAATCGACGGCGACTCCGGAGCGACGTCAAGTTCGGTGCGGCGAGCAGACAATCGTGACAAGTCGTCGAAGTCTCTCGGTGACGGTCGCTCGAGGATGGGTCCTGGGGAGGCGGTGGCGGACATCGGGTGGTTCCTGTCTGGTGGTGATGGGTGGTTGGGCGAGGCCGGGTCAGCGAACGAAGACGGCGAAGAAGTCGCGCTGGTCGGTGTTGAGGTAGCGGGTGGCCGGCTTCGGCATGTCCGGGAGCAGCTTCGTGCCGACGACCGAATCCTTTGTTCCGTCGACAGCCGCAAAGAGCGTCGCTGTGACCTGCTTGGTGTGGATGACGAGCTGCATGCCGCGAACGGCGCCGGCGCCGGCCAATGCGTTGGCGAGCGCCGACATCGTCATCTTGTTGCCGGCAACAAAGACGACGTTGCCATCGGCGGTCACGCCGATTCCGGATCGCCAGGTGAACTGGAGTTGGTGCCTCGGAATGCCGTACCTGCCGGACGTATCGGACTTCAGGTCAGAGACGACCTGGCCGTTGTCGACGATGAGGTGCAGGTTCTGGCGGACGGTGACGACGTCGGGCGTCATCGTGAAGTCGCTGCCCCAGGCCCCGACATCGACGGTCCCGTTGCCGTCGATCACCAGCGATGCGTTGCCGTCGATCAGGGGCTCAGGGGTGCGGCCTTCGGTGAAGTAGCCGCCGTCGATGTGCTGGAACTTGAAGCCGGAGTTGAATGCGGCCACGAGTGTTTCGCGTTCGCTGGTGGGAATCTTGGAGCCCCAGGCCCATCCGCTGCCGCCAAGCTCGCCAGTGCCCGGGACAGCGACAGTGCGCACGAGATTCTGATCGAACTCGATGATGCCGGCGACGACGTTCGTGTTGTCAGGGTCCGGGCGAAGAAAGGTGGTGTAGAGGACGGGTGCGCCGTCAACGCTCTGAGCCTCCGGTGTCCAGACACCTTCGCCCAGCAACGGATCGGGCGACAGCGCAACAAGGTCGACCGGTGCTGCGTTGGCAACCGCTCCGGACACCGTTGCTCCGCGGGCAACGACGGGCGCTGGGACGGCGGGCAGCTTCGAAGCATCCGGGACACCGTTGCCGGGGGGCCTGCGGGTGTACCACCACTGCTCGACCCGATTGATCACACCGTCGCCGCCGTGATCGCGAGCCCAGTCGACAGTGCGCTCACCGTTCGACGCCGTTCCCGGTGCCGCAAGATACGTGCCGTACGAGTACGAGGTCGAACCCATCGTGACTACGAAGACCACAAGCAGGGCCTTCCAACGACGCCATACGAATCGTCGTATCCGCCGCTCGCGCAGACGCTTTCCGCCAGCGGCGTCACGATTGAATTCCCCATCAACGTGAACAAAGTCGACAACGATGAGCTGTTCGGCGGTGGGACGATCGAGTACGGAGGCGGGGGCTTTCGACATGCCCTCACCTTCCCGGGCGTGTCCTGAACTGGAGCTGAAGTCGGAGTTCGGTGGTTTCAGCCTGGGTTCAGCAAGCCGGGAGCAACGTGAGGCTCGCACCGCTTCGCATTCGCCGGGTGGGCCTGAAACGAAAGAGTGACAGCTATGCAGACGATGGATACAGACCGATTTGCGGCACAGCGTACGACGACGGCGGCGATCGAGATGGTCGGCCTCAACCACACCTACGACGTCGAGCCCGTCCTCCGTGGTGTCGACCTCACGATCGAGCGTGGCGAGATCTTTGGGTTCCTCGGCCACAACGGCGCTGGCAAGACAACGGCAGTGAACATCCTGACGACACTGATCACTCCGACGTCGGGTACCGCTCGGGTACAGGGCTTCGATGTCGTCACCCAACGACACGAAGTGACATCGCAGATTGGGTACCTGCCAGCCGAGGTACGGATGTATCCGCACATGACCGCCCGCGAGAACCTGGAGTTCTTTGCCAAGTTGTCCGGAGTCGTCGACGCACGAAGCGCCGCACTCGAGACGCTCGACTACCTCGAATGTTCAGATCTTGCAGACCGTCGCGTCGGGTCGTTCTCGACGGGCATGCGTCAACGTGTTGGCATCGCCCAGGCAATCATCCACAAACCGAGCGTTCTGTTCCTCGACGAACCGACCTCCGGCCTCGACCCCGTCGGTGTACGCCAACTCCGCGACACCATCCTGCGACTCAACAGCGATCTCGGCATGACGGTGTTCATGAACACCCACCTGCTGAGCGAGGTGGCGAAGGTGTGCACCACCATCGGCGTACTCAATCATGGCGAACTGATCTACAAGGACACGATCGAGGCAACCACCGCCCGATTCCCCGACGAGACATCACTCGAAGACATCTACGTCCGGATGGAAGCAATCCCGTCATGATCGCGACGATCGCCCGCCACCAGATCCTGTCGCTGCGACGCCAACGCACCTTCATCGGCCTGCTGGCCACCCTGCTCGTGATGACGGCGCTCGCCGGGGTACTCGGCTGGTCGAGCCATCGCACCATCGTCGGGGTCTACGACGAATCGGTCAAGCTCCTCGCCGCGCAGGGTCTTCCCGCACCGGAGAACCCGTTCCGGCTGAAGCCCACCCTCTCGCTGCTGTCAAACATGGTGGTCTACATCCCCCTGATCGGCGCACTCCTCGCAGTGGTACTGGGTCACGTCAGCCTCGCGGATGACGAGACCGACGGCGTCGGGCGACTCGTGTTCTCCCGGCAGGTCACACGCACCAGCTATGTGATCGGCAAGATCGTCGGCGCAGCCTCCGTACTGCTCGCGATCCTCGTGTTCAGCCTCACGGTCTCCGCGCTGTCGCTACTGATCGTCAACCGTGCCGCACCGACCGTCGCTGAACTCGGCCGACTCGCCACCTTCTACGGACTGTCTTGGCTGTACCTGATGGTGTTCGCGCTCATCGGCATGGCCACCGTGCTCGTCACTCGCCGCCGATCCCTCGCCCTGCTCTCAGCGATGGGTGCCTGGCTCGTGATTACCTTCGCCGTTCCTCAGGTGACGTCCGGGCTCCGTCCGACCCAGTCGCTGAACCCGATCACCGATCCCGTCAGCACCTCCCAGGCCTTCTTCCGGGCAACATCCAAGGCGCGGCCCTTCTCGGTCGTCGAGCAGTACAAGCAGATCAGCGGCCACGTACTGCAGACCTCGACCGACGGCGGCAACTCCATCGGCGGCCTGCTCTCCATTGCCGGACTCGCCGCGTTGCTTGCCATCGCGACAGTGATTCTCGTCCAACGTCACGACTACTCGACAGGAACTTCCAGTGACTGACACCACCACCGCCCCCTCGACCCCCTCATCCGCACCGCAGACCCAGATGGGCGCTCCACCATCAGTGGCTGACAGTTCCCGATCGCGTGTCTTGGCGCTCGCTCAGCACGAATACCGCGCGGCCGTACGAAGCCGCATTCTGCTCGCCCTGCTCGCAATTCTCATGGCCGTCACCGCCGTGTCGGTGTACATCGCGTCGGTCGACTACCGCAGCCAACTCGCCGACTACGAGACCTACAAAGCCGCCGCCCAAGCAGGTGGCATCACACAGATTGCGCCGTCACTCCTCGCTCCGCTGTCGCTCCTGCGTGGGTCGCTGGAGTACCTGGAGATCATCGGCGCGGTCATCGCGATCGCCCTCGGCTACCTCACCGTGTCACGGGAACGCAGCAACCGGACCCTCACGCTCATACGGTCGCGGCCCGTCACCGCTAGCGAGCAGGCGACCGGAAGCCTGCTCGGCGCACTCGCCGTCATCGCCACACTCGTCGCTGTGACCGCCTTCGTAGGCATCGTCAGCGTCGGCACCATCGGCAATGACTGGATCAACGCTGCGCAGGGTTTCAAACTGTTCCTCGCCTACGTCGCGGCCATCGTCTACATGGGTGTCTTCTACTGCGTTGGAGCAATCGCCACCGCCAACACCAAGGTTGCGGCCAACGGGTTGATGATCGCGCTCGGCATCTGGCTCCTCGTCGTGCTGATCCTGCCCCAACTCGGTGACACCCTCGACGCCGACAACCAGATCCCCGGCGGCCTCTTCGCCGCCTTGGGCCTCGATCGAGCTGGCGAGACGACGATCCTCCAACACTTCACCGCCTACGAAAAGACACGCATCGGCATCGAGGAACTCTCCTTCGCCAAGCATTTCGAACGCTTCTCGTTCGCGATGACCGACGTCCCGACCAAATATCGCGGCTTCAGCCTCGGCCAACTGCTCAACGAGAAACGCAACGACATCGGCTGGCTGCTCCTGTACCCGACCATTCTCGTGCTCGGACTGCGCCGCAGCTTCCGCCGCCAACCCACCATCCCCCAAACCTCCTAGAAGGAGCAACCCATGTACACCACCCCCACGACCGACCATCACACCACCCCGACCAGCCGCCCGCAGCGTCGACGCAGAACCACGATCATCGCCGCCGCAGTGACGGCCGGAGCCCTCACCCTCGCCGCATGTGGCGGAAGCACCACCACGGCAACGCCGGCTGCAACCAACGCCTCGGCGGCGGGATCAAGTCCGGCAGCCGGATCAACTGCCGCGCCCAACGGCGGCCAGATCCTGCCGGTCACGGCCAACCCGATCACGAACACGGCGACCGCTCAGGCGCTCACCATCGACTCGGTCCTCGTCGAGAACAACGTCGACGCAGCCGGCAAGGCCACCGACGACCATCTCGAGATCGCACTCTCGAACACCGGGTCGACCGACCTCAACGGATTCGAGGTGTACTACACATTCAACGACCCCACCGCCAACATCAGCGAGAGCTACTACACCAAGCTCCCCGCGTCGTTCACGATCCCGGCCGGGGGCACACGAGTTGCCCACTTCGACAACACCGGAGCAGCCGACCACTTCCCCGTCAACGACTTCAGCTTGTATAAGACTTCCATCAACGCTCAAGAGGTCACCGTCGAAGTCAGCGCCACCGAAGCCGCTGCCCAGACCGCGACAGTCATGAAGGACGCCGGCGGCGCCGAAACGGCGGACTGAGACCTGCCATCCGCGATTCTCGGGCACGGCGGCAGCCCGACTGGGTATGACAGCGTCAGTCGATTCCCGAGATTTCCGAGATTTCCGAGAGCCCGGCGCCGACACCGCCGTCGCCAACGTGATCGAGGGCGTGCACTCTGGAGCGATCATCAACCTGCACTTCGGCCATCGCTACACCCTCGATGCGCTTCCTATCATCCTCGATCACTTGGCTCGGTCGGACTCGACTCGGTCACCATCAGCGAGCTTCGCTGCTGACCAACTCGGCCCCTCCGTAACTTTGACTTGTCGGCGACGGGACAGTCAGATGAGGTTCAGCATCCTTCAGGCCGACTTCAGGCGGCAAGGACGATGATGAACCCATGACGATGCTCGATGCACAGACCTTGCCCGCCGTTCTACTCGGCCGCCGGGTGGAGGTGCGAGCAACGGCGGCAGATAACAACAACGCTCAGCTCGCCGAGCAATTCGTCGGTGATGAGGTGCGAAGAGCCAACGATCTATTCGACCCTGCCGATCGAAACAGCATGCTCTCGCTCTGGATGCGACATCCAAGGTCCGTGGAGACCACACCGGAGTTCGACGACGTACTCCGGGTGGCGCTCACATGGCAACGCTTGAGCAACGGGGCATTCAACGTGCGAGCAATGCGACTGCATCGGCTGTGGACCGCTGCTGCTCAGACTGGTTGTCGTCCGAGCGGCCGTCAGTTGAAAAAGGCGGTCGCAGAGATTGCACACGCTCCGTATACGTTCACGGGAAGTGAGTTGCATCGGGTCGACGACTGCCAAGGACTGGATGTGAGCGCAGTCGCGATCGGCCACTACGCCGATCGCGCCGTTGACCTCGCCATGCTCGAATATGACCTGTCCGGCATCAGCCTGACGATCGCCGGACTGACCGCACGGCGAGGCAACAACCACATCGATCTTGTACTCCACGACACGACACGCGCCAATGTGAGCCCGACGCCGATCTCCACGATCCGACTCCATGAGGGAACGATTGCCGTGCAGCCTCCCCGACACCGCAACCGTTCCCGTGCACGCGTTTCAGACGTGGGCATCGACCCTCGCACGGGCAACTCCACGCCCGTCCGGACGTCGTCGACGACGATTGCACGCAAAGCTTGCAGCGCCGCACTTGTGTCCGAGACGCTCTCGATACTCGCGCCCGAGGAGGGAGTTGGATTCGTCGAGCGCTGCAACGCCGAGTTGAGGCCTTGCGATCTCAACGACAAGACGATCAGTTGTCTCATCCTCGAAAACAGTGGATTCGTGCGCACAAGTCAGAGCTGGGCATCTCACGAAACCCGGTGAATCCGCCTCGCTCAGACCGGCTCGAGCGACCTCGCCGCCGCGACGTTCCGAAGGACTCCCACGGACCGCCGGTGGTCGAGGAACACGACAACCCCCACAGCAACGGCGATTTCGATCAGGTGATGCGCCCACAGGCAGATTCCTCCGTCGCCATGAGGAAGACCACCTGCAGAGCAATGAGCGCTCCGAGCAAGACCTGTCGGCGCCTACCGGCGAACGTCATGATGGCCGCGGTCATCACCGCCGTCAGCGCAGACGATGAGCCGCTGTCCTATTCGATGAGGTAGCTGCTGGCGGCGCCAATGCCGGGCACGGTCTGCACGAACGAGCTGGTCATGATCCGCACCAGTCGAAACTGCTTGACGTTGTCCCACGACATAGCGAATGCGGCCTGCCATCGCATGAAACGTGGCGCGTTCCCGGTGGCCGCGACCTGCGGTGCGAGGCCGAGGTTCATGCCCTGCTGGCCGTCGATCCGGAAGCGTTCGATCATCGTGACGAACAGCAGATCCATCACACTGCCCGGAGCGTCCCGGCGCCGACGCATGAGGTCGAAGTTGCCATCCGTGCCCTGGTCGACGGCGAGGAGGTTGACGAACGTCTCGATCCGACCCGTCGGCGACGCTGCACACAGGGCATCACGCGTCGCAAAAAGGTCGGCTCATTTGGGTCTACGAACCGCGCCGTGGCGGCGAACGGGATCACGTAGCCGACTCGTCGGAGGACATTGGAGTGCGCTGGTTCGGTACCCGGCTCCGTCGTTGGATCGACCGGCGCCTCCACTTCGGACCCGGCGCTCGATCGCCGGTGGTCGGCAGGATGCCGATGGGACATCATGCAGATCTCAGGCTGAACTCCGGCTGAAAGCAAGATCACTCGCTCGAAACGCGTTCGAGGGTCGGAGCTCGAAAGCTCCGACCCTCGTCGTTGCACCGGTTGGCTGGCGGTCAGCCGACCGGTGTCAGTTGCCCCAGAGGAACAATGCCGTCGCCGTCACGGGCGGTAGATGGCTCGTTCATGAGGAAAACCTGTCGACACCGATCACTCAGCAGCAGATGCCAACACGCTGCCGTTACCAGCGTCGATGATCACTTCGACCTCACCACCAGCATCCGTGGCGATCTCGACCTCGTACACGACGTTGCCGGCCTCGTTGGCGAGTTCGACCTCACCCACCGTTCCCGGCTGTGACGCCAACGCCGCCGCCGCCGCCTCATCAGGCGACACCGTCGCAAGGGCTGACAACGCAGCATCCTCGGCAGCTTCACTCTCGGGGGTCTCGGCCGCATCAGCGGTCTCGTCCTCCGGGGTCGTCTGCACACTCGAGGTGTAATCCGGCGGTGTCTCCGGTCCCTCGTTGCCTTCATCGACCTCGTTGCCTTCATCGACCTCGTTGCCTTCGTTGTCGACCGTGGTCGCTGGATCGGTCTGCTGCACAACCGCAGCAGGAGCCGGAGCGGCATCGGTGCCCGTTGCAGCGGCTGCAAGGCCACCGGTTCCGAGGAGGATGCCGACTCCGGCAAGACCTGAATAGACACTTCGCTTGGTGATACGCATTCTGGGCGATTCCTTTCAAGTTCACCGAGCGGCTCCCGATGAACTGAAACCCACACTCCTCCTCGCCACCTTCAAGGAACCTGAAGCAACCTGAAAGCCCATTCAGGAAGCGAGACTCACGATCGCCTTCGCGTGGTCACATCCGCACCGATTCGACCGATGCCCGATGCTCCTTCTCCTCGCACACAGACGACGCGTTCAGGAGTCGTTCCTCTTCACGCTCACCGCCATCTCGGTAACTAATATCGCCACAGTGGCAGCTGCGATGGTCGCGGCCATCGCATTCGTCTTGGCAATGGCACGCCTCGACGTGGCGTTCGAAGTCAGGAGCCGTCGACGCAGCGCGTCTGGGTTCTACGCTCCATGGTCATGAGCACTGGCGTAAGTCCCGGACACAACGCGTCTGTGCTGTCGATGGCTGCCGGCGAGTGGGTCTCTGTAAGTAGCCAGCGCGACGCAGAATCCGTAGCGCTTGAGGTCGAACAGGCTGAACTCGACGCGGATCCCCTGGGTGAGCAGGCCAAACTTGTGGGGCTGCTCGTCCGGCCTCCCGACTTCCACCTCACCCGTCGTCTGGTCGGCCTGACTCTGCCCGATGCAACGCCGAACACACAGATTCTCGCTCGGACGAATCCGGATCTCAGAGACCTCGGTGTCGCAGTTCTCGCCGGTACAGCCGGCGCTTACGTCCGCACGCGACCGTGACTGTCGAACTCCTTGGTGGGTGTGGCGATCGCCGTTCACCTCGCCATGCCACTGACGGCCATCGGACTGATGCTCGAGGAGCAGCGCTGGACGCTCGCCGCCGGAGCGTTCACCCTCTTCGGTGCGAACCTCGTCGGTATCACCATCGCCGCGGCGGCCGTACTGATCGTCACCGGCTTCGTTCCACTCCCCCGTTTGCGTACCGCGACGACCGGTGTGGTCGCCGGTCTCATCGGAGCGTCCCTTGCGGTGGTTGCGGTCGCGATTCCTCTCGGGATTGCATACAACCGAGCGATGAACACAACTCGGACGCAGGCCGCCGTGACGCGCCGGATCGCCGAGACGATCGGCGGAGGCAACTCCGTAGTGATGCTCTGCAGGGTGAAGACAACGGCGGCAAGGCCACGGTGCCGACGGTCAGTCGTTGCAGCTGTCCTGATGGACGACGTAGCCGTTGCCCGCGGCGATCTTGCGTTTTGAGTTCTTGAAATTCATTTGGTGGGTCCTCTCGTTGTGTGATCAACACGGCGTCGATCACTGATTGCATCGTGGCGGATCGCACCTTTGGGAATCCTGAAACAACCCGTACGCGAGCTGAACCGATTTGAACGTCGGATGAACGTCGACGGCGTTCCCGAACGCGAAAAAGCGGGGAGCGGACCGGGGATCGTCCGTTCCCCGCTTCGGTCCGAGGTCAGCCAGTCTCTTCGGTGCCGTTCAGATCGTCGGCATCGGGGATTCCGTTGCCGTTCTCGCCAATCTCTTCGCCTTCGAACTGGTGGTCGATGCCGTCATCGGCCTCGTCTCCGGCGCCCTCCGTCTCGGTCTCGGCCGGCACGGGCGTTGGGTCGGTCTGTGCTGGCGCGACTTGCGCCGAGACGATGCCGGATGCCGAGTTCGCATCTGTTGAAGCAGCGGCGTCCGTCGCAGCGTCCTCGTCGGCATCGGGGGCCTCCGTTGCTTCCTCGGCCTGTGCAACGGCCGGCCCGCCGTCACACTCAGCGCCGGTTGCAGTGTCGATGCCATTCTCGCAGTTGATGCCGGTGTCACCGGGCTCCTCGACGTCGGGGCCAGGGGCTTCGATGCCGACAGGTGTCGGGGCTGGAGCATTGTTGCCGCTGGCCGCGGCGGTGAGGCCGGCGGCGCCGGCGAAGACGCCGAGCCCTGCGGCTGCGGTGAAACCGATTCTCGTGATTCGGGAAGTCATGGTCAATTCCTTTTGGGTTGGTCGCAGGCGGGGGTCGTCTGCGATGTATGCATCATGAGCGCGGGCACCTTCAGACGTCCTGAAGCAACCTGAACGGCGGCTTCAGCTGGCCTTCAGGTGCCCACGATTACACTTCATATATGCGCGTTCTGGTCGTCGAGGACGACAATCGACTGGCCACCACGATCAAGCGCGGGCTGGTCGCCGAGGGATTCTCGGTCGACAACGCCTTCGATGGAGAAGAAGGGGTGTGGCTCGCCTCAGTGAATGCATACGACGCCATCGTGCTGGACATCATGCTCCCCAAGCTCAACGGCTTCCGTGTGTGCGCCACACTCCGCGACCAGGAGAACTGGACACCGATCTTGATGCTCACTGCGAAAGCCGGTGAGTATGACGAGGCCGAAGCACTCGACACCGGAGCCGACGACTATCTCACGAAACCCTTCTCGTTCGTCGTGCTCGTTGCGCACCTCCGCGCACTCGTCCGCCGCGGCTCCACCCAACGACCGGCGCTCCTCGCAGTGGGTGATCTCGAAGTCGACCCTGCCTCACGAATTTGTCGGCGACGTGGCGTCACGATCGACCTCACTGCGAAAGAGCTGGCGATCGTCGAGTATCTCGCACACCGGTCAGGCCAAGTTGTCTCCAAAGCCGATCTGCTCGAACACGCGTGGGACTTTGCCTACGAGGGCAACCCCAGCGTCATCGAGGTCCACATCTCGAACATCCGACGGAAGATCGACAAGCCGTTCGACACCGACAGCCTGCTCACCGTCCGTGGCGCCGGCTATCGCCTCATAGACGCTTGCGCGGTGCCAAGATGACGGTCCGCCATGGACTTCGGCTGCGCATTGCGACACTCGCCGCGATCTCGGTCGGCATCGTCCTCGCAGTCGGCGCTGCGATCCTCACGATGACGTTGCAGTCAAGACTCGACGACGCCGCGACCACCGCAGCGGAACTGCGCGCCCGCGACGTCGCCGCCCTGGCCGAGGGCGGGGGGCTGCCTCCCACGCTGGCGCTCCCCGGCGAGGAATCCGCCTACGTGCAAGTCGTCGACGCCTCTTCTCTGGTGATCGCGTCAACCTCGAACATCGAGGGCGAGGAAGCAATCTCGCCGTACCGACCACCCGAATCCAGTCCGCAAACCGACACCGTTGTCGTCGCGCCGCTGCCAGACCTGGGAGAGATGCGGGTCGCGACGCTGACTGTCTCGACAAGCACCGGGTCAGTCACGGTGTACGCCGGCGAGAGTCTCAGCGGAGTCCGATCGACGACCGCTGCGGTCGTCCTGCTCTTGGTGATCGGCGTGCCACTGTTGACGCTGCTCGTCGGGGCACTCGCCTGGTGGGTGGTCGGCCGGACGCTCCGCCCGGTTCGTGAGATCACCTCGACCATGTCGGAGATCACCGCTAGCGATTTACACCGCCGAGTGCCCGTCGGCACGGTGACCGACGAGATCGCCGAACTCGCAACGACGGTCAATGCCACACTGATGCGCCTCGACACAGCAGTCGCCAAGCAACGGCGATTCGTGGCCGACGCAAGCCATGAACTGCGCAGTCCGCTCGCAGCGCTTCGAGCGGACCTTGAGATCTCGGTCACCCATCCGGCGCAGTCGAACTGGGTCAACGTTGCCGACAACCTGCTCGGCGACGTCGAGCGCCTACAAATACTCACCGAGGACCTGCTGCTGCTCGCCCATCTCGACGCCGAACAGCCACCGGCCAACCCGGTCGATCTCGCACCACTCCTGCAATCCGCGCGGACAACGATCCGTCGACCCGACCTCGTCATCTCACTGACCGGTGTCGGCATACCGTGCCTCGTCCAAGGTGACGAGGCCCAGTTGCAGCGGATGTTGAGGAACGTGGTGCACAATGCTGAGTTGCATGCGGCCGGTCGCATCGACCTCGATCTGACGATCACGGGTCCAGTGGCTCGGTTAACGGTCAGTGACGACGGACCCGGCATTCCGGTCGACATGCGGCCGCATGTGTTTGAACGATTCGTCCGGCTGGACGAAGCACGTACTCGCAATGCCGGCGGCACCGGTCTCGGTCTCGCGATCGTGGCCGACATCGTTGCTGCGCATCGTGGAACGATCACGATCGATGACGCCGATCTCGGTGGAGCAGCGTTCGTGATCGAGATTCCCACCGCCGACTCGCCCGCCATCACGTAACCGGAGCTGTAGTTGCGGCGTGAGGGCCACGGCGTCGATGTCCACGAAGTGGTAGGTGGACCGAGCAACGACGGAGAATTCGGCGAGCACGGTGTCCCGGAGCAAGGCCGCGTACTCGTCGTCGCATTCGGAACGATCCATCGCATCTGCGGTCGCGTAGCTTCAGAGCCGGGCGTCGGCGAGCGTGGCCGCGAAACGAGCCCCGCCGAGCGCTGGGCTCATGTCGACGGACACCGTCCCAAAATGATCGGCGACGATCCCAGCCACGATGGCGAGACCGAGGCCAGATCCGCCGTCGTCGCGTGTTCTGGCCTCGTCGGAGCGGCGGAATCGCTCGAAGATCCGTTCACGATCTGGCTCGGCGACTCCAGGGCCGTCGTCCTCGACGGCAAGTACCACGAGCCCCTCGTCGGTGCTCGTCACCGAGACGAGCACCCGTGCTTGTGCGTGCCGAAGGGCGTTGTCGACCAGATTGCGCACGACACGGATTAGTTG
>NZ_JBDNIJ010000062.1:0-2003 GCF_041688325.1 Ilumatobacter sp.
GCCACAGCGCACGCAAGGATCAAATCCACATCGTGTGCCCACGCTTTTCGCGACCTTGCGGAACCCTCCAACCCGACTACCAGGCACTATCCGCCCGACAGGCCGGTCATGTGCCCATCAACTGCGGAAGCCGGGTTTAAGTACCGCACCGAAACGACCCGCCCCAGGCGAAGTTTCGCAAAGGTGAGAAGATTCGAAATCCAGGTCGGCCGATGCGAGTCGGCAAACGTCCGTGTCTAGAGTCGCAGGTGTGCAGACGACGCGACTTTCCGTACTGCTGATCGCCATCGGCCTCAGCGCTGCAGCATGCGGCTCCGACGTTGCGGTGACCGCAACTCGCTCCGACGCCTCGGCGGGAGCAGCAACCGCGCCACCGTTTCAACCGGGAACGCCCGACACGGGCGCGCCCACCACCTCAGGCGACGAGACAACGAACTCCAGCGAACCAGGCGAGCCGGCCACCACACCTCCGGCGACCGTTCCAACCGACATCGATCCCGGCGCCATCAACTTCGGTCCGAACAAGCCGGTCCAGCCGTACGACGACTTCCTCCTCGCCACGCTCGCCGACCTCGACGACTGGTGGGAGCAGGCCTATCCCGAGGTGTACGGCGAGCCATGGCAACCGCTCAAAGGTGACGTCTATGCGGCGTACCCCCAGCGGCCAGATGATCTCCCCGGTTGCGGCGAACCACGCACGTCCTACGACGACGTCCAAGAGTTCGTGGCGTTCTATTGCGGCCTTGACGACTTCATTGTCTATGACGACGGCGACGACGGCCTACTCGCCCAACTCGCCGACAACTTCGGCGCAGGAACGATCGGCATCGTTCTTGCTCATGAGTACGGCCACGCCATCCAGCAGCGCAGCGGCGTTCTCCAACAGAACCTCCCGACGGTCACGACCGAACAGCAGGCCGACTGCTTCGCTGGCGCGTGGGCGGGGCGCGCAGCACGCGGCGAAGGTGGCGTCACGTTCTCCGATGCCGACGTCCGGGCCGGTCTCATTGCCATGCTTGAAGTGCGTGACCCCGTCGGCATCGATCAGTTCACACCCGGCGGCCACGGGTCCGGATTTGACCGCGTCGGCGCCTTCCAGGTCGGCTTCCGTCAAGGCGCGGTTCGGTGCGGCGACCTGATTGACAACCCGCTCCCACTCATGCCGAACCAGTTCAACGACAACAACGACTTTGCCAACGAAGGCAATGCTCCGTTCGGGTTCGACGCCGGCGATCCGGAGACCGGCGAGGGCGCCGAGTTGTTCGGGTTTCTGGTGCCCGACCTCAACCTTTTCTGGGGCGTCGACGCTGATGTCCCCAACTTCACCCCACTCACGCTTGTCCCTGTCCAGAGCGAGGACGAGGCAGCATGTGCAGATCTCGAGGCCGGCTTCGAGAACGGCGCAGCGCTCTGCCCATCCAGTAACACCGTCTTTCTCAACGAGCCGGTTGCCCGCGACCTGTACGAACAGAACACGTTCGGCGACTTCTCGTTGGGTTACCTGATCGGCGCGGCCTGGGCCGAAGCTGCCCAGCGCTCACTCGGATCGACCATCGAAGGCGAACGTCGCGAGCTGATCAACGACTGCCTCGCCGGAGCATGGGTACAAACAGTCATCCCCGTCGACTTTCAACTGCCCCAACCGCGCGCCGAGGGCCGGACATCCATTGTGTCGCCCGGCGACCTCGACGAAGCTGTTCGCACAGCCATTCTGATCGGCGACCTCGGTGTCGACGACAACGTGCTCGGCAGCCCGTTCGAGAAGATCGACGCATTCCGCGACGGCGTCATCGGCGGGCTCGACGCCTGCGCGAACTAACCATCAGTTCAGTTCAGTTCAGTTCAGTTCAGTTCGCTCGTGATAATCGAGGCCAACTCGACCGGACGATCGCCCTGGACGCTGTGGCCGGCACCATCGACGAGATGCACCACCATGGCAGGTTGTAGCCGTTTGGCCTCTGCCACGTCGGCGTCGTCGACGACAGGCGAAAGTGATCCACGGA
>NZ_JBDNIJ010000347.1:0-15870 GCF_041688325.1 Ilumatobacter sp.
CTTAGGCGGATCGAATGACCAGCTTCGGAGCCGAGTCCAGAGCGGCACCCTCACACAATCCGGCACACACACCTATCGTCTGCCCGGCGCACCAACCGGGCCATCAGCGCGACTTGCCGCACTGCTCCTCGACATCGGGGGCGATGTCTGGGCGAGCGGCCCAACAGCCGCCGCCCTCCACGGATTTGACGGGTTCGACCTCCGTGCACCGTTCGATGTCACGACCGAACGACATCGAAACGTCCGGCGGATCGGTCAGCGAATCCACACGACCACTGCGCTGCCGCTCATCGATCGGAGCCGGGTCGCTGAACTGGCCGTCACGAGCGGGGCACGGACCGTTGTCGACCTCGCACGAACCGAAACTCCGGAACGACTCGTCGCGGCGTACGACTCAGGCCTTCGAGACGGCAAGTTCAGCGAGGGGCTCTTGCACCGACGGATCGTCGCACTGGCAACACAGGGAAGGTATGGGATCCCCAAGCTGCTCGACGCGATCAACTCGTTCGAGTTCGGTCGAGGCGGACACAGCTGGCTCGAACGAGAATTTCTCCGACTTGTCGATGCCGCGGCGATGCCGCGGCCAGACACACAACAGGTCCTCACTCGAGCCCGCGACCGAGTCGTCCGCGTCGACTTCCGATTTCCGGGGACCGACATCGTTGTCGAGGTCTTGGGCCATCGATACCACCGCACGACGGAGCAAATCGCACGCGACGCCGCCCGGATGAACGCTCTTGTCGACGACGGGTTCCGGGTGTATCAGTTCACGTATCGCAATGTCGTTGACGAGGCCGACGCCGTGCTCGGCCGGCTTGCTGCAGCCCTCGCCCGGTCGTCATAGGTAGGTGACTCGTCCCAGGTTTGTGTGAGGGATTGCAGGAAACGACGCTGCAATCGCTCACACAGAAACCGGGGCGCTCGCTTGTGTGAGCAATTCAGGTCATCGGCCACGGCGACGCGGAAGGATTCTTTTGGGGATCCGGAGGGTGACGACCGAGAGAGCCAAAATCACGGGGTAGATCTCGAGGCGGCCGAGGAGCATCTGCAACGTCGCAATCCATCGGCCCGCCGGTGGAATCACCGTGAAGTCGCCAGTGTGGTCAAGGAGGCCGAGGCCAGGGCCAACGTTGCCAAGCGCGGTCGCCGACGCAGAGAACGAGGTAATCAAGTCCGGGCCTGTCGCGGCGATGGCGAACGATCCGCCACCGAAGATCACCAGCGCCAGCAGCAAGAACCCAACGACCTTGCCAGCAACGTCATCTGACAACGAGGCATTGCCGACGCGGACTGGTCGAACCAGCTTCGGGTGGAGATGCTTCAGCGCCTCGCGATGGGCGAAGCTCGCTACGGCCATTACGCGCAGCAGCTTGATACCACCAGCGGTCGAGCCGGCCATGGCCCCGAGTGGCAATGCGATCAGCAGCAACGATTGCGCCGTCTGGCTCCACAGGCCGTATTCGGTAGCCACATAGCCGGTCGTGGTCACCGTCGACGCAGTAGTGAACAGCGCATCGCGGAAACCGGTTGATTGACCACCGTTGTTCCCCGAGGTCACGAACGCCCAGACCGTGATGGCGCCGACGAACGCGAGATAGACGTGAAACTCGGTGGAACGCAGGAGTGGCTTGACGTTGCCGCGCAACGCACGCCAGTACAGCGTGAAACTTCCGCCAGCCAACAGCATGCCGACGATACAGATCCATTCAAGTAGGGCCGATTCGAAGTGCCCGAACGAAGCCTGGTAAGGAGAGAAACCACCGGTCGAGACCGTCGTGAAGGAATGACTCACGGCGTCGTACATGCTCATCCCGGCGGCGAAGTATGCAACAGCCATCAGCACGGTGAAGCCGACGTAGACCGCCCAGAGCCGGCGCGCTGTTTCGCGGACTCGCGGGGTGAGTCGCTCGCCAGTGGGGCCCGGCGCTTCCGCTTCGAGCAGGCTCATGCCGCCCGATCCAACCGTCGGCAGCACGGCGACGACGAGCACGATGACGCCCATCCCGCCCATCCACTGCGTCATCGACCTCCAGAAGAGCAGGCCCTTTGATGTGGCCTCAATGTCGGGGGTGACCGTTGCACCGGTGGTCGTAAATCCGGACATGGCTTCGAACAGCGCATCGTCGATGCGGGTGAAGTGGCCCGTGACAAGGTACGGGATGGCGCCGACAGCGGCAATGGTCACCCACGCGATGGTGACGGTGGTGAACACGTCGAGCACGCGGATCTGCTTGGGGGCGACAGAGCTCTGCCACATGACCGCCCCGACGATCGACGTGATGATGCCGGTGAGCAGGAGTGCAAAGACATCCGGACCGCCATCGATTGCGTCGACAATGGCAGAAGCGACGATGCCGACCCCAACAACGGTGAGCGTGAGGCCGACGACGTTCAGTAGGAGCGAAGCTCGTCGCTTCTGCGTAAACAGCCGCTCGCCGCGCTCACCAAAAACCGAGACTCGCGGGTTCAGCAGAGCGTGGGCGTCAGGCCGATGAATCCGATGCGAACCCTGCGGTTCGAAGTTGCTCACCGATGGTCCGTCCCACAGGTGAACGCCTTGCGCAGCGCAGGCAGCGAATCAGGGCGAGCAAAGACCACGACGTTGTCCCCCGCATGGAGGATGGTGTTGCCGCGCACGATGCGACCGGCTTCTCCGGGACGGATGACCGCACCGAGCACGATCGAGTGCGGCAGATGCAACTCGGCAACCACGGCACCGTCTGCCTGGGAGTCGGCTTCGATCTCGATCTCGTCGACCTCAATGTCGCTCTCGAGAAAGGTCGCCACCGATGCGGTTCCGCCGCGCACGTGGCGCAGCACAGCGTTGGCCGATGCAGTGCGCGGGCTCAGGGCAGCGTCGATGCCGAATTGGCGCACCAGTGGCAGCAGGCTGAGCCGATGAATCACGGCAACCGTGAACGTGTTTCGACCGGTCGCCGCGAAGGCGCACGCGAGCACGTTGGCCGCATCATCACCCGTGGCCGCGATGACGAGGTCCTTGTCGGTGATCGACTCCTCGCTCAGCATGTCGGTGTCTTCAATGTTGCCTTGCACCACCGTGACGCGCGGCAGCTTCTCGCTCAGCACGCGGGCGCGCTCAAGGTCGTGTTCGACAAGGACGACGTCGGCCCCGGCCGCTTCGAGTCGCTCGGCAACGCGGGTCCCAACGGCTCCGCCACCGAGCACCATCACGCGCTTGGCGCGTTGGTGTGACGCTCCGAGCAATTCGAGGATCTCGTTGCGGCTCTGCCGGTTGGTGAGCACTCGAACGTGGTCGCCAGCCTCGAGGCGCTGATCGCCTCGAGGAATGACGGTCTCTCCGTTACGCGTCAGCGCCCCGAAAAGAAAACGCCAGTCGGGCTCGAACGATGCGCCGATCTCGGCAAGCGTGCTTCCCGCCAACGCGGCGCCCTCACCGATCGTGCAGCCAAGGACGAGCAGGTCGCCTCCGGACATCTGGTACACCTCGTCGGCGCCCGATGCCTGGGTGAGTTCCATGATCTCGTCGGCGGTGTCAGCATCGGGGTCAATGACCACATCAGCCCGCATGATCTCGCGGAGCCGTGCACCGGCCGGACCACGGAGTTCCTCAGTCTGGATGCGGACGACGGTCTGCGGGACACCCGCTTCTTTCGCCAAAAGCGACGCAATGAGATTGACCTCGTCGTTCTGCGTGACACCAGCGAGGAGGTCGGCTCGATCAATACGTGCGGCCTTCATCGTGGACGGCAATGTGGCGCTACCGACGACGACCTGGACGTCGAGTTGGGCAGCGATCGCCGACGCAATCGCCTCGTTCTGCTCGATGACGACAACGTCGTGGCCCTCGGCCCCGAGCCGTTGTGCGAGGTACCAGCCGACCTCGCCGGCGCCGACGATCACGACATGCATCTCGTCAGCCTGCCTGATCGCGGACGTCGGCGCGCAACATTCGCCAGAATCGTTTGCTTCAGCTCAGCTATTGATCAGCTATTGATCTGACCGAGCCACGCCTCGACGCGCTTTTTGTTGACCCCAAGATCGCTCTTGCCGAGGCGCGATCGGGAAAAGACCGCCAGGGTGCTATTGGCTGCATCGATCTCGATGAACTTCACCGAGACATAGTCCGGAAAGCCGAACAGGCGACTGGTCTGCACGTAGGTGACGTGACCTTCGGCTGCCGAGCCACCGACGACCTCACTGCCAGCGCCGCGGGCGATGGCGTCGAACTTGACTGCCAGATCGGCGGCAGAAAGCGCGAAAGTGGGGGCCGCCGCGTCCGCTTCCGTCGTGCCATCGGGCCCGACTCGATACGAGTTCGGCGTGCTCGGCTTCGCTGCGACGAGCGGATCGACGTGCCAGATCGCCGCATCATGGTCGAGCCGACGAATCATGATTGCCGCGACCGCTAGCGCAGTAATAAGGAGGCCAACGATGATCAGAACGATTCGCATAAGCCGATCATGCCTGATTTCCATGCCCCTCTCCCACTCCCCTCACCCACTCCCCCTCACCCACTCCCCTCACCCACTCCCGTCACCCTTCATCGTCACATCTCTCGCGCTGGTGTCCGAATCAGATGAGGACGTCAGCATTTTCCAGGTCTCACAACGACGGGCGATGCGCGCTACGTAATCAACGCCCTCATGTATTCCCAGAACTTGCCGAAAACCTGTCACGGGGCTCAACCTGGCACCGTGACAGGTCGCCGATAGAGTTACCGCACAGGTTCCGAGCGCTGTTTCGCATCCCGCAGACGGCGCTCATTGAGGGGCCCCTGAACGAAAGGGCAGCAGATGTTCGAACGATTTACCGACCGAGCACGACGAGTCGTCGTGCTCGCGCAGGAAGAAGCCCGGCTGCTCAACCACAGCTACATCGGCACCGAGCACATCCTGCTCGGCCTCATCCACGAGGGTGAAGGCGTCGCTGCCAAAGCACTCGAGTCGCTGGGCATCAGCCTCGAAGCCGTACGCAGCCAGGTCGAAGAGATCATCGGTCAAGGCGGCTCGTCGCCGTCAGGCCACATCCCCTTCACGCCGCGCGCGAAGAAAGTCCTTGAACTGTCGTTGCGCGAAGCCCTGCAGCTCGGCCACAACTACATCGGCACCGAGCACATCCTGCTCGGCCTCATCCGCGAGGGTGAAGGCGTTGCCGCACAGGTGCTCGTCAAGCTCGGCGCCGACCTCTCCCGCGTTCGCCAACAGGTCATCCAGCTGCTGTCCGGTTACCAGGGGCCCGCCGGTTCCACCGGTGGCAGCAGCTCTGGCTCCGGCCGTTCCGAAAGCGGGCAGCCCGCATCGGGTGTCGGCGCAGGCAACAAGGAAGGCGGCGATGAGAAGGGCGGCAACTCTCAGATCCTCGATCAGTTCGGCCGGAACCTCACCGAAGCTGCGCGCAACGGTGAACTCGACCCGGTGATCGGTCGCTCGAAGGAACTCGAACGCGTGATGCAGATCCTCTCGCGTCGCACCAAGAACAACCCGGTACTCATCGGTGAACCCGGCGTCGGCAAGACCGCCATCGTCGAGGGCCTCGCCCAGAAGATTGTCAACAACGACGTCCCTGACACGCTTGCCGGCAAGCAGCTGTACACACTTGACCTCGGCTCCCTCGTCGCTGGTTCGCGTTACCGCGGCGACTTTGAAGAGCGTTTGAAGAAGGTCCTCAAAGAGATCAAGTCGCGCGGCGACATCTTGCTGTTCATCGATGAGATTCACACTCTCGTGGGTGCCGGTGCTGCCGAAGGAGCGATCGACGCGGCGTCGATCCTCAAGCCGATGCTCGCTCGTGGTGAACTCCAGACCATTGGTGCCACCACGACGGACGAGTACCGCAAGCACGTCGAAAAAGATGCCGCACTCGAGCGTCGGTTCCAGCCGGTCAAGGTCGAAGAGCCGTCGTTGGCGCACACGATCGAGATCCTCAAGGGCATCCGCGACCAGTACGAGTCGCACCACCGAGTCACCATCACCGACCAAGCCCTCGTTGCTGCAGCCAACCTCGCCGACCGGTACATCAGTGACCGCTTCCTTCCTGACAAGGCGATCGACCTCATCGACGAGGCCGGTTCACGCCTGCGCATCAAGCGCATGGCCACACCGCCCGATCTTCGCGAGCTCGAGCAGAAGCTGACCGACGTACAAGACGCCAAGAAGACCGCTGTCGAAGAGCAGCAGTTTGAAGAGGCCGGCCGTCTGCGCGATGAAGAGAAGAAGCTTCTCGAAGAGAAGGCCGAAAAAGAGACCGAGGTCAAGGCCTCCGGTGTCGACCTGTTCGACGAGGTCGATGAAGAAGCCGTGGCCGAAGTGCTCGCACTCTGGACCGGCATCCCCGTCTACCGGCTGACCGAAGAAGAGACCGAGCGTCTCTTGAGGATGGAAGACGAGCTGCACAAGCGGATCATCGGCCAGGAGAACGCTGTGGCCGCCGTGTCGCAGTCGATCCGTCGTACCCGTGCCGGCCTCAAGGACCCCAAGCGTCCGTCGGGGTCATTCATCTTCCTCGGCCCCACCGGCGTCGGCAAAACCGAGCTCGCCAAGACACTCACTGAATTCCTGTTCGGTGACGACGACGCGCTGATCACCCTCGACATGTCCGAGTACATGGAGAAGCACACGGTCAGCCGTCTCGTCGGTTCGCCTCCCGGTTATGTCGGGTACGAAGACGGCGGTCAGCTCACCGAAGCGGTGCGTCGCAAGCCGTTCTCCGTTGTCCTGTTCGACGAGATCGAAAAAGCCCACCCTGATGTGTTCAACACGCTCCTCCAAATTTTGGAAGAGGGTCGTCTCACCGATAGCCAAGGTCGCAGCGTCGACTTCCGCAACACCGTGCTGATCATGACCTCGAACCTCGGCACCCAGGACCTCCGCAAGGCCAACCTCGGCTTCACCACCGACGACTCCGCCATGAGCTACGAGCGCATGAAGGAGAAGGTCAACGACAGCCTGAAGAATCACTTCCGGCCAGAGTTCCTCAACCGCATCGACGAGACCATTGTCTTCCACGAGCTCTCAAGGAGCGAAGTGCTCCAGATGGTTGACCTGCAGTTGGTCCGCCTCACCGGACAGCTCGAGAGCCAGGGTCTGGGCATCGAGGTCAAGCAGTCCGCCAAGGAACTCCTCGCCGAATTGGGTTACGACCCGCAGCTTGGTGGTCGCCCGCTGCGTCGTGCAATCCAGCGCCACATCGAAGACTCGCTGTCCGAGAAGATCCTGTACAAAGAGTTCGCGGCAGGAGAAATCATCGTCGTCGACACTGCCGACGATCCCGAGAAAGAGGGCAAAAAGAAGTTCACCTTCACGGCCGTCGAGGGCTTCGTGCCCGCAGCGTCGGTCGAGCTCGAAATGACGACGACCGAAAAGCCGGCCGCACCACCCGAGGGCCAACTGCCACCGCCTGAAGCAGCCGAGTGATCCCAGCGATCTGCTCAGCGATCTACTAATCGAACGCCCCGTCGGTTCGCCGTCGGGGCGTTCATCGTTTTCGGTCCATGGGCAGCTCTTGCCACCCTTCCAGCGCGGCCGCCCGACATACTGGCGAATGTGATTCGGCGGCTGATGGCACTTCTGGCACTCGTCGTCGCACTCACTGCGTGCCAGCTCGACGTGACCGTTGACGTGGTCGTTGATCCCGACGGGACCGGCCAGATCGCGGTGACCATCGTGGCCGACCAGGAGATCCTCGATCAGATTCCAACGCTTGCGGATGATCTCGTCCTCGACGACGTGATCGAAGCTGGCTGGTCCATTGACGGGCCGCGTGCTCCAGACGATGGAGCAGGCGGGCTCTTCCTCCAGATGACGCACCCCTTCCGCTCGCAGGGCGAGGCAACCAACCTGCTGCAGTCCCTCGGCCCGCCCTTCGCCCAAATGGAAGTCGGTCGCGGCCTCAACGGTGACGTCACCACGAACCAGCTCCGCGGTCGACTCGTGCTTGTCGACGGGTTCAACGCGTTCGCCGACGCCGACCTGGTCGCCGCAATCGGATCACAGCCGTTCGCCGCGCAGATCGCCGCCGCTGGGGCGACGCCAGCAGAGAACATGTCCGTCACGGTTCGAGCCTCCCTGCCCGGTGTCTTGGAGAGCGACACAACGAACGTCGAGCCGAACCAAGATGGCATCCTCGAGTGGGCGGTCCCGCTCGACGGGACTGCACTCCAATGGCAGGCCGAGACCACGCAGCAGCCCGGCGAAGGTCAGCGTTGGGCACGCCCGCTGTCAATCGCCGCGCTTGTCGCTCTCATTGGCTGGGTTGGGTTCATGGGGCTGTTCATCATCTACGTGGCCTTCGCCCGCTTCCGCCGAGCCCGCGCCTACAAGCATCGCCACCTCGGCCACCACTGAATCTCCGTCCGGGTTGCCCGGGCGATTCTGGTACCCAGGCTTTTTGTGTGAGCGATTCCAGCAACCGACGCCGCTTCAGCTCACACAAACCGGGGCTTGGCGTTCTGTGACACCTCATCTCTAGGGTGGCACCCATGGCCAAGTTGAGCGGCAAGATCCGCATTGTCTACGCGTGCAGCGAGTGCGGTTCATCGTATCCCAAGTGGTCGGGCCAGTGCGGCAGTTGTGGTGACTGGAACACCCTCGCGGAAGAAATCGAAGGCCCCGGCGACGCCCTCAAGGCTCCCCCGCCACCGACGAATCGACCGGGCCCGATGCTCATTGGCGATGTGGGCACCGAAGCCGGCCAGCCGAGGTCGACCCAGATCGACGAACTCGACAGAGTGTTGGGCGGAGGCATTGTGCCCGGTGCCGTCGTGTTGCTCGGCGGCGAGCCCGGCATCGGCAAGAGCACGCTCCTCCTCCAGCTCCTCGCATCGTGGGACGGGCCAACGCTGTACGTCAGCGCCGAGGAGAGCGCCCAGCAGGTGCGCCTCCGCGCTGAGCGGCTCGATGCAGTTCGACCGCAACTCTGGCTCCATGCCGAGACATCGCTGCCACACATCCTCGAATCAATCGAAGAGACCAAGCCGGAGCTGGTCGTCATCGACTCCATTCAAACCGTCTTTGACCCCTCGCTCGGTTCGATGCCCGGCAGTGTCGGGCAGGTCCGCGGTTGCGCACAGCGACTCGTCAACGTGGCCAAGGAACGCGATATCGCCATTGTGCTCGTTGGGCACGTCACGAAGGACGGCGGCTTAGCCGGGCCCCGAGTCCTCGAACACGTTGTCGACACTGTTCTCCAATTCGAAGGCGACAAACATCATGCGCTCCGGCTGCTGCGAGCCTCCAAGCACCGGTTCGGCCCCACCAACGAACTCGGCATCTTTGAGATGGCAGGCATCGGCCTGATCGGCGTGCCTGATCCATCGACGATGTTCCTCTCCGACCGCCGGACCGGCATTCCGGGTTCGGCCGTCGTCCCGACGATGGAAGGGCAGCGCCCGATCGTGGTCGAGGTCCAGGCACTGACCTCGCCGGGCGTTCCAGGCGTGCCATCTCGACGGAGCGCACTGGGCCTCGACGGCGCACGCCTGTCGATGCTGATGGCCGTACTCGGGCGCCGCGCTCGGCTCCCCGTTGGTGAGAACGACGTCTATGCGTCCACCGCGGGCGGCGTGAAGCTCGTCGAGCCAGGCCTCGACCTCGGCGTCTGCCTCGCAGTGGTCAGTGCACTTCGCAACAAACCGATGCCTGCTGACGTCGCGGTGTTCGGCGAAGTGGGCCTCGGCGGCGAACTCCGTCAGGTCGGTCAAGCTGCTCGTCGGCTCACCGAAGCCGCGCGCCTTGGATTCTCCCGCGTGGTCGTTCCCGCCAATTCACCCGACGGCGACGGCGACATCCGCGTCATCCGCGCCAAGACGCTCAGCGAAGCCATCGCGGCAGTCGGCCTCAACGGAGAAGCTTGATCGTCTGACGCCAACTTGCTTCCCCCAAATCCGATTCACCGCGCGGCAATTGACAGAAACATGTGACCCCATCTCGCGTAAGCTGAACTTGTGGAGTATCGGTACGGAGGGGCAAACGAGAAGATGCGCAATGCTCTCGCTCGCGTCTCCCCTGGCACTCCGCTGCGCGACGGCATCGACCGCGTCGTGCGAGCAAAAGCTGGCGCGCTGCTGGTCCTGAGCGACGAACCCGACGTTCTGTCGATCTGCTCGGGCGGGTTCCTCGTCGACGCCCCGTACAGCCCGCAGCGGCTGTCCGAATTGGCGAAAATGGACGGCGCAATCATCATTTCGTCCGAGGGCGGGCGAATCGCACGAGCCAACGTCCACCTCGTCCCCGACCCCACTGTCCCGACCAGCGAGACCGGCACCCGCCACCGCACGGCCGAGCGCGTCGCCCGTTCACTCGACGTCCCCGTGGTCTCGGCCAGCGAAGAGATGGGCGTGATCAATGTCTACGCAGGTGGCGAGAAGCGTCAGCTGCAAGAAGTCGGCCACTTACTCGAGCGCGCCAACCAGGCGCTGCAAACTCTCGAGCGCTACAAGACCAAGCTCGACGACGGCATCAACAACCTGACGGCCGTCGAAGTCGAAGATGTTGCCACGTTGCGCGACGTGGTTGCGGTTGTCCAGCGGGGCGAAATGGTCCATCGCGTCGCCGACGAGATCGAGACGATGATCATCGAACTCGGTATCGACGCTCGACTATTGCGCCTCCAGCTCGACGAACTGTACGACGAGATCGACGATGAACTCGACCTCGTCGTCGCTGACTACCTGCCCGCTAACAGGTCAGCCGAGCAGGCCATGTCAGACATGTCCAAGCTGTCGGACGACGACGTACTCAACCTGCGTGTGACTGCCGAGGTCCTCGGCCGCGCCGGCGACAACGACGACCTCACCCAGGAAGTCGCCCCGAAGGGCCTGCGATTCCTGCGCCGCGTCAAGCGACTCGACTCCAACGTTGCCGACGCCGTCGCCAACCACTTCGGTGGCTTGGCAAAAATGCAGCGAGCAACCCTCGACGACCTGATGTCGGTAGAGGGTGTCGATGAGGCGATGGCGCGCAGCGTTCGCGACACGCTCACTCGCATCACCGAGTCGACAATCCTCGACCAGTACTGAAGCCAGAGTTCCGAGTCAGGTCACGGTCAGGGGTTCTCGCTGGTCACGGTCGGCAGGATCTGATCCCACAACGCGTCGTCTTCGAAGCCGAGCGCCCACAGCGACACGCCGTTCAATTGGTACGCACGTGCCAGATCCATCCGGAGGCGGACGCCATCCCCGTCGACGTAGTGGACTCGACGGCCCTGAACGCACGTGGTCGTTCCATCGGTCACCTCGAGGTCGTAGTCGAAGGTCCACTCGCCGGTCTCGGGTACAGCGATAGGCGTCGCTCCCCGCAGCGCGATCAGCTCGTCGACAGAGCGAGCCGTGACACTTGTGCGACCCTGCAATTCCGACGCCGGGCAGAGGCCTGACTCGCCGACTGGCCAGTTCCGTCCGTATGCCGCGAGCCCGAGCACGAGTTTGTCAGGCTGTCCCGTCGCCGCGATTGCGCCGAGGATCGAGCGCTCGACGAACTCGAGTGGAGCGATCGGCCCCGGGTTCACCACCGAGAAGTCATAGGCCATGATGCGGATGCGATCGACATGCGGCGCAATGGCCCCGTAATCGTAAACCCAGAAGCCACTGGCTGCAGTTTGGCCTGCGTCGTAGACCGGCGGAATGCTGACCGTCAGCGTTCGACCTTCGGCACGGAGCGCTGCGCCGAGTTCGGTGATGAACGCCACCCAGTTCGGGCGAGTCACTGCCCAGGTGCTTCTGCCGTCGGCAAAGGCGAACTGTTCGTAGTCGATGTCGATGCCAGCGAAATCATCGCTCGCCGCGAACTCGACGATGGCGTCGACGTGCACAGCGCGTGTGGCTGGGTCAGCCAAGATCGCGGCCATCTCACCAGCAGGCAACGCGTCGACGATCGATGGCACGACGTTCGCCCCCGCCTTGTCGGCGATGGCCATGAACTGCTCGATGCCCTCGTCACGCGCATTTCGGTCAATCTCGATCGTGGCAACGCCAGTTGCGTTGAACCAGAACGGCGAGATGTCTCGAAGCGACCCGACACGCTGCTCAAACTCGGGCAGCGAGTCATCGAGCGCCCAGTAAGGCGCCCAGGCGTCGAGCGGAATATCCGGCTTCGGCGCGGGAAGCGGCGCCGGCCGAGTGGCGGCGAAGACTGCACCCCCGAGCACAACGACGAGCACAGCCCCGAGCGCGACCAACGCCGAACGACGACGTGCTGAAGCAGCGGGTGTTTCAGCTGCCGTCGGCGTGTCGTCAAGCGTCATTGCATGCAATCGAAGTGTTCGAGCAGATCTGCGGGAAATCGTTGTCAGCCAACGAGAGCGCGTAGATCGTTGACGGTGACGCCGACCAGTGTGTCGCGAATCGTGAGGTTCTGAGCAGGATCGAGTTGGACGACATGGGGGACGCCAAGCGTCGCACACCCGGCAGCCAGAGCTGAGGCAACACCAGTACGCGAGTCCTCAATCGCGACACACGCTCCAAGGTCGACGCCTAGCCCCCGTGCCGCCGCTTCGTACGGTTCGGGGTGCGGCTTACCGTGGGTCACTTCGTCACCGGTGATGGTGACTTCGAACGACCCATCGGGGCAAGCAGTCAGGATGGCCTGCGCAAAACGACGCCACGACATCGTCACGAGGGCGCAGCGGATGCCGGCTGACTTGCACTCTGCGAGCAGTTCTCGCGCCCCAGGTCGCCACGGCAACTCAGCCTGGACGCGCTCAATGACGCCGTCCATCAGACGATTGACGAGAGCCACCGGCTCCATGTCGACGCCTGCAGCACGCAGCACCGCTGCCGAAACGAACAGGTCAGATCCGATGAGATCCTTCGCCTGAGCGTCCGACCAGGTGCCCCCGTGTTCCTCGACGAGGCGCTGCTCGCACTCGATCCAGTACGGCTCACTGTCGACGAGTGTCCCGTCCATGTCCCAGAGCACAGCGGCCAATTCCGTCATGCCCGAGAGTCTGCCAGCACATTTCGTTTGCGTCGAAGAATCCGCGTCGTACCCAACGGGAAGTTCGACGCAAACGGAATTTTCGCGATCAGTTTCTGAAGATCGTGATTTTGTCTTCGCCGATGGCCTCGCGGCGCTCGGGGTCATCGATGCCGAGGCCTTCACCGGGTGCGAGGCACAGGATGCCAAGTTTTCCTTCGGCCTTGTTGTGGTGGACGGCCAGCGATGCTTCACCGACTCCGTCGAGTGTGTAGGTATCGGTCAGGAGCGGCTGGATTTTTCCTTCGCAGAGCAGCTTGTTGGCGGCCCATGACTCGGCGTAGTTGGCAAAGTGCGACGAGAGGAGCTTCTTCAGCTTCATCCAGAAGTGCCGGTTGTCGAACTCGACCATGTAACCCGAGGTGGCGGCACAGGTGACGATCGTGCCGCCGCGCTTGGCCGCGAAGACCGAGGCGCCCATCGTGGAGCGACCGGGGTGCTCGAACACGATGTCGACGTCTTCACCGTTGTTCAGCCCGCGGATGTCTTTGCCGAACCGCCGCCATTCCGACTCGTCTTGCGTGTGCTCGTCAGACCAGAACTGGTAGTTCGCGGCCCGGCGGTCGATGACTGCCTCGCAACCCATTCGGTTGAGGATCTCGGCACGCTCGGGTGTCGACACGACACCGATCGGTGTACCGCCGCCGTTGAGGACGTACTGCACGGCGTAACCGCCAATGCCGCCCGTGGCGCCCCAGATCAGGACGCTGTCCCCCTGCTTCATCCGTGCGCCGTTGTCGCTGACCAACATCCGGTACGACGTGGCGCTGCAGAGCCCATTGACCGCGGATTCTTCCCACGAGAGGTGGGTTGGCTTCGGCATGAGCTGGTTGGCCTTGACCACCGAGAGGTCAGCGAGCGCACCGAAGTTGGTCTCGAAGCCCCAGATCTTTTGGTTCGATGCAAGCATCGAATCGTTATGCGCCGACGGATCTTGGTCGTCGACGTAGTTGCACTGCACGGTGACCTTGTCACCGGGCTTCCAGTTGCGGACGGCCGAGCCGATGCGCAGCACGACGCCTGACGCGTCGGAGCCGACGATGTGCTCGTCACGCTGGTGGCGCTTGGCCCATTCGGATTCGCGAGCGAGGCGGTCGAGGAAGCCAAAGGTGGGCATCGGCTCGAAAATCGACGTCCAGACGGTGTTGAAGTTGATGCTCGACGCCATGACCGCGATGTACACCTCGTCGGGGGCCAGATCAGGCGTGCGCACTTCGTCGATGTGGAGTGACTTGCGGGGGTCTTTGTCCCACGAATCAAGGCCTTCGAACATGTCAGCTTCGTCGCGCTTGACGAAACATGCCCGGTAGCTCTCCGGAATCGGGATATTGGCGATGTCGTCGCTGCTGGCGCCGGACTGAATTGCGTCGAGAAACTGCTCCATGCGTCGAGACGTTACCGATCGGTAACCGCCCGTTCCAAGGCGCGCGCCAATCCTGTTGTCCTTGCCCAAAACTTGGGTACCTCATTCTCCCCGAACAAATCAAGCAAACGGCGACAGGCCCGGCTGGTGGCGGGCTGGTGGCGGGCTGGTGCTCGGTTTTGCTCTCCTCACGGAGCGCGCGCCTATCCTTCACACATGGCTGCAAATAACTCCGTCATTGTCGCTGGTGCGCGCACCCCGATCGGGAAGATGAGCGGCGCGTTGGCGTCGTTCTCGGCCGCAGATCTCGGTGGTTTCGCGATCAGCGCAGCGCTCGAACGCTCCGGCGTCTCCCCCGAAGAGGTCGACCACGTCATCATGGGCCAGGTGCTCATGGCCGGCCAGGGCCAAGTACCCGCCCGTCAGGCTGCGTCGAAGGCTGGCATCCCGATGAGCGTCCCGTCGGTCAACATCAACAAGGTCTGCCTCTCAGGCCTCAACTCGATTTACCTCGCCAACCAAATGATCGCCACTGGCGAAGCTGACATCGTCGTCGCCGGCGGCATGGAGTCGATGAGCAACGCCCCATATCTCGCCGACGGGGCTCGCAGCGGCTTCCGCTACGGCAACACCGAACTGCGTGATGCAATCATCGCCGACGGCCTCTGGTGTGCCTTCGACGCGTGCCTCATGGGACTCGGCACCGATCGCTACACGGGCGACAGCATCACCCGCGAGCAGCAAGACGAGTTCGCTGCCCGCTCCAACGAACTCGCCGCCGAAGCCATCAAGGCCGGCCGCCTCGCTGACGAGATCGTTCCGGTCTGGGTCCCACAGCGCAAGGGCGACCCGATCCTCGTCGAGCACGACGAAGGTGTGCGGCCCGGAACCACCGTCGAGAGCCTCGCCGCGATGCGCCCGGCGTTCGACAAGGACGGCACGATCACAGCCGCCAACGCATCGCAGCTCTCCGATGGCGGCAGCGCCATGGTGCTGATGAGTCAGGCCGAGGCCGAGCGCCGCGGCGTGAGCCCGCTCGGCGAGTTCGTGTCGTACGGCATGGTCGCCGGCCCGGACAGCGCCTCACTCCTGCATCAGCCCAGCCGAGCCGCGATGCTCGCCGCCAAGAAGGCTGGCATCGCCATTGCCGATCTCGACCTCTTCGAGCTGAACGAGGCCTTCGCCGCTGTGGGCATCGCGTCGACGGCCGAACTCGGGATCGACCCCAACAAGGTGAACGTCAACGGCGGCGCAATCGCCCTCGGCCACCCGATCGGCATGAGCGGCAACCGCCTGGCGCTCACACTGCTCCACGAGCTCAAGCGTCGTGGCGGCGGCGTCGGCGTTGCCTCGCTGTGCGGCGGCGGCGGCCAGGGTGACGCAGCCATTCTGCGCACCCTCTGATATCTCGCGGGGACCTCGGTCGCTGCAATTGACGAACGCCTCAGCCCTCAGCGGACTGAGGCGTTCGGCGTTTTCGACCACGACCGACTCGTCGGCGCGGTGTCGCTCGGCCAGTCCGTTGTTCAGTCCGTTGTTCAGTCCGTTGTTCAGTCC
>NZ_JBDNIJ010000063.1:0-4359 GCF_041688325.1 Ilumatobacter sp.
ACAACGAGGGAGCGAACGATGGGTAAATTCACGGTAAAAGAAGATGGAAACAACGGTTCCGTCGAGGTCAAACCGGACGAAATTGTCCGCACCCATACGAGACGCCTCCGACGCGACGACGAAGTGCGCATCCCGATGCGAACCGTGTCGTCGGTGCATCACGATCGTCAGCTCGGGGCAGATGTCGTCACGGTCAAGACATCCGGGGCTGTGTACACGTGGAAGCTCTCCGACGACGATGCAAAACAGCTCACTGCGGAGATCGAGAAGTACCGCGAACGATGAGGTTCCGTCGTCGCGCCATCGTCCAAATTGTCGTCGTTGGTGGTCTCGTACTCACCGCCTGCGGGACCGAGTCGTCATCGACTCCGGTGGCCCCACCTGCAACGACCGTCGAAGCTTCGTCCAATGCAAGCGATGAAACAGCTGTGCCTGCGCCGCCCGCAGCTGTCGCCGACCCTGTGTCCAACCCTGCGTCCGACGCATCGGCCGCCCCTGCGGACGAACGAAATCCTGGAAATGTTTACGGTCCGTATGGCATCTACAAACGCGTCCAGTTCCCTTCGGGGTCAACGGGAACGACCGTTTCTGATGGCGTCGTGCGTGGCACTGTCAACGGGTATCTGTTCGGAGCCAGCGCAGGCCAGCGCATGTCGCTCGAGCTGCTGTCAGAGAATGCAGTCTTTGATCTGTACGCCCCTGACGACCGCCTGCTCACCGGGGGCCGGTATGCGTTCGTCGATCCGCTCGAGATGGACGGCGAGTACCTCGTCGTGGTGCAATCGGAGTTCGGTAACGCCAGTTTCGATCTGATCGTCGAGATCACCTGGCCCGACAACGACGAGGGTGCAGCCGAGGCCACTTCGTGCCCCGTTGGTTACGTGGAGTTCGACGGGGCTTACCCTCTCCACATTTGCCACAAGGGTGAAACGGTCACGATCCTTCAGGAGCGGCTTGTTTCCCTCGGCTACGACATCGCTATCGACGGCTACTTCGGCGAGTCGACGCAGAACGCGCTCGCCGAGGTCTTTGGTGGCGTCGGCGTCATTGAGGTGCCCTCTGACCTTGAGGCGTTGTGCGGCGCTGACTGCTGAGCCGAGGACAATCAGCACAACTTGTTCGGTGTCAACGCCGTGACTGCTGACGGAGTAACGCCGGCGCGGCGATGCGACTCTTCGATGGGCCGGATGTGACCCGGCGGAGAACCGCTACTGGCCGAGGCAACGGCGGCTGATCTCGAATGCGTCGGTGACGGTGATCGTTGCCCCGTGGTGGATCTCGCGCCCAGCCGCCTCAGCACCGAGCGCTGCGACCAGGTACGCACGCAGCTCGCGAGCCTCGTCGAGAACGAACTCGGCGAGCGTCACTTCCGGTTGCCCGGCAATCCGCTCTACCGTGCCGATGAGCGACGCGGCATCGGTGACATCGCCCTTCAATGAAAGCCAAACGTGACGTTTCGTGCAGAAACGACGACAACAAAAACGGGTGCTCACAGTCGACGGCCGCCAGCAACACGTGCCCCAAACTCGCCGTGGCGCTCGCGATGTCTCCGGTCGCGAGCGCCCGGCGGGACCTCACCAGATTCGCCCGCCAGTGGTGCTTGGGGTCGAGGTCCGCTTCCAACTCAGACGCCACCGTCAGGTGACGATCCACACCTGCGAGGTCACCTTCGAGGCCGCTGATCTCGGCCAGTCGCTCGTTCGCCTGTGCGATGTCGGGCTCACTGCCAAGTCGCGAAAATACGGCAAGGGCCCTTGCGGCCAATTCGCGTGCAGATTGGAGGTCGCCGCTGACGATGGCAACGTGGGACTGCAACAAGTCGGCGTTTGCCAAACCAACCACGGCGCCGCCTGACTGGCTGGCGTCGCGCAGGACTTGGACAATCTTCTCGACGCCACCGATGTCGGCAAGATCGACGCAGACCACGCCGATGTTCCACAGCACCGCAGCCGGCTTGTGCCCGCTACTTCGTTCCTCTGCATCGACCGCTTCCTCGTAATAGGCCAGGGCGTCCCGCAACTCGCCGTCGCTTTCCGCTGCCATTCCGAGCAGGTTGAGTGAGCCGCTGAGCGCAACATGGTCACCGACTTCTCGTGCCAACGCGACCGCTTCAATGCCAATCCGACGGGACTCGTCGACCAGGCCGGACAGGTATTTGAAGCCGGCCAGCCATCTGAGCGCGTGTGCTCGTTCCGAGCTGGAGGTCTCATTGGCGGCCCCCAAGGCTCGTTCGAGAAACACCGTCCCTTCCACAAAGGAACCTTCGCGATACCAATAGCGGCCGAGCCCCGCCGCCGCCACCAGTGCTTCATCGGGGCGGCGTGTGATCAGCCAATCGAGCGCCGTTCGAAGATCGGGTGCCGAAGAGCGAAATCGGCGCTGCCAGATTCCCTGGTCGGGCCCACCGAGGAGGTCGTCCCCGCCGCGCACCAAGGTGAGGTGATGCCTTGCGTGACGCGCGGCGACGGGTTGATCCTCACCGCGTTCTGCGAGTCGAGCCGCGCCGAATATGCGAAGTGTTTCCAGCAGCCGATACCTGATCTCATCACCTGTGGCGTCGACGAACACCAGCGATTTGTCGACGAGCCTGCCCATCAGTTCGAAGGCCTCGATCGGGTCATCGATCCCGCCGACAGCGGCCGCTGCGTCGTGCGCGAACGCCCCCGCAAAGATCGACAAAGAGGAAAAGAGATCGCGCTCTCGACCTTGTGTGAGGTCATACGACCACGCCACCGTCGCTTCCAGAGTTTCCTGACGTCTGACGGTCGACGAGCCGCCGGTCAAGATGCTCAACCGCGAGGTCAAGTGGGATGCAATATCGGAGACCATCATCATGCGCGTCCGCGCCGCTGCCAACTCGATCGCCAACGGGATTCCATCGAGCTGGCGCACGATCGCCCCGATGTGCGCTGCGTCATCTGCGGTCGGAACAAATCCCGGCCGGGCTCGCTGCGCATGGTCAACGAACAACCTGGCTGCTTCGCTGGAAAGTTCGCCTCCAGCGCCGGGCGTCGACGACGTTGCCATGGGTGGAATTGGATACACCGTCTCGCCGGAAACCTTGAGCACGTGTTGGCTCGTCGCCAGGATTCGCAGGCCCGTCGCTTGCGAAAGGATGTAGCCCGCGATCGAAGCAGCGGCGCGGGTCACGTGCTCACAGTTGTCGAGGACGATCAGCAGGTTGTGATCAACGAGGTGATCAACGAGGTGTTCCACGAGGGACTCGCGCACCGAACGATGTGGCAATTCAGTCGCCCCGGCTGCGGCGAAGACCGCCTGATCAACAAGTTCCGAGTCGATCACCGTCGCAAGGTCGACAAAGACGACGCGGTCAACCAACGCAGTCACGAGCGACGAGGCCACCTCAACGGCGAGGCGCGTCTTGCCTGCTCCTCCGGCCCCGACGACCGTGACCAATCGATTTGCTTCGATCAACTCCACGACAACGGCCAACTCATTGACGCGGCCGACGAACCTCGTGAGGTGCGCTGGCAAGTTGTGGTTCGGGATGGGCGCCCGACGTCCGACGTCGCCTCGATCGGGGGCATCGTGTCGACGTGCGCGTGCGCTCGGCTGCAACGACCCGCTTTGGAGCAGCACTTCGGTTTCGAGAGCAACCAGCTCAGGCGATGGATCGATACCCAGATCGTCACGGAGTCGGCGACGCAGGTCCTGGTAGGCCCTCAGCGCGTCGGCCTGCCTCCCCGACCGGTACAACGCAGTGATCAACAGCGCGTGTAATTGTTCCCGATATGGATGCTCAGTCACGAGTGAAGACAGCTTCGGGATCACTTCCAGATGGTGTTCAAGGGCGAGCTCAGCGGTGTGGAGTAACTCGATTGCCGCGAGCCGCTCTTCCTCCAGGCCGCGGATTTCGGCTGCTGCGAACTCGGCGTACTCAAAGTCGCCAAGGGCTGGGCCGCGCCAGAGCGCCAGGGCCGCTACGAGCAACCGTCGAGCTTGGGCCGGGTCGTGCGGCAACACCGCTCGTGCATCTTCGACCAGTTGACGGAAACGATGAGCATCGACGTCTCGGGGAGCCAGCTCGAGCACGTAGCCCGGTGAACGGGTCTTTAAGCGGGTATCGGCGGTGCCGACGCGTTCGCCGTCGAGGACTTCGAGTGGGCCAAGGATCGCATACGTCAGCGCCATGAGCACCGACCATCAATAAATTTCAACATTTCAGTCGCCGTATCCCGATCACCCAGACCCCAAGCAAACTCTAGCCCAATCCGGTATTTGGGCTGCCCACACGCCGGATCTGGGCTCTGGTGTTGCTGGATCTCACCGGCATCTGGGTCATATCTCACCGCGCTACGAGATCGTTGGACGCATGCCGGGCGACACCGCCTGACTCCA
>NZ_JBDNIJ010000348.1:0-4387 GCF_041688325.1 Ilumatobacter sp.
GATCCAGACAGACGCCGCGATTTCGTCTGGCAACTCGGGTGGCCCGCTCGTCAACGCTGCTGGCGAGGTCATTGGGATTAATACCGCTGTTGCCCGTGACACGGCCACAACGTCAGCGACCAACGTCGGGTTCGCGATCTCGGTCACCGAGGCGCTACCAATCATTGAGGCGCTGCGAGCGCAGGCCGACGGCGCCGAACGGAACGAGGCATACTTCGGTGTCGGCCTCGAAGACCGGCGCGATGGGGGCCAGGGCGTGTTCGTCACCGCCGTCGAAGCCGGTACCCCGGCCGCGGGCGCCGGAGTGCTCGCTGGCGACCTCATTGTTGCTGTCGACGGTGCCGCCACAGATGGCTCTGTGGGAGTCATCGCTGCGATCCGTGACAAAGAAGCTGGCGACACCGTCACGGTCACGCTGGTCCGTGAAGGCGTACCGGTCGACGTCACCGTCGAGTTGACCAGTCGCCCCGGCAACTGACCCCGCTCTTTCCCTCCCTTTCCCCTCTTCCCCAACTTTCCCGCTCCTCCCGGGGCTGGGGCGGAGCCTTCGATCACCTACCGTTGAGCATGCTTGATGATCCACTGCTCGGCTCATCCCGTCCGTTTGGCCTTGGATATTGGCCGCTTGCCGAAGATGCGCCGAGCGTTGCTGTGCAGCGCGAAGCAGTCCGGCTGGTTTCGCCCGACGGAGCGCTGGTGCGCGGCGTGCTGTGGACCCCGCCGGTCGGCACGCCGTGGAAAACCGCCGTGATTTTGAGTCATCCACGCGGCGACTTCAGCGTCCATTATGCCTGCCCGCTCTTGGCAGCTGCGGGGTACGCCGTGCTGGGCTTTGGCACTCGCTACATGAACAACGACACCGACTGCCTGCACGAGGCGTGCATCACCGACGTCAAGACGGCGCACGACGAGATGGTTCGACGTGGGGCGGACGCAGTGGTACTGCTGGGCAACTCCGGAGGTGGTTCGCTCATGGCGATGGCCAATGCGGAACTTGGTATTGGTGACGGCTGGGTTGGCATGGCAGCGCATCCAGGCGAGGGCGTCTTCATGCTCCAGGTCATCGACCCGTCGGTGATCGATGAGGATGATCCCTTCTCGACCGACCCTGGTCTCGACATGTACAACCCGGACAACGGATGGCGGCCGTGGCCCGAACCATGCACCTACGACCGAGGCTGGCTCGCTCGATACCGCACCGCGCAAGCTGCCCGAGTCGCACGGATCGACGCCGTCGCGAAGGAATCGATTGCTGCGTCGGCCGCGGTGGTGCCGGATCTCAAGACGGTGGACAAGCAGGCCGACCCGGCTGGTTGGAGCGACCTGAGACGTCGAGCCGTGTTCACGAAGTACCTGACCATTTACCGCACCCTCGCCGATCCGGCCTACCTCGACCTGACGATCGACCCCGACGACCGAGCAATGGGCTCACTCTTTGCCTTCCCCGACCCGTTCGATGGGAACTATGGCCGTGGTGGCTTGGCGAGAACGATGACCGCCCGCGGCTGGTTGAGTACGTGGTCCGGTTTGTCGAGCGGGGCGAAGCTCGCCGACACCATGCCGAACGTCACGGTGCCGACCTTGCTCGTGCATCCGACCGCCGATACGGAGATCCGGATCTGGCAGGCCAAAGAAATTGTCGATGCCGCTGGTGCCGACGATGTGACCTATGTCGAAATGCCGGGCGCCTTGCACTATCTCGAGGGAGATCGGCCTGAGGCGATGCAGCATGTAGTCGATTGGCTCGCTGTTCGTTTCCCGTGACGCTTGCGGCCATGACGTGTCATCAGAAAATGGTGCTTTCGGCAACGTGCACCCAGCGGGTGAAGCCGCGCCGCTTCATGACGGTGTGCACCTGCACGTTGGTGAATCCGGTGTCGGTCAGCCAGGTCGTGATGTTCGCTGGAGCAACGAACACGGCACGCGGAGCAAGGCCGGCGGATTGTTCGAGAATGGCGCGGATGATCCCTTCGTCGGCGTTGATTGCATGGCCGTAGGGAAGGTCGGTGACGATCGCGTCGGCGTGCTGGACGTGGGTTCTCGAGTCGGCCTGAACAACAGTGCCGGGATAGCCGAAGTGGGCGAGGTTCTCGCGCGTCATCCCCGCGAGCGCGGGCTTCCAGTCGACACCGAATGCCTCGATGCCGAGTGACGCCGCTTCAACCACGATCGAACCGGCGCCGCAGCAGGGGTCCAGAATCGACCTTGCGTCTGGCACCAGGTTGATCAGCGCTCGTGAGAACCGTCCGTCGAGCGACGACGAAGTTGTCCACGGCTTGCTGTCGTGCAATCGATACGACGCTGTGCTCTCGGCCTCGATCTCTCCGAACAGCAGGTTGTGCTCGCCAACGATGACCAGAAAATGATGCAACGGGTCGCGTAGGTCGGGGAATTCTTGGAGCGCATCTGCCAGTGAGATGGCCATCTCGATCCGGCCGAGCGGTGACCGACGCTCCGGGTCATGCACGTCGATACGGAACCGGTCTGACGCAATGGTGCTGGCTCGAGCGGCGATGGCGTCGCGGAGTTCATCGATGGTGCGTGTGCTCAGGATGATGCGGAGGCCGCGGTGGACGTAGGCGGCGCGGTCGATTCGGTCGATCCGTTCACAGACGGCGACTCCATCGGCGTCCGGCGTCCCGCCGGTGAGCGCCATCGCCTCCGCCTGCACCAACCCGTTTCGCTCGCCTCGAGCCGTGATCGCCACGTGCCAGTTGCTCGCCATTGCAACATCATGGCGGCCGTGCTCGCAAGATCGTTGCGGCCGTGCTCGCAAGATCGTTGCGGCCGTGCTCGCAAGTCGTGAACAACACGTGCAGTCGATCTGTTCGCGGGCCTGTCGGCCTACCCTTTCTGCGGTGATGAATCAGTCGAAAGAACCGCCTGGCGGCACCCAAATGCCAATGATTCGCCCGTTGCCTGGGTGGCTCGCGATTGTCCTGGTGGCAGGCACATCGGCTGCTGTGTTGGTACTTGAAATCCTCGCCGGTCGGCTGCTTGCGCCGTATGTCGGTGTCAGCCTCGAGACGTACACCGGCATCATTGGCACGATCCTTGCCGGCATCGCATTCGGTGCGTGGGCGGGTGGGTATCTCGCTGATCGCATCGACCCGCGACGATTACTTCCTGTGCTGTTGATGCTTGGCGGGGCCCTCGCCATCACGACGATTCCCGTGGTGCGTGTGATCGGCAACGGCAGCTCGGGTGGTGGTGGCCTGATGATTTTGATTCTTGCCGCCTTCGGCTTCCTGCCAGCAGCAACCGTGCTCAGTGCGGCGCCGCCTGCAGTCATCAAACTGCAGTTGCGAGATCTTGCTCAGACCGGTGCGACGGTCGGCCAACTGTCGGCCTGGAGTACGGCCGGAGCGATCTTTGGCACCTTCTTCACCGGCTTCGTGCTGGTGGCCACTGCGGGGGTGGCGACATTGATCGTTGCGACCGGTCTGCTGCTCCTCGCCAGCGGGGTGGCCCTGGCGTTCTTTGCTGGATCGGTGACCGCATCGCCACAGCAACAAGTCACCGAACTGATGGGCATCTCTGGGCTCGCTGCGATGTCGATCTTTGGAACCGTCGCCATCGAGTCGCCGTGCGAAATCCAGACGAGCTACTACTGCCTCTCTGTCGCCGAAGAGGCTGATGATCCGACTCGGACCATCCTGGTGCTCGACGACCTCCGCCACAGTTATGTCGACGTTGACGATCCGTCCGTTCTCGCCTTTTGGTACGTGCGTCGCATGGTCGATGCCATCGAATTGGCTCCTGCAGCCAACGACATCGTGTATCTGGGTGGGGGAGCGTTGACCATTCCGCGGTACGTACGCGACAGCGCTCCCGGCACGAATCAGATCGTGTTCGAGATCGACGGTGACCTGATCGATGTTGTTGAGAACCAAATGGGGCTCGACCGCAATGCGCCCGAGCCGATCCAGATTGTCATCGGTGACGCCCGGCTGGCGCTCGATGACGTTGCCGACGACAGCGCTGACATCGTGATCGGCGATGCTTTCGGCAGCCGGTCGGTGCCTTTCCACCTTGCGACGGAAGAGTTCATTGGCGACATTGCACGCGTGCTTCGTCCAGGTGGCACGTACGCCGTCAACATCATCGATGGCGGCGAGCAGCGGTTCCTCGCCGCCGAAGCCGCCACGATCGCTCGCGTGTTCGACCACGTCGTCGTGATCCGTGGTGAAGCAATCGCTGCAGGCCGCCGTGGCAACGCAGTGATCATTGCCAGTGACACGCCCATCGACGCGGTCGCGCTCGATGCGCTGCGAATCGCCAACAACGATCCTGGCGAAGTTGTCGGCGACTTCGCTGCTTTTGTCGACGGTGCAACCATCCTCACCGATGATTTTGCTCCAGTCGACCAGCTCATCAACGCCGGATC
>NZ_JBDNIJ010000349.1:0-14470 GCF_041688325.1 Ilumatobacter sp.
AACTCGGGATGCTCGGCTTCCCCAAGACCACCGGCAGTAAGGGCATCCACATCTACGTCCGCATCGAACCGGGCTGGGACTCATTCGCCATTCGCGGCGCTGTCGTGGCACTCGGCCGCGAGCTGTCAGAGCGCCATCCCGGCCTCATCACCGACAAGTGGTGGAAGGAAGAGCGAGGCCAGCGAGTCTTTGTCGACTTCAATCAAAACGCACCCCACAAAAATATGTTTGGAGCGTGGTGCGCGCGCCCTCGCGTCGGTGCGCAGGTGTCGACTCCGTTTGGTTGGGATGAGTTGGAGACGATCGACCCGGAGACATGCACCATCGACACCGTGCCGCGCCGTCTCGCTTCACTCGGCGACCCCTGGGAACTGATGGACGACGCGCCGTGCTCGATCGTTCCACTCGTTGAGCGTTTTGCTGCCGACCTCGCCGATGGCATTCCCGATGCACCTTGGCCCCCGCAGTATCCGAAGATGCCCAACGAGGCGCCGCGAGTCCAGCTGAGCAGAGCAAAGAAGCCAGTGGACTGACGCCGTTCTGTCAGACCCGATGTCCGACCCGGCGTAACAGCAAGTCAGCGTCGACGTGAAGGTGGTGGGCGGCGGCTGCCGTGTCGCTCAAGGACTTCGGCGGTTCGACCGCTCGCCTGCGCCCGTTTTTTAATTCGCTGGACCTCGGCACCGGCCCGACGCACGGCAGCTGCATGGTCAACAATGGGCGGCGGATAGTTCGCACCTGCCAGTCCCGGTTGATGGATGAGCGAGGTGGAAACATCGCGGAGCTCGGGCACCCACCGCCGGATGAATTCACCGTCTGGATCGTGTTCGATTGCCTGCTTTGTCGGGTCGTACATCCGAAGCGCATTGATGCCAGTCGTTCCGCTTTGCATCTGCACCTGGCTCCAGTGGATCCCCAGCTCGTAGTCGGTGAATGCCCGAGCGAGGTGCAGGCCGGTCGATCGCCACGGTTGCCAGTTCGCCATGCCTCAGACTTTGCCTCATCGTCGAGTTGTCGGACTTCGTCGGAGTCCCGAACAAAACTCGAATGCTCGATGCGCGGTTCATCTTCAAGCTTCTGGATGAAATGACAGTGCCAGTGCCACCGTTCACCGAATGCTCGGTACGCCTTGCCAGAAGGGTCACCCTTCCCAAGCCGGCCCTGCGCGCGTTGCAGTCGTTGCTCGATCTGACGGAGCGACACCGTGCCATAGGTGGGGTGCGGTGAGATGCGGGAGCAGGTGTCCCACGCTGTCAGCGGGCTTGATATGCGCGTCTGATAGCCGTGGTGTCGGTCCGGTGCGTCGCCGCAAGATCGTCGCGCAGCGGAACAAGACAGCTCCGCACGAAGTCCCAATGCGCCGGGTGTGCATCGTCAGCTGTGCGTATCGATGGCTCTGCGATAGAGAGCGGAATAACGGGCCCACCACTTCCGGCCGCTGCGATGAGCGGCCGGTGGTCACCAATTCGGAGGTCTCGTTTGAACCAAACGATCGTCACATCAGGTGTACCCATCGACGCGCACGGTAGGTCGCTTGCTTGCAACGCGCTCAGTCCTTCTCCAAGAAGCTCCTCCGGGTGAACTGTGCGTGTCGAAGTGTGTCACGACGCCATTCGGGTGCCAGGCTGACCTGGTGGAACACGACTTCGAATCGTTTGCTGCCCTCGTTCGTTCGCGGCGCACATCGCTGCTGATGGATCGCGAGCGGCCAGTCAGTGCCACAACCGTCGACGAACTCTGTGCGCTGGCGGCCTGGGCCCCGAATCACAAGAAGACATGGCCGTGGAAGTTCGCTGAATTCACTGGTGCTGGGCGCGCACGGCTGGGCGAGACAATGGCTGCCGACATGGTCGACGCCGACTTCGGCGACAGCACGAAAAGAGAGAAGACCCGCACCAAATACCTGCGCGCTCCATCTGTTCTCGTCGTCGGCTGCGAACCACACCCCAACGAGATGCTGCACCAGGAGAACCGCGACGCCGTTGCGGCCGCAATTCAGAACACACTTCTCGGCGCAACAGCACTCGGCCTGGCCAGTTTCTGGTCGACTCCGGCGCTCAGTAGCCCACCGAAAGTCCTCGAACTGTGTGGCTTCGATCAGCAAGATCGTGTCATTGGCATGCTGTACCTCGGATGGCCTGTCGGCGAGTGCGCGGTGCCTGAACGGCCCGTGCTGTCGATCACTCGCGTGTCGAGCTGATTGAATCGTCGCCGTGCAACAGACACTCGTCACGCTCGACCTCGAAGGCGTCCTCATCCCTGAGGTGTGGATCGCCGTCGCCGAACGAACCGGCCTCGAAGCTCTGACGCGGACCACTCGTGACGAGCCCGACTACGACGTGTTGATGCGGTACCGCTTGGACATCCTCGAGCAGAACGGCCTGACGATGTCGCTGATCGAAGACGTCATCTCGGGCCTCGAACCACTGGAGGGAGCAAAGGCCTTCCTCGACGAACTGCGCACCCAGACACAGGTCATCATCTTGAGTGACACGTTCGAACAGTTCGCTCGACCGTTCATGCGCCAGCTCGGTTGGCCCACGGTGTTCTGCCATCGGCTCGTCGTCGAAGACGATCGCATCACCGACTACGAGCTGCGCCAGCCCGACCAGAAGCGCAAGTCGGTCGAGGCCTTCCACGGCCTCAACTACAAGGTGATCGCAGCAGGCGACAGCTACAACGACACCAGCATGCTCAACGAGGCCGATGCCGGCTTTTTGTTCCACGCGCCCGACAACGTCATCGCCGAGTTCCCGCAGTTCCCTGCGATTAACACCTTCGACGGACTCCTCGCGGCCATCACCGCCGAGCTATAGCGGTCACACTGTGTCAGGCACAGTGTGACCGCTTGTCGATAGATGGTTCGATGTTCGGACGTCCGGTCACACTGTGCCTGACACAGTGTGACCGTGCCTGACCGAAACTCGTCAGGGGGTGTACGTGCCGAAGACCTCGCGGAGGCTGTCGCTGATTTCACCGAGGGTGCAGTCGGCACGGAGCGCATCCTTGATGCTGTAGAGCACGTTGTCGGTGCCTTGCGCGGCGGCCTTCACCTTGGCAAGCGCCGACTCGACAGCCACATTGTCGCGGTTGGCCTTGTACGCCTTCAGGCGCTGGATCTGGCTCGGCTCGAGTGCTGGGTCGATCGGGAACACGACCGGCTCGGGCTCGTCGTCCATCGTGAACTTGTTGACACCCACAATCGTGCGGCTCGTGTCGTCGATCGACTTGGTGTACTCGTAGGCCGAGTTCTCGATCTCCTCCATCTGGAAACCCTGTTCGATCGCGGAGACCGCTCCGCCCTTTTCGTCAATGGTGGCGATGTACTCCCAGGCGAGCCTCTCGACCTCGTCGGTCAACGATTCCACGAGGTACGAGCCGGCCATCGGGTCTGGCGTGTCAACCACACCAGATTCGTAACCAATGACCTGCTGCGTGCGCAGCGCCATCCGTGCAGCGTCTTCAGTTGGCAGGCTCAGCGCCTCGTCGAAACCGTTGGTGTGCAGCGACTGGGTGCCGCCCATGACAGCAGCCATGGCCTGCAGCGTGACGCGCATAATGTTGTTCATCGGCTGCTGTGCGGTGAGCGTTGATCCGCCCGTTTGCGTGTGGAAACGCAGCATCGTCGACTTCGGGTCCTGAGCGTTGAACCGTTCGGTCATGATCGTGTGCCACATACGGCGGCTCGCCCGGAACTTGGCAATCTCTTCGAAGAAGTTGTTGTGCCCGTTCCAGAAGAAGCTGAGCCGTGGCGCGAAGTCGTCAACGTCGAGGCCAGCGTCGATTGCCGCTTGCACGTAGGCAATGGCGTTCGCCAGCGTGAATGCGATCTCTTGCACGGCCGTCGAGCCAGCTTCACGAATGTGGTAGCCAGAGATCGAGATCGTGTTCCAGCTCGGCACGTGCTCGGAGCAGTATTCGAAGATGTCGGTGATGATCCGCATCGACTGCCGCGGCGGGTAGATGTACGTGCCGCGGGCGATGTACTCCTTCAGGAGGTCGTTTTGGATCGTGCCGCTGATCTGCTGGGAAGACACACCGTTCTCTTCGGCAACCAACTCGTACATGAGCAGCAAGATCGCCGCGGTCGAGTTGATCGTCATCGACGTTGACACCTTGTCGAGCGGAAGGCCAGCGAGCAGGAGTCGCATGTCTTCCATCGAGTCAATTGCGACACCGACCTTGCCGACTTCGCCTTCAGCGCGACCGTGGTCAGAGTCGTAGCCCATCTGAGTGGGCAGGTCGAACGCACAGCTGAGGCCGGTCTGGCCAGCGTTCAAAAGGAACTTAAAGCGTTCGTTCGTGGCTTCGGCGTTGCCGAAACCCGAGTACTGGCGCATCGTCCAGAGGCGACCGGTGTACATCGAGGAGTACACGCCACGCGTGTACGGCGCCTCACCTGGCGCTCCGAGCTTCTCTGACGCATGCCATTCGGCGAGATCGTTCTCGTCGTACAGCTTCCTGATCGGGATGCCGGAGTCGGTCTGGGGAAGATCGGAAACGTCAGCCATGGCGGTGAGCGTATTGCCAGGCAGGCCCACCGACCCACTGCAGGACCAGGATGTCTACTCAGCTGGCTGCAACGATTGCGACTTCCATCTGCCACTCCGGTCGGGCCAACTCGGGCACCGTGACCAACGTCGATGCGGCCCGGTGCCCTCCAAGAAACACGTCTCGTGCGGCCATGACGGGCCCCAGCGGCTGCCCGGCGACAACATAGGTGGTGACCGACACGACGTCGTTCCGCGACATCTGGGCGTCGTCGAGCATTGCCGCGATGTTCTGCCACACCACTGTTGCCTGCTCCCCGACGCCAGCCGGTGTCGTTCCGTCGGGAGCGGTCGGCACGACGCCCGAGGTGTGGAGCCAACGCGTCGGACCTTCTGTGACTACCGCGTGGTGGTAGTTCGCAGCCGGAGGCGCAATCGAGGTGGGATTGATCGGGCGGTTCACACCATCAGCGTCGCACAGCAGCCTTATGCTCGCCACGATGGACGAGCGGCAGTCACCCGGGCCGATCTCGCGCTGGCTCAGCACAGCACAACCCGAAGCGCTCTTCGTCCTGTCCGCCGTCGCTCAGTACATCGGCGCGGCAATCGCCGTTTTGCTCTTCGATGAAGTCGAGCCGCAGACCGTGGCGTGGTTCCGAGTGATGGGCGCCGGTATCGCACTCCTCGCGATTTCACGCGGTTGGTGGCGCGGGTGGACGCGGCAGCAGTTGGTTGGCGTTGCACTGTTTGGCATCACGACAGCGCTGATGAACATCTTCTTCTACTTGGCCATCGACCGCATCGACCTGGGCAAGGGCGTCACCATCGAGTTCATTGGACCAATCCTCGTTGCAGCCTGCACGACACGTTCCGTACGCAACGGCGTCGCGCTCGCGTTCGCAATCGTCGGCGTCGTTGTGCTCGGCGGTGTGGAAGTCGACAACAACCTGTCAGGCCTCGTGTTCATCCTGATCGCTTCTGCGCTTTGGGCGCTCTACATCGTGTTCGGGGCTCGGGTCGCGCACGTCGATCGCGGCGTGGTCGGGCTCGGTCTCGGCCTTGTTATCGGCACCATCGCGACCGCCCCCATCGGCGCACCGTGGAGCGGACCGGTCTGGGTTTCCCCCCTTCTCCTCGGTCTGTGCCTCCTCGTCGGCATCTTCTCCAACGCCGTGGGCTACGGCATCGACCAGTTCACCTTGCGCCGCATTCCGATCCGTCGCTTCTCGCTCCTTCTCGCGTTGCTTCCGGTCACCGCATCACTCGTTGGTTGGATCGCCCTCGACCAACGACCTTCGATGATTGATGTCATCGGCATCGCGCTGGTCTTGGTCGGCGTCGCCGTGCAGGAACGCGACGAGATCGAACGTGTCGAGCGAGTTGTTCAGGCCGATCCTGCCTGACGCTCCCAGTCAGATGTCGGGTCAGATGTCCGGCCGGACGTGCCCGGTTCCGCTGACCCTCGGCTCGCTTGACACCGGAGCTACTGTTTGAACATGGCCAACACGATGGAAGACCAGCTCGCGGAAATCGAAAAAGAGGCGACCACGCCGAAGGAAGACTTCGCGGCCGAACGCCTCCATCGCAAGCAGCGCCTCGCCTGCGGTTTGCGGACAATGGGTCGCTTGCACCTCGCCGAGGGCGTGGCCGGACACGTGACCGTTCGTGACCCTGAGCATCTCGATCGTTTCTGGGTCAACCCGTTCGGCACCAACTTCAAGCTGATGACCGTCAGTGACCTGATCTGTGTCAATCACGAAGGTGAAGTGGTCGAAGGTAACGGCCCGCTCAATCAGGCAGCATTTGCTATCCACGGACAGATTCACCAGGCTCGCCCCGACGTGATCGCCGCTGCGCACTCGCACTCGATGTACGGCAAGACGTTTTCGACGCTCGGCAAGCCGCTGAAGATGATCACGCAGGACTCGACCATGTTTTACAACGATGTTGCCCTGTGCAATGACGGAAGCGGCGCCGTCGTGCTCAGCCAGGAGATCGGCAAGAAGATGGCCGATGCCCTCGGTGACAAGAAGGCCATGATCCACCAGAACCACGGCCTGATCACCACCGGCGGCTCGGTCGACGCCGCCGTCTGGTGGTTCATCGCACTCGAGCGCGCCTGCCAAAGTCAACTCGTCGCCGAGGCGGCCGGCACCCCCATCGAAATCCCGCAAGCCTTCTGCGAAGACGGCCTGAAGGCGCAGGGCAGCGACGCTGCCGGCTGGTTCCAATTCCAGCCGTTCTGGGACGAGCTCGTTGCTCGCGAACCCGAATTCCTCAACTGACCGAGATCGACCAGATCGCCCGATTGCGGCGTTGCGGGAACTCCTCATTGAGCAAGATGCTGGACGATCTCATGCCGAGTCATGCAGCGTTTGCCCGTTCTGCGACGTGCCGCTCATCCCGCAAGATCGGGCGGGAGGGGTCGGAAGAAGTGCCCGATCGCGCGTGGGCCGGCCACGGTGCAGCATCGCGAGATATGGCCGTTCCCTGACTTCATCTTCTCCCGCTGGGCGCGCTGACGAGCGGACCAAGTTGGTGGCATGCTCGCCCAATGCAAAATCACGTCATCAGTGCGGCGACGGCGATCATCGCGCTCGCAGTCTCTGGGTGCGGAAGTAGTACGACGACCGAATGCCTGTCCAGCGAAGTCGGCGAAGTGTGCGCAGTCAGCGCAAACGGGGCAATCACGTTCAACGGTCGTGGCCTTGAAGCTGGGTCGCAAGTGTCGATTTCAGCTGCCGAAGTTGAAGGTTCCAGCTCGATGTACGAAGTCGACCAAGATGGAATGTTGATGCCAGAAGACGGTGCGCTTGGCTTCATGTCGGGCTTTGCCGACGCTGATTTCAACTTCACGATTTCAGCTATCGACAAGGACGGCGAAGTCATCGACGGCAAAATCGTCATCTCCACCTGACAACGGAAATCGAGTGCGGGGCACCAGCGCCTCCCTCTGCGAGGGTCGACATAGGGACACGCATACAAAGACGAACTGGGCCGCTCATAACGTTCGCCCCGGAACAGATAACCCCCGCTCGTGAACCGGCATTCGGATCACGGCCGACCGTCTTCTCACGAACCGAAAATTACCCGCGTAACAGCTTCTTCGAAGTACGGTCAGGGTCACCCAAACGTTGCCTGACACGGCACGAGATCTTCGTCCAGATCGCCTCAGCCGGCGATGGTGGTGCGATGCAGGAGACGGTGATGACCGTCATAGCCCCCAGTGGCTCTGTGCAACACCGAGCGGTTATCCCACATCGTCAGCATGTCCTGTTGCCACACGTGGCGGTACTGAAACTCGTCGCGGGTCTGCCACACGTACAGCTCAGCGAGCAGCTCGCGTGCTGCGTCGTCGGCCATGCCATCGATGCCGATGATGTAACCGATGCAGCTGAAGATCCCGAGCCGTCCAGTTTCGGGATGTTCCCGGATGATCGGGTGCAGCTGGGTGGCCATTGCCTCATTGGACGGCCGGATGTCCATGCTCCGGTCCGTGGCCTGATCGTCAGACCCGTACGTCCCGTCGGGTGCGTAACCGCCACGGGCCGAGTGCACCGCCATCTTCCCGGCGAGCCGAGCCCGAAGATCATCCGGCATTGCGTCAAGTGCAGCATGCTGGTTCACGTACAGCGTGTCGCCACCCATCGGAGGAATCTGCACTCCAAATAGACACGTCCCAGAGGGCGGTGTGGCCTGGAAGCTCCAGTCGCTGTGCCAATTCTCAGCAAACAGCGGTGCCGTTTCGTCGGCACGACGTTCGACTGCGATGACGTGGTCACGCCCAGCGATCGGCGCAATGAATGGATCATCACCGAAACCGCCGAAAGCAAGCGTGAACCGTTCGAGATCATCGTCGCTCATCGGTTGCTCTGGAAAAGCGAGGACGTGATGCTCCAGCCATGCAGCTCGAATTTCGGCAACCGTTTGAGTGTCAAGCGGTGCGGTGAGGTCGACCCCGGTCACCGTTGCTCCGCACGCTTGTCCGGACTCGACCACGTTGATACCCATGACCCAAACGTAGTGCCATCGCATGCAACTCACCGCGGTCAACCGACCGCGATCAGCCGACCGCGATCAACCGACCGCGATCAGCCCACCGTGATCAGCTGAGGCCCGGTGCGCAGAGCCCGTCGAGTTCCTTGATCTGAATACGATCACGGTTCTCGTAGGTCACTTCGTTCTCAGGGTTCGACTTCAAGTTGAAGACGCGGAACTCCATATCGCTCGTGTCGACCGTCAGGATGCGACCAATCAGCGGCTCGCCGAGATCGAGAATGACCTTGATGGTTTCGAGCGCCTGGATCGAGCCGATAATGCCCGGCAGCACGCCGAGCACGCCTGCCTCGGCACACGAGGGCGCAAGCTCAGCGGGAGGAGGCTCGGGGACCATGTCCCGATACGTCGGGCCTTTGGTCGGGTGGAACACGCTGACCATGCCTTCGAAGCGGAAGATCGAGCCGTGTACGACCGGGATACCGAGCTTGACGCTGGCATCATTCAGGAGGTAACGGCTCGGGAAGTTGTCCGCACCGTCGACGACAATGTCGTAGCCCTCGAGGATGTCCATGATGTTCGACGCATCGAGCCGTGTGTCGTACGTGACGACGTTGACGTCAGGGTTGAGCATCGTGAGCGTCTTCTTGGCGGAATCGACCTTGCGGTCGCCGATGCGATCGATGTTGTGCAAAATCTGACGCTGCAGGTTCGACGCGTCGACGTCGTCCATGTCAACAATACCGATCGTGCCGACGCCGGCGGCTGCGAGGTACATCGCTGCAGGTGAGCCGAGGCCGCCCGCACCGAGCATCAAGACCTTTGCATCGAGCAACTTGACCTGACCGGCAGTGCCGACTTCAGGCAGCAACAGGTGGCGCTTGTAGCGGTTGTTCTGCTCGGGTGTGAGCGACACCGGCGCCTTCCACTCGCGGCCCTCGTCTTTCCAGCGGCCATAGCCACCCTCCATCGAGAGCACGTTCGTGTAGCCGAGTTCGGCGAGCGTCTTGGCGGCAAAGGCCGACCGAACACCTCCGGCGCAGTAGGCCACGATCGGCGATTCCTTGTCGATGATGCGACCCTCGATTTGCGCTTCGAGGTGACCACGCGGGATGTGGATGGCACCGAGCAGGGCGCCTTCCTCGTACTCGTCGGGCTCACGGACATCAAGGACGATCGCGCCAGCCGCGATCGCTGTCGCAGCGCCCTCGGTATCAACTTCGGTGATCTCAGACTTTGCAGCCGAGAGAAGGTCGCGGAACGTTGCCATGGCGAAAAGCCTACCAATCAGGTCGGGTATCGAGTGGGGGGCCTGATGTAACCAACTCTGGGCTGTCGCCATTCCCCGCTGCCACCGGTCAGCCGGACGTGTCCGAAACGCGCCGATTATCGGGTTCGCCGCTCGTTAGCGTGCCGCTGTGAGTAACGCCCCCACTACCTCTCAGAAAATGTTCACGGCGACCGCTGCTTCGAACGATGGCCAGTTCACCCCGCAGGACTGGGCGCTCTTCGTCTCGGTTGCTGCAATCTGGGGATCGTCGTTCGTCTTCATCGACATCGGCCTCGATGCGCTTCCGCCGGGCCTGATCACGCTATTGCGCGTCGGTTCGGGCGCGGCGGCACTGTGGGCACTCCCCCGGTCGATCACGACGCGGGTTGGCCGCGCGGTCACCGACATGCAGATCGAGCCCGACGACAGGGCCAAGCTGCTCCTCCTTTCGGTGATTTGGGTCGCCATCCCATTCACGCTCTTCCCGATCGCGGAGCAGCACATCAACTCGTCGGTCACCGGACTCCTGAACGGCGCAACACCAATCTTCGCGGCCACCGTGGCCGCCGTACTGCTTCGACAACGCGCCCACGGACCACTGCTGCTTGGCCTCGTCGTCGGCTTCGTCGGCATCGCATTGATCAGCGCACCGTCCGTCGGCGACGGTTCGAACGCCGCTTCTGGGGTCTTCATGGTGCTCGGCGCAACGGTGTGTTACGGCTTCGCCATCAACCTCGCTGCGCCCCTCCAACGCAAGTACGGCTCGCTGCCCCTGATGGCGCGCATGCTCGCGCTCGCAACACTGTGGACAACCCCCTATGGCCTCTGGGACATTCGAAGCGCCGAGTGGGAAGTCGGCCCACTCATCGCCGTGCTCCTACTCGGCGTGTTCGGGACGGGCATCGCGTTCGCCATCATGGGCACGCTCGTTGGACGTGTTGGTTCGACTCGGGCCTCCTTCATCACCTACCTCATTCCGGTGGTCTCACTCGCCCTCGGCACGGCTTTTCGCGGTGACACGGTCGCTCCCATTGCTGTTGTCGGCATCGGGCTCGTCATCAGCGGCGCATTCCTCGCCAGCCGCGCAAAGGCCTGAGTCAGCGCACCAGGGCTGGCAGAATTTCGCCGATCTGGCCGATGAGGAGATGGTCGCCGTAGCGGTCCATTCCGGTTTCGTCCCCGTTGACGATGATCACCGTTGCGCCGTTCGCCTTGGCTCTCGGAACGCAGTTGGCGGCCGGGAACACGCTGAGTGTCGAACCGACAGCAAGCAGCACATCGGACTCTTCGCTCATCTGTAATGCACGGTCGATCACTTCGGGCACAAGTGCCTGACCGAAGCTGATGGTGTCGCTCTTCAAGATGCCACCGCACGCCAGGCACGACGGATCGACCTCGCCAGCGCGTACTCGTTCGAGGCTCTGCTCCATTGGCCGCTGATCCTTGCATTCCCAACAGCGCGTAAACCACACCGTGCCATGCACCTCGATCACCTTGGCCGGATCGTTACCGGCCTTCTGATGCAGACCGTCGATGTTCTGCGTGATGAGGCCGTGCAGCTGACCCCGCTGCTCGATCTCAAGGATTGCAGCATGGCCACGGTTCGGCTGAGCCGTCCAGGCCGGGGTCGTCAGTCGGCTCTGCCAGGCCGCCTGTCGCACCTCCGGCTCGTTGAGATAATTGTGGAGTTTCGATGCCTTTTCGGCTGACGGGTTTTTCGTCCACAGGCCGTTCGGGCCGCGGAAGTCAGGTATCCCTGAGTCGGTCGAGATGCCCGCACCAGTCAACACGACCACACGCGACGCCTTCGCGAGCACCTCACGGGCAGCGGCATGGCCGACAGGAAGGCTGGGCACGGAAGCAACGTCGTCGAACACACCGAGATACTTACCCATCAAAATACTGTGATCCACTCGATCTGCGTCTCCACCGCCGAGAACCGCGAAGAACCGCGAAGAACGGCGGAGCAAGAACCTTGGCTCCCGCTTCGGTGGCGCGCCGCTAGCGTGGGCGACCGTGTCTGATCAGGTGTTGACCGAAGCAAAACGTCGCCGAACGTTTGCCATCATCAGCCACCCTGACGCGGGCAAGACCACGCTCACCGAGAAGTTTCTTCTGTATGCAGGCGCGATCACCTCGGGCGGCGCGGTCAAAGCTCACGAGGGTCGCCGCTCAGCCACGTCCGACTGGATGGACATGGAGCAAAAGCGTGGTATCTCGATCACGTCGACGGCCCTGAACTTCCCGTACCGGCAGCATGAATTCAACCTGCTCGACACTCCGGGCCACCGCGACTTCTCCGAAGACACGTATCGCGTGCTGTCAGCAGTCGACGCCGTCGTGATGGTGCTCGACTCGGCAAAGGGCATCGAGCCCCAGACACTCAAGCTGTTCGAAGTCTGTCGCACTCAGAAGCTCCCGGTCATCACGTTCCTGAACAAGCTCGACCGGCCCGGCCTCGAACCGCTCGAACTCCTCGACATGATCGAAACCCAAATCGGCCTCCGACCGACTCCAGCCACATGGCCGGTTGGCTCGTTCGGTGACCTGCGCGGCGTGATCGATCGTCGGACCGACGTGTTCACCCGGTTCACCCGCACCGCTCGCGGTTCCAAAATTGCCCCCGAAGAAGAAGTCGACGCCGAGCGCGCCGCAGCCGAAGAGGGCAAAGAGTGGGACAAGGCCGCCGAAGAGAGCAGCCTGCTCGACGCGATTGGGGCGAACGTCGACCTCCCGTCGTTCCTCGCCGGTGAGTCGACTCCGGTATTCGCCGGTTCTGCGCTGACAAACTTCGGTGTCCGCCACCTGCTCGACGCAATCGTCGACCTGGCACCAGCCCCGCTGCCACGTCTCGACATCAACGACGAGCCTCGCGGACTCGATACTGCCGTGTCGGCGTTCGTGTTCAAGGTCCAGGCCAACATGGACAAAAACCACCGCGACCGAATCGCCTTTGCACGTATCTGTTCGGGCAAGTTCGACCGCGGCATGGTCATGACCTGCGAACGCACCGGTAGGCCATTCGCCACGAAGTACGCCTCCACGGTATTCGGTGCTGAGCGAACGACCGTTGACGAAGCATTCCCCGGCGACGTCGTTGGGCTTGTGAACGCAACCGGCCTCAACATCGGCGACTCGCTGTTTGACGAAACTGGCCCAAAGGTCAAGTTCCCGCCGATCCCGTCGTTCGCACCTGAAGTGTTCGCCACGGCACGGCCGGTCGACACCGCCAAGTCGAAGCAGTTCCGCAAGGGCCTCGCGCAGCTCAACGAAGAAGGCGTCGTTCAGGTCCTGAAAGACCCAGACTGGGGCGATGCCTCACCTGTTCTGGCCGCAGTCGGACAGCTCCAGTTCGATGTGTTCGCCAACCGACTCGAGTTCGAGTTCAACGCCCCGATCGAAATCTCGCCGGCGCCGTACCAGGCGATTCGCGTGACCGACAAGGAGTCGGCCGAGGTGCTCCGCCAGAAGCCCGGCGTCCGCATCCTCGCTCGTTTCAGCGGCGACCTGGTCGCCTTGTTCGAGAACAAGTACGCCCTGCAGCGCATCGAGCAGAACGAACCCGAGCTCAGGCTCGACCCCATCGTCGCCACCTGATTCTCAGGCGGGGCCGGCGGGTGGCCGCGGGCCGGTACGTCCGGCCCGACTCATCAGCGGGGGCGATCGCGAACCAGTTCGACGAAGGTCGAGCCGGTATCGAGCAGAATCGCCTCGTTGTTCGCATCGATAAGCGCGAACGGTTCATACGCACTATTCCGGGCCCATGTCGCAGGGATGCGGATTCCATCGCGATGCACCGTTGCCGGGCCGCGGCCGATCGTCACCGGGTTTGGCGATCGTGCGTCGACCGGAGAGACAGCGTGGAAGACAAACATCTCGACCACGTTGTCGACACCGATCTGGTTGCCCGACGCCGCGAGGTGCCGATTGCCATTTTGGGACCGGAGGTATTTCTGGGAATCCGCGTCCCACGCCCAGTCGACGGACACACCGTCCATGGGCACGTTGAACGCCGGGCTGGGAACCGCACCAAGGTCGGCGGGTACGGTCCACGATGCGTCGATCCCCCACAGCTGGCGGGCCGGGCCAGCCGTCGGGGCATTCTCGATGGCGCACGTGGGGTTCAGTTGCAGATTGTGCGGGGCGGAGCGGCTCGAGTCGCGGTTGTAACAGGGGTTCTTCTGTGCGCTGAAGTTGACAAGGACCCCTGATCGATCCGCCGATTCGATCCAATTCGTCACGCCTCTGTTACCACCGGACCAGGCCAGGATCGGCCGGTTCATTGAGGCCAAGACGTCGAGATCGCCGGTGCGCGCCGAGCGAATGGGCCCAACCCGGTCGGGCAGTTGTGTCTGGAACAGCGCGACGAATCGCGTGACCCCTTCGACGTTCTCTTCGAAAATGACGTCGGCCTGATCGAGACCCCACTGGGGCCGCGCTCGCGCATAGTTGTCGATCTTGACTGCCACGATCGACCGGTTGGCGATGTCTTGCTCGACGGGCTCGCCGGTGAGTGCAGCGAGGCCGATGAGCGCGGCGAGCGGTTCGTAGGGCTCCCAGACCGGCACGGCGTTCTCGAGGATCGTTGTCGGGACAGGGACCGTCGTTGTGGTGGTCGTCGTCGTCGTCGTCGGTCGCACCGTCGTCGTCGGTCGCACCGATGCCGTCGTGCTGGTCGATGTCGTCGACGCGGCCGGAGGGGTCGGCGGCGTGT
>NZ_JBDNIJ010000350.1:0-1799 GCF_041688325.1 Ilumatobacter sp.
CAGCAGCATGCCCGGTGTCTCGTCGTTCGAGAAGGCGATCCTTGTTGCCGAATCCCACAGCCATCCCCCAGCACGGTGCGCCTCACTCAGCGGTACAACGTGGTCAATCGTGATGTCACTCGCCGCCGTCACCACGATGCCCGTGTACGGGTCGGTCCAGGACCCGGTTTCAACAAAGCATCCTGACGAACTCATCTGCACCGGGATCGCCGACTGTGTGATGAGTACCTCGTGCCGTCCAGAGATGCAGTCCCCGTCGAGATCCGCCCAACCATTTGGCTGATACGTCGCGCGGTCATAGCGCTCGCGACCCGGATCGGGGTCGGCAACAGTCAGGCCGCTCAACACCGCCAGCACCTCTTGCAGCGAGTCAGCCGTCGGCGAATTTGAGGTAGTGGTGTCGGTAGCGGTTGAGGCAGCGGTGTCGGCAGTTCGCGCAACTGATGTTTCAGGGACTGTCGAAGTGGGCGGAGCCGCCGGCACCGGTACCGGGACCGCGGTCTGGACCGGCGATGATGTCGTGGTGCTGGTCGCTGGGGCGGCGCTGAACGATGGCGGCGCTGTCGAGGCGACGGCGGCACCACCAGAAGCCGGAGCGTCGCCGCCCAACCCGCCTGCAAACTGGAACGTGGCCGCCAATGTGGCTGCAGCCACACTGCAACCGATCAACATCGTGGAACGCTTCACGCGGGCACGCTCCGAGTCGGCATATCAACGAGAATACGACGAAGGCGGCGACGCAGAGAAGTCAATTCCGACGGAATCGAACGAGATGAGATCGGATCCTCGACACCGACGCCAACGCTCAGTTGAGGTGGCCAATCAACTCCGTACGTGGGGCGGTCCGTTCTCAGCCCGACCAACCCAGTGACATACTTTGCGGGTGACCGGATACGACATCATCGGCGATGTGCACGGCTGCGCCGACAAGCTCACCACGCTGCTGAAGAAGCTTGGGTATACCCACAGCGGCGGCGCCTACCGGCACGCTGCACAGCGACAGGTCGTGTTCGTTGGCGACCTCATCGATCGGGGTGTGTCCCAGCTCGAATCGGTCGCGATCCCGCGAGCGATGGTCGAACACGGCACTGCCCAGATGGTCATCGGCAACCACGAATTCAACGCCGTCGCGTTCGCCACACGCAATGCCGACGACACCGAGTGGTGTCGGCCACACAGCGCCAAGAACCGCGGGCAACACCAGGCATTCGTCGATGCCGTCGAGTTCGGGTCGGCAACACATCGCAGCATCCTCGACTGGTTCACGTCGCGGCCACTCTGGCTCGACCTCGGGGGTGTCCGAGTGGTCCACGCCTGCTGGCACGACGACTCGATCGAGCACCTCCGCGGACACGTTGGCGCCCACGGCGGGCTGACCGACCAACTCATCCGCGACGGAACCACGAAGGGTCATGCGAGCTACCTGGCGATCGAGACCGTACTCAAGGGGCCCGAGGTCGGGTTGGGCGGCTACTCGTACACGGACAAGGACGGCCACAACCGCACCAACGGTCGGGTCGCTTGGTGGAAGACCGACGCCACGACCCTGCGCGACATCGTGCGGCTCGACCCGTCATGGCCACTCTTGGACCCCCACGGCGAACGTGTCGACGAACTCCCGCAGACACCGCTCACCGACATCGCCGGATCGGTGCCGCCGTATCCCGTCGACGCTCCACCCGTCCTGTTCGGTCACTACTGGTTCACCGACAACGACGACAAGCCGAGCACGTCAAACACGGCATGCGTCGACTTCAGCGCCGTGAAGGGCGGCGACCTCGTCGCCTACCGATGGGACG
>NZ_JBDNIJ010000351.1:0-3553 GCF_041688325.1 Ilumatobacter sp.
CTGAACACTCTGGCTGAACACTCTGGCTGAACACTCTGGCTGAACACTCTGGCTGAACACTCTGGCTGAACACTCTGGCTGATCAGGTCGACAGTTCGTCGAGCATGCGGTGCCGAGTCGTTGCCAGGTCGCCAAGCACAGTGGCGAGTCCGTAACCGGGTGAGATCGAGTCGACGGCACCCAAGATGTCGGCGATGTCGAGCAGTGCATCGGCCCGCACCCGAGCGACCAAGTTGATCAGCATGGCGCGGTGCGGATGGCCAAGCGTGCCGTCTTCGAGCGACTGAGCGAGCACGCCTCCGCTTTCGGCCCCTGGCCGGTTAACGAGCTGGGCGAGTTCGGGCGCGATTGGAAGTTCTGGCAGTTCGGCAAGCGCTTCGGGTGTGACCGTGGCGTTCGGGTGGCGGGCCGCGAGGTCGGGGACGTGCCCAACGAGCCAGCGGCCGGTCGATCCAGCGCCGACCATGACACGCGTGCGACGCACCGGGTCCGATCGGTGCCGCATGAGCATCGCCGGTAGCAACTCCGGAGCGATGCGCCAGCCTGCGGTCACGAGGGTCAATATCCATTCGTCTTCGAGCACAGGCCACGATGCGGTGATGTGATGCCAGCGATCGACCGCAGCCGGCACACAGGGCTGCCGATCGTCGCCATCTGGCATCGCCAACTCGTCGAGCGGTGGCCCAGGGATCACGCCGGCACGCCGCACCGCTGTGGTTGCAGCAACCTGCGCGAGCATCCGTTCAGACGCCGTGGTCCGTGCCGTGTCGGCGACCAGATCGGCGATCAGCTGAGGAGCCTCGGGCGGCTCGCGTCGGTCGGTACCCAGCAGTGCCGTGGTGACCAGCGCCTGCCAGTGCTCATCGACTGATTTCATGCTGCGCTCACGAACGACGTGTTCGCACGGGGCCCAACGTCGATGGTCCGGTCGGGTAGGTGGATGGAAAGTGGCACGACTCCGTGCGGCGTCCACTCCACGGTGAGGTCGACCTCGCGACCCTCCGACACTGCGAGCAGCATGGCAAGGCCAGCATCGAATTGACGTGTACCCGCATTGAGAACCGGCAGGCTGCCGGTTGCATCAGCGAGCGCCCATACCTCGCCTGACCTGGCAAGACGTGCCCTGATCGTGACGGGAAGCCGATCGAGCCAGGGTTCAGCGACGAGCATCGAGCCGACCTCATTGCAGCCTTCGGCGATCGTCTGCGACGGCGGTGTGACCGGGTCGACCGGCAATGCATATCGGGCACCGACAAGCGATCGCAGTGCGGGCCCAGGGTAGCGATGCAGGTCGGCATGGAGCGAGGTCCCCACCCTCAGCGACGTGTCGAGGCTCTGCTGGTACGCAGCGAACGACAGACACAGCGCCCACTGACCCGACGATGTTCCGCGCAACCAATGACGACGGACTTCGATGCGGTCCTCGCGCACGTCGCTCCGCCCGGCCACGACCCAGTGGTCAGTGTCTGGCACGCCAGCGAGGACATCGGCTTGCTTGACCTGCCAGCCGACCGCCGTGGCAACGGCATCGGCAAGCGGTCCGGGCAGCGAGCCGAGGTGACGACCGGCCTGCGACAGCAGGTGGAGGAGGCCCAGTTCGGCGAGCACGTCATCGTGCCAGCCGGGCGACGCTCCGACGAGGCCGGCGAGGCGACGGATGCGGTTGGCGAGGCTGCCAGCCTGGGCGTCGACCAGTCGAGCTGCGAGGTCGTCCCAGGTTGCGTAACGTGCGAGCGACGGGTCGGCCAGCCCGGTGCGGATCCGGTCGTCAAGCCAGCGATCAAGTTCTGTTAGCCCGCCATGCATTCGTTGGACACGATCGTTGCGAGCCGTGTTGCGATCGGGCTGCGGCATGGGTGGCGTTGGTTTGCTCTCGCCGATGACATCACCGGCATCGACCGTCTCGGATCCAGCCGCTTCTGGTGCCGCTTCTGGTGCTGAATGGCTGCTGGCGCTGCCGACATCAGTTGAGCGCGACGACGCTGTCCGCTTGGCCGACCGACGATTGATCCAGCTACTGACATGCGCCGGCGGAGGCGTGTCGACGACCTGGTCACGAACCCACAGCAGCAGCAGCGCCAGGCCATGTTTACAGGGCGTCTTGCGGCTCGGGCAGGTACACGTGAAGCTCACATGCTGATGGTCGACCATCGTGTCGTACGGCTCAGACCCGCTCCCCTGGCACGATCCCCACAACGCTGCATCGTCGGCACCGAGGCCGGTCCACCGGGCGGGCGAGGCCAGCGGTTGGGCCGCGGTGATCGCTGCCGCCGATGGCGCGACTGATTCGACCTGCTCGATCGACCACCGGCTCGTTCCCACCCTCTTGAGAGTACCGACCTGGGAGTACCGACCATGCTCCAACCCGTTGTGTGCGACATGATGTGGCCGTGACGAAGCTGGCCCCGACGATGCGTGTGATGACGTGGAATCTGTGGTGGCGGTTCGGGCCGTTCGAACAGCGCCTCCCGGCGATGATCGACACGATGCGCCAGGTCGACGCCGACGTGTTGTGCCTGCAAGAGGTGTGGTCGAACGACGAGCGTGACGTTGCTGACGAGATCGCTGCTGCCCTTGGCATGCACGCTGTGCGGACCGACCCCGTGCTCTGGAATGGCGAATCGTTTGGCAACGCGATCCTCTCGCGCTGGCCTCTCGAACGTGTTGCCTCACTCCCCATTCCCAACGCCGCAGGAACCGACGGACATCGTCGCATCGTCGCGGCGCGCGTCGACACGCCGTGGGGCGCTTGGCCGTTCGCATCGACGCACATCGACCATCGTTTCGACGCATCGGCCGCCCGTCAACTCCAGGTCCGACGATTGCTCGAACTCGGCATCGAGTGGCGTGGTGACCCGTCGAACGACCTCCCGCTGATCGTCGGCGCCGACCTGAACGCGGTACCCGACACCGACGAGATCCGTGTACTGACGGGCCGCTCGGCGGGCGTGCCAGGGATCGTGTTCAGCGACGTGTGGGAGCAGGTCGGCACTGGCCCGGGCCACACGTGGCGAGCAGAGAATCCGTACTCGGCCGACAGCGCCTGGCCGAACCGCCGCCTCGACTATCTGCTCGTGTCGTGGCCTCGGCCGAAGCCCTTCGGCAACCCGACTCGCGCGTGGAACGTTGCGACCGGCCCGGTCGATGTTGATGGCGAACTGGTGTGGGCGAGCGATCACTGCGGCGTCGTCGCCGACTTCGTCACGCCGTCGTGATCAGCCGGGCAGACAACGGTGGGTTTGACCCGTTAGGCGGCGAGGTCGATGTGCAGGACTGACCAGCCGAGTTCGGCTGTTGTTGGCATCCGGTAGCGCGTTCGACCAGCCGCATCGATTGTCGTCGGACACGCCTGCCCAACATCAGCATCATCAGTGGCCCGTTCGGTGTCGGCCCAATCGGGATCGCGTGCGTGCAACGGTTTGATCACACTTCCGTCAGGCCTGATCAGGTGGATGCGGCCGTGTCGGTCACGTCGACCCCGCAACTGTTCGGAATGTTTTCGGCGGTCATGGGATCCGCACAGCGGCATCGAGTTGGCCTGATCGGTTTCGCC
>NZ_JBDNIJ010000352.1:0-3627 GCF_041688325.1 Ilumatobacter sp.
CATCGTGCAGCGCCAGGAGTGGCGTCGTCGGTGCGTTGCTCGTTCGCGCTCACCGACCGGCAGCTCGCTGCGGCGACTGGCGCCACTGTGCGACGCCGGGCTGCGCAGTCGTGTTCTACCTTTGCGATGATGTCGTCGGCGAGCATGAACTGGTCACACGAGTCGGGCACAAAGGGACCGACAAGCAAACGCCAGTCTGCTACTGCTTCGGTCGTACGGCGTTCTCGCTCGCTGAAGACCTCGCTGCGAACTGCGGAGTGAGCACGGCCGACCACGCTGTCAAAGATGCGGTTGCAGCTGGCGAGTGCCGCTGCGAACAGCTCAACCCGTCTAGGAAGTGCTGCCTGGTCGACATGCGCCGGACACTGCAGACGATTCGATCGACGATCCTCTTGGACACGTGGCCCGATCCTGGAACGGAGCAACCATTGGGTAGCCGAATGAGCCGGCCATGACGACGGCGTTTGTGTTGTCCGGTGGTGCCAGCCTGGGTGCCATTCAGGTTGGCATGGCCGCAGCATTGTTCGATCACGGGATCCGGCCAGACATGATTGTCGGGTCGTCGGTGGGCGCCGTGAACGGAGCCTGGCTCGCAGCAGAACGCCCGATCAGCGGGTTGACAGAGCTGTGGCGTTCGATGCGCGCCCGTGACATCTTCCCGTTGTATCCGCTGGCCGGTTGGCGAGGGTTCTCGGGTCGCAGTGCGAACCTCGTTTCGAACTCTGGCTTGCGTCGCCTGCTCAAGCGCAACATCACGTTCGCGGCGCTCGAGGATTTCCCCATTCCTCTGTCGGTGATCGTGACCGAGGTGTCAACAGGCGCCGAAGTTCGGCTCCGACACGGACCCGCAATCGAGGCGATACTCGCCAGTGCTGCGATCCCGGGGATCTTTCCGCCGGTCGTGATCGACGGCCGGACGTTCCTCGACGGCGGCATCGTCAACAACACCCCGATCACGCAGGCGATCGAGGCCGGAGCGACCGATGTGTGGGTGCTGTCGACCGGCTACTCGTGTGCGCTTCCGACCGCCCCGAAGAGCGCGATCGCGATGGCGCTGCATGGAGTGACGCTGCTCGTCCAACAACGGCTCGAACGCGAGACGGCGCTGCGGACCTATCCGGTACCGGTGCACTTGATCCCACCACCGTGTCCGATCACGGTCACGCCAATGGACTTCAGCCAAAGCGCATCGCTGATCGAGCGGGCGCGTGCCGGCACGGTGCAGTGGCTGGCCAACGGACAGCCACACGCACTGCCACTGCTTGGCCACCACCACCCGACATGATTGCGGGAGTGGGCGCAACTTGGTGGGGGCAATGGCACTGACCACATGTGGCTCCGCAGTAGCCCGATTTTGGCGTCTCGTTGCATGATCGATGCAGCGTCGGTGGCCCATCGAACCTTGCGCTACCTCACTGCCCCCGCTGTGGTCGGGTTCGAAGAACCATTCGTCGATCTCCTCCACGACGAGCTCGCCACGTTGGGTCGCAGGGTCGAGCGGCATCCGTCACTCCTGGTCGCGGTCGGAGGGCCAGCGGTCATCTCCGTGCACATCGACCGGCACGGTTTCGTGCCCAGGGAGCAAGGACGACTAGGACATGCAGCGAGTGCGCTTGCCGGCCGCTTGCCTGCGCCATCGCTTGCTGCAGCGATCTGTCGGAGATCAGTCGGTGAAATCGTCTACGCGTACGACTCCGCTCCTGGGGACTCGCTGGCCGAGGCAACGATCAGCCATTCCGACCATTGCGGGCGAGGCGCTGGGCTTGATGTCGTCGCACACGAATTCACCGACGTTGCGCCCGGAACTCCGGTTGCGTTCAAGAGCGCCGGAACGATGACGGGAGGATGGCTCCGAGGTCAGATCGACAACACGATCTGCGTCGCGCTCGCTATGGAGCTCATCGAACACGGCTTTGATGCAACGGTCATCTTCACCCTGGGCGAAGAAGCGGGCCGCAGCTGGCGGGCTCTGGCATCTTGGTTCGGTGAACCGACGTCGCGCCTGATCGTCCTCGACACCAGCCCGTTCGACAACCCAGAGCCAGCAACGTCCGGCGTCGTCGTGCTGCGCGGCGCCGATGCCGGAGCGACGTTCGACATGAACGCCACCGGGCGGCTTGCTGAAGCAGCCGACGGAGCCGGAGTGAGAGTCGTGTGGAAAGACCGGTACCTCGCAGATGCAGGAAGGTCGCTCGGTCGTACCGAACTCGGGCGTGTGGTGGCAGAAACTGGGGGCCGAGTCACGGGCTCGACGCTGCAGGTTCCCACCACCGATTACCACACGAACCATGAGGCCACGACGCTCACCGCAATCCAATCCGTCGCAGAAGTCCTCACGCGGAGCGCCGACTCGCCGGATTGAAAGCGCATCGTCGATGCGGGTCCACGGCGCAAGCCTCAGCTGAGTTGGTTCAGGGCATCCTCGGTACCACATCAGAAGGCCGGGTGGGAGTAGATCATCGAACGCCCTTGGCTGTCGGGACCCCGAGCGCGGACAGCGAGTGTAAGGATCGCGATCATCTCGTGCTGTCCTCACGGATCTCGTCGGCACGAACAGTGAGGCCTTCTCCCCTCGCGCCAAATTGCCGTCTTGCTCAAACGCGATGGCGAGCGGGCTCCTTGCCGAATCGAGCGCAATCTGGGTGTTCTCGTTGGGATGAATCCTGATGATTGAGAGCGTGATCACCGGCCGATCATCGAACTCGTCATCTGCCACGGGATTCGACCCGCCGTCTGTCTGCGGTCGTCGCTGCGACGACGACGCTGGTCATCGTCAGTTCGGTAATCGCGTGGAACGAAGAGGTCCCGAGTTGGGAACGGCCCGCCCTCCGGGAGGTGAGATAGACGGCCCGATGGCCCCCGAAAGCTCATCGGCCTCCGACAGATAGGCCAGGATAGCCCAGTTTTCGAAGGCGACTTACCCACGTAACACCTGATCAGAGCACCTATGATTGGCGGAACGGGGGGATTCAAACATCGGCGTTCGGGGGCGTGGCCAACGTCTCACGACCAACGCAGATGCAGTCCTTTGTAACGCCTCCGGGTTCCTGAGGCCTTCGTTGAGACATCACCAACAATTGGGAGCCGCCCGTCCAAGGCAGCACAACGCAAGGATCGAAGCGAACGATCGCCCGCGAGCGCGATGACGTGAGAGCTCTTCGTTTGCTCGGCGTGCTGGAACTTGCCGATCGGCTCGGGACGAGTGAGCGGTTCGTCCGTCGCCTCGTCTCCGAGCGGCGGGCGCCCTTTCACAAAGTAGGCAAGTTCGTTCGGTTCGATCCGGAGGACATTGAGGTCTGGCTCGCTGATCATCGGGTCGAGCCGACGGCCTAGATGTCGATGCCAAGGTCAGCGACGGGGGGTTCGTCGTTCGATACCGTCCGTCGCGCTGCCCATTCATCCAGGATCCGACCAACGCCGGTGGGCTGGAGACCATGAATATCGAGGAGTTCGGTCACGGTTTCGAGGTCGTGGGGTCGCCCGACAGACATCTTCATCGCGAGGAGATCATCGAGCGCCACAACAGGGATGGAGGTGCCGTCGTGAACCATGTCGATGTGGCGGTCGGCGACATCGCGGTAAGAGATCGAGAGCTTGCCGTCTGGTCCGCGTGCAGACAGCAGCACG
>NZ_JBDNIJ010000064.1:0-1778 GCF_041688325.1 Ilumatobacter sp.
GACTGATCAAACGCAAGTACTCCAAGTGGCACATCAAACGAGCACGACACACCGACTGGCCACAACCAACCGGACCACCCACCACCACCATCCGACCACCTAACTGAACGGCATTGGGTTTAATTGCTACTGGCTACCACTGACTTCGGTGGCTGGAATGGGGGAACGTCTCCGAGGTCCGTGAGCAAAGTCCGCAGCAGATCAGCCAGTTGATCGTTCTCGGTCTGAGTGAGACCGTCAACGCTGGCGGCTTGAGCGCTGAGCATGTGCGGAAGTGCGTGTTCGATCAAGTCGATTCCGGCCTGGGTCAGGCGGACCAGGACCCCGCGGCCATCGTCCGGGTTGGGATTTCGGCTGATCAGCCCGGACTTTTCGATTCGTTGAAGGCGAACCGTCATCCCTCCAGCAGTCAGCAATGCGGCCTTTCCAAGTTCGGTCGGCGTGAGACCACGTTCTGAGTCGGCCCGGTACAGCTCCAACAAAGCGTCGAGGTCACCGTGGTGACTCAAACCGTACGCGGCAGCGACGGGGTCCAGTTTCAACTGAAGATGATGCGCTGCACGCATTACCCGCAGGACAATCCCCAACGCGGACGTGTCGACATCAGGTCGGAAATTATTCCACTCTTCGATGATGCCTGCTACTCGATCTTCCATCCGCTCCGCCACTCATAAACTACCTCGGGCCAGAAAAGAGTTCATCGGTTCCCGTTCATTACTTTACAACGCACATAATGTAGAATATTTTAGGGAATGTCAAGCTGACTTTCTCCCACCCGCCCGAGCATCACAGTTCAAAGTGGGGCTAAATCATCTGCGCATACAGAGGACCCCAGGTTTCATGACTGCTCAAGTTATTGGGTGACAGCCTCTTCGGCTGGTTGAGGTCTCCGAAACCGGACACAAGGCACGCCGCATCGCCCGCGGCAGCCAGACCGGTCAGTCGACGAAGAGCAGCGCAGGAGTTTCAAGCGAACGTTTGATGTGCTGAACAAAAGTCGCTGCAACCCAACCATCGACCATCCGGTGGTCGAAGCTCGACGACAGATTGAGCTTCTGACGAGGCTGGAATGTGCCATCGCGCCACACGGGACGCGTCTCCATTTTGTTGACTCCGACGATGGCGACTTCGGGTGGATTGAGGATCGGGGTGGTCGCGATCCCACCGATTGCTCCGAGCGATGTGATCGTGATCGTAGAGCCGCTGAGATCGGCACGTGTTGCGGATCCGTCGCGGGCGAGGCCTGTCACTCGGCCGATCTCAGCGGCGAGGTCAGCGACGGCGCGTTGCTCTGCGTGGCGCACGACCGCGACGCGTAACCCGTCGTCGGTCTGTGTGGCGATGCCGATGTGTACCGCCCCGAACGTTGTCAACGTCTCGGCTGGGTGGTCGTAGTGGGCGTTGAGTTCAGGGAGTTCGGCCACGGCAAGCACGACGGCCCGTGCGATAAACGGCAGGAGCGTGAGTCGTTCGGTGCTCCCACCGGATCGCGTGTTGAGTGTGACCCGGAGCTGCTCGAGTTCCGTTACATCGATGTCGTCGACGTAGGTGATGTGCGGGATCTCGCGCCAAGCATCGGACAGTCGTTCGGCGATTCGGCGACGGACACCGCGGACCGCAACGATGCGGCGACCGTCGGTGTCGGCTGCCGGGGGCGAAGACGTCCGGCGGCTCACTGGACCGGACCCACGGTTGACGAGCACGCGGTCGAGGTCGGCATGCACGATGCGACCGCCGCTGCCCGTCCCCTCGATTGCGCCGAGGTCGAGATGAAGCTC
>NZ_JBDNIJ010000353.1:0-59072 GCF_041688325.1 Ilumatobacter sp.
CACCACTACCAGTGGATCATCGTGCACGAGATCCTTCCGCAGTTCGTCGGTCAGGAGATGGTCGACGACATTCTCGGCAATGGCCGCCGGGTGTACACGCCCAACATCGCTCGCATTCCGCTGGAGTTCCAGACAGCGGCGTACCGCTTTGGGCATTCGATGATTCGTCCGTCGTACCGGGCGAACTTGGCTGGTGACAATGGCGATCCGTTCTTCGCGATGGTGTTCAACCCCGATGCTTCCGGCGACGACCCGGAGGATCTCACCGGCCGTCATCGTGCGGAGCGCCGCTTCATTGGCTGGCAGACCTTCTTTGACTTCGGCGACGGTGAAGTCAAGCCGAACAAGGTCATCGACACGACGATGTCGACTCCGTTGTTCCAGTTGCCGATGTTCACCATTCCGACCGCCCGAGGCGAAGACGTCGGTCCGACGTCGTTGGCCACACGCAACCTGCTGCGCCATATCACGTGGGGGATCCCGTCGGGACAGCGCGTGGCCGACGAGATGGGTGTCGACCGGCTGAGTACCGCAGACCTGAGCGACGTCGGTCAGTTGGGCGCCAACCTCGACCGGTCGACTCCACTGTTTTTCTACGTGCTGCGTGAAGCCGATGTCGTGGCAGACGGTCGACATCTCGGCCCGGTCGGCGGGCGCATCGTCGGCGAGGTCTTCCTCGGTATTCTCGAAGAGGACTCAACGAGCTACCTCAATTCGACGGATCCGGTCGGTGGTGCCTGGCGCCCGACACTTGCGCAGCGCAGCGGCTCGGTCGGGATCGACTTCACGATGGCCGACATGCTCACGATCGCCGGTGTCGACCCCGAGTCCCGAGGCCAGTGATGTTGCTACCCCGGGCTCGAGTTGGTCAACGGTTTGGATCAGCGATGCGTGGGAGGCACGCCCACACCGCAAACAGCAAGATCGGCACGGTGACGGTGTGCGACAGCGTCATGAGTCTGATCGCTGTCGCGCCGAGGTCCCATCGATCGGTGACGACGAATTCGACATCGCCAAGAAAGAGCTGCGAGTAGCCGACCCCAGCGTCTTGGTAGCTCTGGCCAGGCAGTTTGATTGCGTTGAAACGGATCAGTGACCCGGTGAATGAGCCGAAGAGCGAGAGGCTGAGGCCGAACAGCCAGAGCCAGGGGACTGAAAACGACACCTTGTAGGCGTACCAACCGCCGCCTGCGAGGGCAACGATTCCTCCGAATGTGCTGAACAGCGAATGAGCGGCGGCGGCACCCGTTGATGGGGTGGTCTGCTGGCGGGCGCCGCTCCCCGGAGCGTGATCAAACCACGAAGGGTCGGATTTGTGGGCAAAGAACTGCCAGACGCCGGTGATCGTCAATCCAGCGAGCATGATGAACGCCAGGACACCGAGGACTCGCACGATGCGCTGCTGCTCGATCGTCAACGTCGAACGGAACGTTCCAAGAACGCGGTAGACCCGGTCGAACATGCGAGAACCGTATCGCTCCGGCGGGCGCTGGGCCCGGGCCCCGTGCTACGGCCGAACGAGGGCGCTGAGCATGGCCTGGAACTTGGCCTGGGTCTCGGCGAGTTCAGACAACGGCTCCGACTCTGCAACGATGCCGCCGCCGGCAACCAGCCTGGCAACAAGTCGGTCGTCAGACAGTTCGGCGCAGCGAATGGTCACCGCCCACGTGCCGTTGCCGGCGGCGTCGACCCAGCCGACTGCGCCGCCGTACCGGCCGCGCTCGAAGCCCTCGACTCGCTCGATGAGCTCGATTGCTTCCGACCGGGGGTGGCCACCGAGTGCCGGAGTCGGCGACAGTGCACGCACGAGTTCAATCACACTCGGCCCGGGCTGGCTCAGCATGCCCTCCATTCGGGTCCCGAGGTGCTGCACGTTGGCAACCGAGACAATGGACGGCTCTGGCTCCCAGTCGAGGTAACTGGCCCAGGGCAGCAGCGTGTCGTGGACCTCGTCGATCACGATGCGGTGTTCGATCTGGTTTTTCGTGCTGGCCTGCAGCTCGAGGGCAAGTGCCGCATCGTTGGTGGGGTCGCCGGTACGCGGCGTTGTGCCCGCGAGCGGATGCGAACGGACCACTGCGCCATCGACTTCGACGAGGAGCTCGGGTGAAGCACCGATCAAGCCGTCAATGGAGTACCGGTAGCTCGATCCGAACGACGCCTTAAGCCGACGAAGCACCGATCCGATATCGATCGGCTGGTCGGCGGTCACGGTGATCGGGCGGGCAATTACTGCCTTGGTGAGATGCCCGGCACGAACGGCATCACGCGCTGCTGCGACCGCTGCCAAATATGTGCCGATGGGCGCACTGTGGCCTATCGAGTAGTTCGTCGCAGACGGGGTCGGCTCGACTGGTGCGGAGAGCGCGTCGGTCGGGTCGGCATCGTCGAACATGGTGACCCACTGCGTGCCGTCCGCGCGCTTGCCGACAAGGACGGCGGGAACGACGAGATCGCCCTCGTCGCCTGGTCGGAAGGGCACCGAACCCAGAGCGCGCGGAGTAACACCCTCGACGGTAGTTCGGTGCTTGATGGCGGCGAGCCATGCGACTGCTTCGTCGATAGGAATACGTGCAGCGATACCCCGGCCGGCGATGCCGACTCCGTCGCGAACGAACAGGAACCCGTCGCTCCCTGCGACGTCATTGAGGTCGGGGGTTATCCCGTCTGAGCCGATCAGTTCGGCGAGCGGTCGAGTGACTGCGTGCATTACAGCCGCGGTCAGGCCCGCGTGCCGACCATCAACTGGGTGAGCCCGCCTGACAGTTGAGCATGTTCGGCGTCGGCAAACCCGGCGTCGTGGAGTGCGCTGATCATGGTGGCGGGTTCAGGGAGATAGGCAACGCTCTTCGGGAGGTAGGCGTAGGCCGGCCCGTCAGACAGCGCCGCGCCGATCTTGGGAACGATCTTGCCAAAGTAGATGCCGTTGCCCCAGCGGACGACGCGGTTCTTGGGAATGCTGACATCGAGGAGGGCGATTCGGCCGCCGGGCTTGACGACTCGGCCCAGTTCGTTGAAGAACGTCGGCAGGTCGAGCAGGTTGCGAAGTGCAAAGCCGCACATCACACCATCGACCGAAGCGTCAGGGACCGGAAGTCGCAGGATGTCGGTCTGGGCTCGTGGGCTACCCGACCGATCGGCAGAGAGCATCCCGAAGCTCAAATCCATCGAGACTGGCGACATACCAGCCTTGTTGAGGTCGATGCAGAGGTCGCCGGTACCGCTTGCGAGGTCGAGCACAGTGCTACCGGCTGGCAGAGCAAGATCGCGGACGGCACGCTTGCGCCAGCGGACGTCGAGGCGGAACGAGATGATGCGATTGAGCCGGTCGTACTTTGGTGCGATTGCATCGAACATGTCACGAACAGCAGCGACCTTCGCTTCGCCCTCCGGAAGCTTTTCGGTATCCCAAGAACGTGTGTTGCTCACACGCTCAGGCTAGGGCAGGGCTCAGCCCGTTGCCTTGCCCTGCTCGACGTCCGGCATGCGTGGGGCCAGTGTCCCGCTGACAGAACGGTCGAGGGCCTCGACCTCTGCTCGCGCCTCTGCGAGTGCCTGGAGTTTGACGTCAGCGTCGGAGACTGCTTGTTCGAGCAGTTGCTTCGAGTCGCTGACCGTGGTGCTCTTGATGAGCGTCGCAACGGCATCTTCCAATGCCGCGACCTGTGATTCGAACTCGGCAACGGCGCCAGCGCGGTGGCTGGTGGGCAAGCCAGCGGCGGCGACGAGTCGTTCGTCGATGGCCAAGGCCTCGCTCTCGATTTGCTTGGTTTGCTCGGCGAGGCCGAGCTCAACAAGCCGAGGGTTACCGTTCGCTGCACGTACGGCGTCGCCGAGACGACGATGCAGTTTGGCCTCCGGGGAATGTGCGCCGGCCCACGATGCGGGCGCGGGCGACTTCATGCCGGGGACCACTTCGTTCTGCTTGGCGAAATCGCGTTTGCCGCGCACCGAAAGAGCTACGCCGAACCCGACGATGCCGACAACAGCAGCCAGCAGGATCAAGGAGATGATCATCTAGCCACCACCTCCGGCCGAGACAGCAACGGCAATCAGGGCAATCACTAGGACGGTGATGATGATGGCTGTAATGATCTTGACCTTGCTGAACGGGCGGGCGCCGTGGACCTCGCCGGTGACGCCGTTGATATAGACCTGGAACGGCTTGTTCTCGTAGATCACTGTGAGCAGCCAGATCGGCAGCAGCAAGTGCTTGTAGGTCATCTTGAGCCAGTTGATGTTCAGCGAGTGAATGTCCTGCTGATCGCCACCGATGTTCTGCCGGACGGTTTGACGGATTTCGGTCTCCATCTGAGTCGTTGCCTCGGGGAGGCACTCTTCGACATCGTTGTCGTAGGTGCGCGCGAGGTGGCCTGCTGCGTACTCGGCCGAGTACGGCTTTGCATCCTCGGTCGGCCAGGGCTCGAGCTTCGCTATCCGTTTGCGTTCGAATCCCTCGTTCGCAAACACGGTGATGTCGTCGAAGCTGTTGTTCACCTGCCCGCGCGCCGGGCTCCACCGTGTACGAGTCTCGGTGCGACGGTCATCGCCTTGGCCGACGGTGACCGTGTAATTGTCGCCGCGCCGGCCGGTGTAGTTCGTGCGCGTGTCGGCGTCGTACGTGAAGTAGGCCGTGTAGACGCTGGAGAACGCGCCGGTGCGGCCGTACGTCTTGAACTCGGACGGAGCGAACCAGCGCTTGCTGATCCACTTCTCGATCAGTTCCTTGGCCTGCTTGTCATCGATGGAAAAAGGCAGCACGCCATCGACCGGGATGCGGTTGGGTGCGTCTTGCACGTCGTCGCGCTGAATCGGCGTGGCGCAGTACGGGCACTTTTCGGCAGTGAGCGTGCCGGAAAACGTGGTGTGCCCGCCGCAGTTCTGGCAGACGATCTCCTTCTCGACCCCGACGAAGTTGTCCTGATGGGCCTGCTTGCCTGATTTGATGAGCTGCAATGCAGCGCGGAGATCGTTTTCGCTGACCTGGCCCTCGACGCCTTCGACGAGTTCGTGTGTGTTCCCGCAGTGCGGACACTTCAACAGTTGCGACTCGATGTCGAAATGCAGCTCGCCGCCGCACGCCCCGCATGGGTACGTGCGGCTGTCTTCGGTGCTGTGCTTGATAGCCATTGAGGCGAGTGAGGGATCAGCCTCGACGGGTGCCGCTTCGTTGCCGGTCAGCGGTGGCGGCGGAGCAGGCAACGGTGGTGGTGGTGGATCAGGCAACGGTGGTGGCGGTGATACTGGAGGAGGAGGCTGGTTACTCATCGGGGGAGGCTCACTCTGCTGCAGCTGATGTTGGCGGCACCGGTGGCGGCGTGGCGCTCGTTGGCGGCATGGGCGGCATGGGCGGTGGAGCCGAGAACAGAGCCTGCAGATCGGGAACCGACTGGGCCGGAGCCCATGCGGCCATTCCCTGTGCCCAGACGAGGGTGGGGCCGGTGACCTGTCCGTTCTGGATACCGGCCTGCATCTGGGCCATGTTGTACGGACCACCGGACTGGCCACCGTGATCGACGTGGTACATGGTCTGGCCCGGCAGTGGCGGGGGAGCGGGTGCCGCAGCAGGAGCGGGCGTGGCGGCTGGCTGCTGATTTCCGGCCATACCCGGCATGCTCTGGGCCATCTGGCCGGCCATCATGGCGCCCATCCCCATCTGCATCATGTCGCCCATGACCGATCCGCCTTCGTTCTGGGCAGCAGCGAGCATGGAATCGGCGACTTGAGCCTGCTGGTACTTGTTCAGGTCGACGTTCTCGACGAAACCGGATGCTTCGACGCCTTTGGCCACACCGCGGGTCATCGCCTGCGTGATCTCGTCGGGCAGCGAGATGTTCATCGTCATCTCAGGGATGGAAAGACCGAACTCGTCGTCGACGCGCTCTTGCACGAACTCAGCAAGCTTGGCGGACAGCGCAACTTGCTGGCCCTGCAGGTCGATGGCGCCGAGGCCCGTCGCAAGGACCATGTCGGAGAACGCCATCGAGATGACTCGACGCAGCAGCTCGGCAATTTCGTCGGCTTCGACGGCTGAGTCGGTGCCGATGACTTCCTTCAGGAAGATTTCGACGTCAACAATCTTGACGACACACAGCCCGTTGGCTCGGATCTGCACCATTTTGAAGTCGGGGTCGCGAACCGTGACGGGCTGGGGGGTGCCCCATCGCAGGTCGGTGACCGGCCGGGTGTTGATGAAGTAGACCTCGCTGCGGAACGGGCTGTTGAAGCCGTGCTTCCACCCTTGCAGCGTCGACATGATCGGGAGGCTTTCGGTCGTGAGTTCGTAGTGGCCGGGCTCGAATTGGTCGGCCAACGCGCCGCGGTACACAAAGACGGCCTTCTGGCCCTCGCGAACAATGAGTTGTGCGCCATTCTTGATCTCGTTCTGGTAGCGCGGGAAGCGCCACGCGAGGGTGGATCGTGAGTCATCCATCCACTCGATGATGTCAACGAGTTCGCCCTTGAGTTTGCCGAGAAGACCCATGTCAGGCCGCCCTTTCGCGTGTTCGTGATGTCCGATGGAAGTTCTGTATCTAGGTTGTCACCATAGAGGTCAGCTGTGTTGTCGTGTGGCGATTTGCTCAGATCACGTGCTGACGAGTGTTCTCGCCCATCGATAGTCGGCTTTACCACTGGGTGACCGCACAACGTGGTCGACGCGGATGATTGCCTTGGGCAGTTTGTATCGCGCAATGTGGCGTTCCGCTTCGGCAAGGAGCGCAGCGTCATCGGCCTCGTGACCGTCGCGAATTCTGACAACAGCCACAACTTCGCTCCCCCATCGTTCGCTTGGGCGTCCCGCTACCACGCAGTCATAAATTGCCGGGTGGGCTTTGATTGCGGCTTCGACCTCTTCGGCGAAAATTTTCTCGCCGCCTGAGTTGATCGTGACCGCGTCGCGACCGTGGAGTTCGACGACGAGATTGTTCGGATCGTCGTCTTGGAAGCGAGCCCGGTCGCCCGGGACGGCGTAGCGCCGGCCGGCGACCGTTGGATAGGTGCGCTGCGTCTTGGCTTCGTCGCCGAGGTAACCGAGCGCCAACCGGCCGGTCTTGGCGAGCCAGCCGGTCTCGTGGTCGGTCGGGTCGAGCACCCGATCGAGGTCAGCAGACAGCAGCACATTGCCGGGCGTGAGTGCGAAGGTGCCCGTCGAGGCGGTGCCGCCGGCGGACACGTGGGAGACCTGCCCGCCGGCCTCGGACGAGCCGAGCCCGTCGACGATCATGACGGTTGGCAGATGCTGAAGGAATTCGTTCTTGAGTGAAGCCGACAGGGCAGCTCCGCCGGAGAGGATGACCGTGAGCGACGAGAGGTCGTACGCGTTGCGGCCAGTCGGAGATTCCAATTCATCGAGCAGTGGTCGTGCAAAGGCATCTCCGACGATCAACAAGAAGTTGAGGCGCTCGTGCTCGATCAGTGACCACACGTCGATTGGATCGAGCCGTTCCGGAACTGACTGCACGAAGACGGTGCCGCCACCAAGCCATGTACGGAAACTCATCCAATGTCCGGCGCCGTGCATGAACGGGGGAGCAAGGAGCGCCTGCAGACCGGTGGTGGCCTCGGCGACGAACTCGTCGATGGTGTGGGCCGTGTGGGAACCGCCGAAACATTCGACCATGGCGTCGCCGTTGCGCCACATCACGCCCTTCGGCATCCCGGTCGTGCCGCCCGTGTACAGCATGTACAGGTCGTCAGCGCTCCAGTCGACGGCGGGCCGTTCGGGCGAGGCCGCGGCGAGTGTTTCTTCGTACCAGACAGCCCCCGGGAGGAGGTCGTTTCCGGACTCGTCGTTGACCTGCAGGATGACGCGGAGGTGAGGCAAGAGCGGCAGCACTTCGGCCAGCGTCGGTGCGAACTGTGAGTGCACCACGATGGCGGTGGCCTGTGCGTCTGCGAGGAGGTACTGCAGTTCTTCGGCAACGTACCGGTAGTTCACGTTGAGCGAGCAGACGCGAGCCTTCAGCGCACCGAGCATTGATTCCAGGTACTCGTTGCCGTTGTGGAGGTAGATCGCGAGATGGTCTTGCCCACTGACGTGGTTGGCCAGTTCGGATCGCTCGGTATGGCAGCCAAGGCCACGGTCGAGGAGCGCGTTGGCGAGCCGCCTCGTGCGGTCGGTGACTTGTTGCCAAGTGAACCGCCGGTCGCGGAAAACGAGGCAGTACTCATCGGGCCGCGACGCAGCTATTGCTTCATGGACCGCAGCGAGCGGTATGTCGATGGGGATGGACTCGATCATCGTCTGGCGACTCAGACGTAGTAGCGGAAGATCACTTCCGCCACGCACGATGGTTTGACAGCGCCTTCGCATTCGAAAACGAATTCCTGGGTGACTTGAGCGCCGCCGGGGATGTCGTCGACGGATACGAGTGTGATGCCGAGGCGAACGTTGGATCCCACGGGTACGGGGCTGGGGAAGCGGATCTTGCCAGCGCCGTAGTTGACGCCCATCGCAACGCCGGAGACACCGAACACCTTCGGTGAAAGCATTGGGCCGAGCGACAGGGTGAGGTAGCCGTGTGCGATCGGGCCGCCGAATGGGCCAGCCGTAGCGCGCTCAACATCGATGTGGATCCACTGGTGATCGCCGGTTGCTTCGGCGAACTGCTGGACTTGTTCCTGGGTGATTTCGGTGTACGGGGACCATCCGAGGTGCTCGCCGACGAGCGTCTTCATCTCGTCGATACCGTTGATCATGCGCGTCATGGAAATGAGCCTGGCACACTAACGAAGTGACCGAAGAACCGACTGATGCCAGTGAGAGTTACACGTCAGGATTCGTGACCTTCGTTGGTCGCCCGAACGTCGGGAAGTCATCGCTGGTGAATGCGATCTGTGGGCGCAAGATCAGCATCGTTTCCGACAAGCCGCAGACGACGCGGCATCGCATTATGGGTGTGCTCACCCGCCCGACGAGCCAGTTGATCTTTGTCGACACGCCAGGCCTGCACAAGCCAGTCACCGCACTCGGCGAGCGAGTCAACGCGACGGCGATTGAAAGCACCAAAGATGTCGACATGACCTGCCTCGTGCTCGACGCCACGATGCCGTTTGGTAAGGGTGACCGTTGGGTTTCGGACCGCATCGACGTGTCCAAGGCAATCGTCATCGTCAACAAGACCGACGTGGCCAAGCCGCAACAGGTGCTTGGCATGCTCCAGGCGGCCAGCTCGCTTGGTGCCAAGGAGTACTTCCCCATGTCGGCCAAGAACGGCGAGGGCATCGGGCCACTCGTCGACTATCTCGCCGCCTCAATGCCTGAGGGGCCCCAGTACTTCCCCAACGACGAAGTATCTGACCTTCCTGAAGAGAAGTGGGTTGCCGAACTCGTTCGCGAGCAGTTGCTTGCCGTCACCCGTGACGAGTTGCCGTACTCGATCGCCACCGAAGTCGCCGAATGGGAATGGCCCCGTATCCGGGTCAACATCATCGTCGAGCGTGACAGTCAAAAGGGCATGGTGATCGGCAAGGGCGGGTTGATCCTCAAGCGTGCGGGCGAGCTCGCACGCAAGCAGCTTCCCGAGGGCGTGTACCTCGAACTCCGCGTCAAGGTCGACAAAGACTGGCAACGCAAGCCGGAACGCGTTCAGCGCCTCGGCTACTGACCTACTCAGGGACAGTTGTCCCGGTGGTCGGTTCGACTGAACTCTGATCGGGTGGTTCGACAGACGAGCGTGGTGTGCCCGGATCGAGCGAAGCGAAGTCGTCGATCGCGGCGAACTCTCGGTCGCCGCCGTCAGCTGGCACGGGGAACGGTTCGCCATCGAGGGTGAAAGCAACTTGGCCGATCGCTGTGCTGTTCTGGAGGAACGTCCACACAATTTGAGCGATTGCTTGCCGCTGGTTCCGGGCGAGGATCAGGTCGTAGACATCGGCGTCGAGATCGATCGTGATGACGCCACCTTCGACTGTCGGCTGGCCGACGATCAGGCCGCGCCGCACAAACGAGCTGAAGCCGCTGCCGGGTGGTGGGCCTTGCTCCAGTGCAACCACGAGCTGATTGAGATCGCGACGTGCGACGAGTTCGGTCTCGACGACAGTGAGCAGCCCCCGTGAAATGAAGTACAGGTCGACTATCTCGGCTGGTGCCTGCGTGGTGGTTGTGGTTGATTCGACGGTTGATTCTGGGATGTCGGGAAGCGATGTGGTGGTTGTAGTGGTCGTGGTTGTCGACGTTGTTGTCGTCGAATCGTTCAGGCCACCTGGGATCTCGTCGCCGTCAATCGGCTGGAATGTTGAGTCACCTGTCGGAACAGAACAGGCAACAGCGATGACGGCGAGCAGCTGTACGAGTACTGCTGCGAGGATGCGTCGTTTGTTCGAATGCGTCACGCGTTCACCTCGGACGGCAGTTCGACAATGAAGCGTGCTCCACCGCCTTGACGATCTTCGACCCAGGCAGCGCCACCCATGGCGGCACAGTGTTCAGCGACCAACGCCAGGCCGAGGCCCGTGCCGATTCGATGGCGAGCAGAACTGCCGCGAGCAAACCGCTCGAAGATGTGTTCTCGCTCGCCGCGTGCGACACCGGGCCCCCCGTCCTCGACGGTGATCCGCATTCGACTTCCGGCCACTGGTGCCAGCTGGATAGAGAGCGCGCCGCCGCCGTGGTGTTGCGCGTTTTCCACCAAGTTGCTGAGAATGCGTTCGTAGCGGACCTTGTCGATTGAGACCTCGGTGCGGGTTCTATTGGCAACCTCGATTGGCACGTCAGTGGCGCCATAGCGGGCGGCGATACGGCGAGTCAGGTCGACGATGTCGAGCCGCTCGAGGTTCAAGTCAGTCGCTCCAGCGTCGAGACGGGACAGCTCGAGTAGGTCGATCACCATGCTGTCGAACCGGCGCACCTGACTGACAACGACGTCGAGTGCCTGACGTGTGCGCTCGGGGACTTCCTCACGGCGAGCATCGAGCACCTCGACAGCGGCGGTGAGCGCCGTGATGGGGGAGCGCAGCTCGTGGGAAACATCGGATGCGAAACGAGCCTCGCGCTCGATACGAGTTTGAACGGCGTCGGCCATGTCGTTGAACGAGCCAGCCAGGCGGTCGAGATCGGGGTCGGATTCCTCGTCGAGACGAGTGTCGAGCCCGCCTGACGCAATTTCTTCGGCAGCGTCGGCAACGCGGCTCAGCGGACGGAGCAGGCGACGGCTGGTCGAAAAGCCGAACAGGGTCGCCAGTACGAGCGTGCCAATGCCGCCAAGGGCAAGGGCTGTAAAGATTGCGCGAAGCGTCCGCTCGGTGTCGCCGAGCGGAAATGCCTCGTAGTAGCCGACATCGAATGCACCGATGTAGACGCCGACAACCACATAATTTTGGCCATCGATGCCGACGTACGCTGTGCCGTTCCCACCTTGTTCAACGGCGCGGACGATGACTTCTGGGTAGTCGTCGACCTTCCGCTGCGTATCGGTTCCAGCTCGTGGACGTGTCGGGTCGAGCGAACCGAGGTTGGCAAAGCCGTTGTCGTCGATCCTGAATCGGAGTTCCGTGTCGACGAACACGTTGATGGTCTGAGGATTCTCTTCGAGCTGCTGGAGGAGCAGGTCGGCATGGATGATGGTCTGGTCTCGGGCGGCGGTGTTTTCGCGGGCGAGCAGCGTGCTTCGGGCGAACCCGTACGTCACGCCGATGAGGACTGACCCGGCGAACAGGGCAATGAGCGCGAAGAAAAGTGTGACGCGAGTGCGAAGGCGGAGAGAGCGTTGCCAAGCCACAGATCAGAGTGTTGCAGGTGAGCAAGGCGGGGGAGACACGTCAGCGGAAGGTTTTCGCGCTGCCGGTGAGACGCCAGGGGGAGGAAGGCGTCTCACCTGGGCAGCGTGAACAAAAACCAATATGGTCCTCCCGTGTGACGGATCAATTCGCGACCTGTGCGATTTCTGTAACAAAGCAATCGATAGCGAAAAAAATCGCAGAAAAGTGATGCCTACCTGAGGTGTTGTACCCTGCAACTTGATGGAGTCACTGCTGTTCATCGAAGACGACGATGCGATCCGGCTTGCGTTGTCGCTTGCTCTCGAAGACGAGGGCTACTCGGTGCGCCAAGCAGCGAATGGCAATGAGGGCCTTGTTGCGTTCGATGCACACTCTGCGGATCTGATCCTGCTCGATCTCCGGCTTCCCGACATGTCGGGCTTCGAGGTCTGCCGTGCCTTGCGCGTGAAGAGCATCGTGCCGATCATCATCATCACCGCCCAGACCGACACAGTTGACATGGTCGCCGGGCTCGAAGCGGGTGCTGACGACTACGTCACCAAACCGGTCGTCCCGAAAGAGCTGGCGGCGCGCATTCGTGCGCTGCTCCGTCGAGTGCACCTGCAGGACGCGACAGCGACGCCCGCTTCCAGCGTGTTCGGCGACATCGAGTTGCGCCGCGAACAAGGAATCGTGCTCAAAGATGGCCGAGAACTCAGTCTCACCAAGACCGAGTTCCGCCTGCTCGTCGAGTTCGCCGACCACGCCGGCGCCGTGCTGTCACGCGATCAACTCCTCGAACGCGTGTGGGGATACGAGTACCTCGGCGACTCCCGGCTCGTCGACGCGCACGTTCGACGTCTCCGAGTGAAGGTTGAAGAACACCCCGACCATCCCAAGCTGATCGTCACAGCTCGAGGCGTCGGCTACCGCCTGATCAACTGATCTACTTTTTGTAGAGGGCTTCGATTTCGTCGGCGAAGGTGCTGAGGATGCCGCGACGCTTGAGCTTCGAGGTCGGTGTCAGCAGGTCGGTGTCGGGGAGCCATTCGGCGCCGAGCACCTTGACCTTCTTGACGGCTTCGGCGTTGTTGAAGTCGGCCATGGCCACGATGAGGCCGGCCTCGACCTCGGCGATGACATCAGCGTTCTGAGCCATCGCGGCCATCGTGGCGGCGTCGCCTTCGAGACCATGCTCGCGAGCCCACGCCGCCGCTGCGTCGGGGTCGAGGACGACGAGTGCCGTCACGAACGGCTTCTGCTCACCGACAGCGCACGCCTGGCCGACCAGTGGGATCATCTTGAGCGCTGCTTCGAGGTTGGCTGGGCTGATGTTCTTGCCGCCGGCAGTGATGATCAGTTCCTTCTTGCGGTCAACGATCTTGAGGTAGCCCTCGTCATCGATCACTCCGATGTCACCGGTGTGCACCCAGCCCTCATCGTCGATGGACTCAGCGGTCTTGTCAGGCAGCCCGAGGTAGCCCTCGAACATGTTGCCGCCACGAGCGAGGACCTCGCCGTCCTCGGCGATTTTCATCTCGACACCGGTTGCAGGTCGGCCCACAAAGCCCGGCTTTGCAGCCGCTGACCAGGAGAGCACAGCGGTGGTCTCGGACATGCCGTAGCCCTCGCTGAGTGGGACCCCGATTGCACGGAACCAGCCGAGGATCTCGGCTGGGATCGGAGCGGCACCGGAGATACCAATTTCGACTTCGTCGAGGCCGATCAATCCACGGATGGCCTTGAAGCCGACTTCGTCGAGGAAGTTCCAGGTGGCGATCTCTTCGTCGGTGGCGGTGCCGGCGGTCATCTTTTCCATGATCGGAAGGGCCGCTGCGACACCGTCGTTGAACTGCTGCTCCTTCACGGGATCCGCAGCCATGGCAGCGTTGACACCGGCGTACATCTTCTCCCACACCCGCGGAACGCCGATGAAGATGTTCGGCTTGGTCTCCCGGACGGTTGCCGGCATCTGCGAGGTCTCGGGGCAACAGTAGACCTTGGTGGCGAAATCGATCATGTAGTAATGGCCGAGGAGGCGCTCCATGACGTGGGCGAGCGGCAGGTACGACACGTGGCGCTTGCCTGCAAAGTCGGTGATGTCGGTTTGGTCACGCATCGACTGGCCGACGGACTCGAGGGTCCAGGCCACGTTGCTGTGGCTCAACATGACGCCCTTGGGCGGGCCGGTTGTGCCGGAGGTGTAGATGATCGTGGCGGTGTCGGACAGCACGGCCGTTTCGGCCTCGACTGCCAGGTCGACCGGCTCGAAAGCGAGCATGTCGCTGTAGCGAATGATGTCGTCAGCGGCGCCTTCAGACTCGATCAGCACGGTGTGCTTGATGGTTGGGATCTTCTCGCGTACCGCATCGAAGCGAGCGAGGAAGCCGGCGTCTTCGAGGATGGCGACTGTCGCGCCGCAGTCGTTGATGAGGTACCGAATCTGGTCAGGAGCTGACGAGTTGTAGATCGACACAGGTGTGGCACCGCAGAACAGAATTGCCATGTCGAGGGCATGGAATTCCTGGCGATTGCGAATCATCATGACGACCGTGTCGCCGGCGCCGACACCGAGATCCTTGAGTGCAGCCGTGAGGCGTGCGGTGTCGTCTGCCATCTCGGCGAGCGTCTTGGACTCCCAGTCGCCTGCAGAATTCTTCCAGTTGAGTACTTCGATACTGCCGTTGCGTTCGACGTTGGTGAGGAATCGCTTCGGGAGGTTCTGTCCGACGATGCGTTCGTGCAGGTCTGCGCTGGTAGTCATTGGCCAATTATCGCATGAACCTCAGCGATCGAGAAAGTTGACCACCGCATCTGTGAACACATCGTTCTTGTCGCCGGCGATCATGTGCGCGGCTCCTTTGACATCCACGTATTCGGCGTGCGGCACCATCTCCAAGAACGCCTGGACCTCGTCTTCGGTGACCAGGTCAGAGAGCTTGCCGCGAATCAAGAGGGTCGGCATCGTGATGCGCCGGGCCATCTCCTCCAGCTCGTCGTGATGGCCGTCACGGGCATGCTCGCTGTTCAGTTGGCCGCGAGATGTGATGAAGGCTGGGTCCCAGTGCCAGTACCAGCGGCCGTCGTCGCGGTGGCGCAGATTCTTGGCCAATCCGGTCAAGTCGGTCGGCCGAGGCCGATGCGGCTGATACTCGGCAATGGCGTCGGCAGCTTCGTCAAGGCTTGCGAAGCCGTCTTCTGCCCGAGCGGACATGAAGTTGAGGATGCGGGTGACCCCGGCCTTGGCGGGCCGCGGCGTGATGTCGACGAGTGTCAGTGAGGTGTACGAATTTGGATTTCCGTCGACAGCGTGCAGGCCAGTCATCCCGCCGAGCGATGCGCCAACCCAGGCAACCGGCTCGCCGATCCACTCGACGACGTGCTGAGCGTCGGCACAGTAGGCAGCCATCGAGTAGTCGCCCTTGGCATCCCACGACGAGTCGCCGTGGCCACGGAGGTCGATGGAGATGACGCGATGGCCGTTTGCAGCAAGCTTCTCGGCGGTGCCGCCCCATGAGTGTCTCGTCTGGCCGCCACCGTGGGCGAGCAACACGGGTGTTTGGTCACCGGGCCAGTGGTCAGCGGTGAGGTGCTGGCCAGACACCGTTGAGATCTGAATGGTTTCCATCAGATGCGCTCGCCGCCCCAGATCGGCAACCGCTTCTCCTTGAATGCCTCCATGCCGATCAGCGCCTCAGGGCTGCGAAACAACTCGTCCGAGAGTCGACCCATCTCGTCGAACGCAACGTTACGGTCCAACGTTGGAACCCTTTTGAGGAGTGCTTTTGTTTCCCGAACAGCCCTCGGTGCACCGGCACGAACGCCGTCGATCAGTGACTGCACTGTTGCGTCGACGTCGTCAGTCACGTGGGTGACGAGGCCGATTGACCGGGCTTCGGCTGCATCAAACTGCTCACCGGTCAGCATCGCCGCAGCGATCTTCCCCGCAGGAACACGCTGCAGGATCGGCACGGAGATGATTGCCGCGGCCACACCGATTCTGACCTCCGTCAGCGCGAACGTGGTGGTGCTGTTGACGACCACCAGGTCGCACGATGCCATGAGGCCGATACCGCCGGCGCGCACCGCACCGTTCACGGCAGCAATCGTCGGACGCTCGGTGTCCATGAGGCGCTGGAGTGCAGTAACCATCTGATTCGGCCCGATTTCGGGGGCGTCATGAGCGGCGGCAGCACGTTCCTTCAGGTCGGCGCCTGCGCAGAATGCCGGCCCCTCGTGGCGGAGCACGATGGCTCGGGCGTCGGCCGCCTCGGCGGCGTCGATGCCTGCGTGGAGTTCGGCGAGGAGCTGGCGAGACAGTGCATTGCGATTGTGCTGGGAGTCGAGAGTGATCGTGGCGATACCGCCATCGACCACGGTTCGAACGAGTTCCGTCATGGCGCTGAACGTACTCTTCGTTCAGATGTTGGGCCATGGTCGGAGCCAACGCGTAAGGTCGCACGCGTGACTGATCTTCGTAACGATTTCCCCGCAGGTGTCCTCACCGGAGAGGCCGTGAACGAAGTGTTCGCGCTCGCCAAGGCTGAGCGGTTTGCACTGCCAGCCGCCAACTGCATTGGCACGAATTCGATGAACGCCGTGATGGAAACCGCCGGGAAGGTGAACAGCCCGGTCATCATCCAGTTCTCCACGAGTGGTTCGGCTTTCGTTGGTGGCAAGAACGTCCCGGTCGATGCTGCCAAGGCATCGATCCTGGGCTCGGTCGCCGGCGCCAAGCACGTGCAGACCATGGCCGAGGCGTATGGCGCTCGCGTCATTCTCCACACCGACCACTGCCCGAAGAGCAAACTGCCCTGGATCTCTGGCCTCCTCGATGTCGGTGAAGAGCACTTCGCCGCGACCGGTTCGCCGTTGTTCAGCTCGCACATGCTCGACCTCTCCGAAGAGCCGATGGAAGAAAACCTCGATATCTGCGTCGACTATCTGAAACGCATGGCGCCTCTCGGGATGACGCTTGAAATCGAACTCGGTATCACCGGCGGCGAAGAGGATGGCGTCGACAACTCTGATGCCAACCCCGAAGACCTCTACTCGAAGCCTGCAGAAGTGGCGTACGCCTACGAGCGGCTCATGGAAGTCAGCCCGAACTTCACGATCGCAGCAGCCTTCGGCAACGTCCACGGCGTGTACAAGCCCGGCAACGTCAAGCTCACCCCGACCATCCTCCGCGATGCTCAGGCCCACATCGCTGAGAAGTACTCGACCTCGAGCGATAAGCCGGTCAACTTCGTGTTCCACGGCGGCTCGGGTTCCTCGGCTGCTGAGATTGAAGAAGCGCTCGGCTACGGCGTTATCAAAATGAATATCGACACTGACCTGCAGTGGGCGTACTGGGACGGCATCCGTGCCTATGAGGCTGATAAGCACGACTACCTGCAGGGCCAACTCGGGAACCCTGACGGTGTCGACTCGCCGAACAAGAAGCACTACGACCCGCGGGTGTGGCTCCGTGCCGGCGAAGTGAGCTTCATTGAGCGCCTCGAGCAAAGCTTCCGTGAGCTCAACAACATCGACACACTCGGATAGTTACGTATGGGGTCAGGCCCCTTTCGCAACTCTGTGTCGGTCGGATAGCCAATCCGGGACACGCTGTGCCGTCGATTTCGACGCGATGGCTCTCCAGGCGCCACGATGGGGTGGTGAGCATGCTTGCAGCTGAGGCCGGACGAATTCCTGTGATGAGCCTGAAGCGGCTGCGCGGGAGCGACGACGACCGGCGCAGCCTCGCCGACGAACTGACGGCGGTGTACCACGACATTGGGTTTGCGGTTCTCGTTGACCACGGTCTGCCCGATGGACTGATCGCTGGGGTCTTCGACATGATGAGCACGTTCTTCGCGCTGCCCGACGAGCAGAAACGGATGATCGACAAGTCGGCATCGCCGTACTTCCGTGGGTGGGAATCTGTCGGGACGGAATTCACGAATAACCGGCCCGACATCCGAGAACAGATCGATGTGTGGAGTGAGCACCCGCCGAGCGATCAGGCTGACGGTCCGGACTACTTGCAGCTGCTTGGGCCGAACCAATGGATGCCTGAGGACGTACTGCCGGGTCAACGAGAACTCGCTCTCAACTGGTTCGAACGGCTCGGAACGCTCTCCGACGAAGTGCTCAGCCTTTTCGCCACCGGGCTCGGTCTACCGCGGGAGCAATTCGCTGCGGCGTTCGGCAACGACGCGATGTCGCTGACCAAGTTCATCAGCTACCCGCCCACACCCGAAGGCGCAGCCGGGGTCAACGCCCACAACGACACGGGCTTCGTCACCTTGCTCGCTGCCGGCGAGACGCCTGGCCTGCAGGTCCTCGACCCCACCGGTGTCTGGATCGATGTTCCGGTCGTACCGAACTCGTTCGTCTTGAACATCGGCGAGATGTTGCAGGCGATGACCGGGAATTATCTCCTGGCCACGGCGCACCGTGTGATCACCCGCGAGCCACGAATGTCGGCGGCGTATTTCCACGGCCCTTCACTCGACACGCCCCTCGATCCGATCGGGCTCGACCAGCGATTCGTCGATGCGGTCACAGCGAGCGAGCGGCACAGGTCGGCAGGATTCATGGCGACCAAAGAGCAAACCGAAGCGGGCATTGGCGACATTGCGAGTACGACGCATACAAGCACGTACGGCGAACAGCTCTGGAACTACTTCTCGCGTAGCTATCCGGACATGATGGAACGGCACCACGGCAGATAGTTGCGAAAGGGGCCTGACCCCATGCGTGACTATTCGCGGAGGGAGCGGAGGAATGTCTCGACTTCTGCTCGGTGTCGTGTGCGCTTCATTGGAGGCAGTGCCTTGACGATGTCCCAGCGGTAGCGGGCTTTGCCGAGGCGCGGGTCCATCACCGCGACGACACCCTTGTCGTCGGCGGTACGAATCAGGCGGCCACACGCCTGGGCGAGCATCATCGAGGCGCGCGGGATGTCGATTTCGCTGAATGCGGCAGGGCCGAGCAGGTCACGACGGGCCGACAGCAGCGGGTCGTCCGGCCGAGGGAACGGGATCCGATCGATGACGACAAGCGACAGTGTGCGGCCTGGGACGTCGACGCCCTGGAAGAGCCCGGCCGTTGCGAACAGGCAGGTTTCCTCCGAGTCGGCAAACGTCTTGACCAGCGCGGGCTTCGGGAGGTCGCGTTGGGTGAGGATGGGGAAGTCCAACCGGGACTTCATCTCTTCGGCAGCCTCGTCCATCGCCCGGTAGCTCGTGAACAACGCCAGCGTTCGGCCGCCCGCAGCGTTGATCAGTGCTTCGAGTTCGTCGTTTGCTTTCGCTCTGAACCCAGGGTCGTTCGGGTTCGGCAGGTGGATTGCGTTGTAGAGAATCGAGTTGGCCTCGTAGTCGAACGGGCTGCCGACATCGGCGACCTCGACTTTCTTACCGCCGAATTCCATGCCGACTCGACTTGCCAACGATGTAGGAATCGTGGCGCTGGTGAGGATGGCGGTGCGTTTGGTCCAGACGCCTTCTTTGAGCGTTGGCCCGACGTCGAGGGGCTGAATTTCGAGGCGGGGGGAGTCGCGGCTGCCTGAGACAAATGCGACGTAGCCCGCTTTGCCTTCGATGGCGACGTCGAGATACTCGATCGTTCGCCCGACCATCGTCTGGGCGCGGAGTTTGCGTTGCTTCGCGTCCTCGTTCGATGTGTCAATCGCGACCAGCGTGTTGTTGGCGTCGCCCAACGTGAGGCGAGCGTCAGTGAGCACCTCTTGCAAATCGTCAGGCAGCGGCGTCGGTAGCCGTTTTCCAAGCTCTGGCTCAAGGACATCGCGGAGGCTTGGGCCAACGTCGGAGATTCCACCAGTGATCGACGGGTCGTCGATGATCTTGCGGACCACACCGGACAGCGCGGTGAATCGCCCGGGAGAAATTTCGACACCGACCGTGTTACTCATCGTGTCTTCGAGCGTGTGCGCCTCGTCGAACACAACGACGTCATGGTCCGGCAGTACGGCGCCGTCGGCTGCCACGTTGAGCCCGTAGAGGTACGTGTTGACGACGATCACGTCGGCAGCAGCAGCTTTACGACGCGCCTGCTCGGCAAAACACGGGTCGCCGAGTGGGCACTTGTCGGCACCGGGGCATTCGTCGCTGCCGACGCTGACCGAGCGCCAGGCATTGTCGCTGGGGGACCAGTCGAGTTCGGCTTGATCCCCGGTCGGCGACTTCGCAGCCCAGAGAGCGATCTTCTGGATCTCTGCCTTTGTGACGACGGCCATCGATTCGAGTTCGAGTTGGCCTTCGCCTTCGGCGCTCACCTCGCGTAGTCGCTGCAGGCAGACGTAGTTGCTGCGTCCCTTGAGGATTGCCCAACTGAAGTCGACGCCGAGGTGTTCGGCGAGGAACGGAAGGTCCTTCTCGGCAAGCTGGTCTTGCAGTGCTTTGGTCGCAGTTGCGACGACGACGCGCTTGCCACCGGTGATGGCCGGCACAAGATAAGCAAGTGTCTTGCCAGTGCCCGTGCCTGCCTGCACGACGAGGTGCTTCCCGGTGGCAATTGACTGCTCGACGAGCCGCGCCATCTCGAATTGGCCCGGACGGTCTTCGGAGTTCTCCAGAGCGGCAGTGACGGTGGCGAGCGCAACGAGTGCGGCTCCTGGCTCGGAGCCGGCAGGGGGGTCGCTCATCAGGATCCGCACGATACCCCGTGGAGCCGACGGAGATCGGGTACCCCAACGGGCGCCGCGTGGGCCTGCTCCCATGGAAGAATGGCCCGGTGACGTGCTCGCTCCTCTCGATGGCTTGCAGGGCGAGTGCATGAGCGAGATCTATCGGGATGTGGGGGTCGTCCTGCGGACCTACAAGTTGCGTGAAGCCGATCGCATCATTGTCATCCATACACGCAATAACGGCAAGGTTCGTGCGGTCGCGAAGGGTGTCCGTAAGACCAAGTCGAAGTTTGGCGCTCGGCTTGAACCAATGAGTCACGTCAACCTGCAGTTGTACCGGGGACGCGAACTCGACATCGTGACGCAGGCTGAATCGGTCGAGCCACTCGCTCCGATGCTGTCGTCGCTCGACAGGGCATCGCAGGGGCTTGCCGTGCTTGAGGCTGCCGACCAGTTGTCGCTCGAACGAGAGCCGAACCCACGGCTGTATCAGATGATCGTCGGGGTGCTTCGGACGATTGCTGTCAAACCATCTCCGCTGAACGTGCCTGCCTTTTACTGGAAACTGCTGGCTCATGAGGGGGTTCGGCCGCAGCTCGAGGAGTGCGTGCGCTGCGGCGAATCCGGCCCGGAAACGCAACTGGTTGCCTTCGACGTGAACGAAGGAGGCGTACTCTGCCGATCGTGTCGTTCAGGACAGTCGATCAGCCCGGGCGCACTCGACCTGCTGCGCAACATTCTTGGAGGTCGGTTGGCCTACGCGCTTGCTCAGGAAGAGTCGCCAATCACGCACGAAGTCTCAGGCCTCGCGACCCGAGCCCTCGAATTCCACATCGAGCGACGGCTGAAGGCGATCGCGATGTTTGAAGCGCACTGAGGGGTCAAACGCTTCGGCCGAATCACAAGCCGAAGCCGAAGCAGTCCAGCTCGCCAGGGTGGATCGCTCAGTTGGAGTTCCGGTGACACAAATGCGCAGGGTGGGTCCGACAGTGCGCTCATAGACTCGAATGCCTATGCCGGCCACGGATCTTGATCAAATTGTCAGCCTCTGCAAACGACGTGGGTTCGTGTCCCAGTCAGCAGAGATCTACGGCGGCTTCCGCTCGACCTACGACTACGGGCCCCTCGGCTCGCTGCTGCTGCGCAATGTGAAAGAAGCATGGATCCGGTCGATGGTGCAACTGCGCGACGACGTGGTGCTGATCGACGCCGCCATTCTGGGGCCGCCGCAGGTGTGGGAAGCATCTGGGCACCTCGGCAACTTCTCGGACCCGCTCGTCGACTGCACAAACTGCAAAACGCGGCACCGCCTCGACAAGCTTGACGACCCCGATACCTGCCCCGACTGCGGCGAGAAGAACAGCTTTACCGAGGCCCGCGAGTTCAACCTGATGTTCAAGACTCAGGCTGGCCCGGTCGAAGGTGCAGGCGCCGACGCCTACCTCCGCCCCGAGACCGCACAGGGTATGTTCACCAACTTCACCAACGTGCTACAGACGAGCCGCAAAAAGCCGCCGTTCGGCATCGCCCAGGTCGGCAAGAGCTTCCGCAACGAGATCACGCCGCAGAACTGGATCTTCCGCACACGTGAATTCGAGCAGATGGAGATGGAGTTCTTCGTCCCGCCGGAAGACAGCGACACGTGGTACGAGTACTGGTGTAACGAGCGCCTCAACTGGTACATCGAGCACGGCATCCCTGAAGAGATGGTCATGCTGCGCCCGCACGACGAAGACGAGCTGTCGCACTATTCGACCGGCACGTCTGACGTCGAGTTCAAGTTCCCGTGGGGCTTCGACGAGCTTGAGGGCATCGCAAAGCGCACCGACTTCGACCTCAAGGCACACGCTGCTGCGTCGGGTGAGAAGCTCGACTACTTCGATCCGCAGACGCAAGAGCGCTATGTGCCGTATGTGATCGAGCCAGCCGCCGGCGCCACTCGTACGATGGCGGCGTTCTTGCTTGCGGCGTACGACGAAGACGAGGTGAACGGAGAAGTACGTACTGTGCTTCGCCTCCACCCGCGCCTCGCTCCGTACAAGGTCGCCGTGCTGCCGCTCAGCAAGAAGGACACGCTGACGCCGTTGGCCCACGAGATCCGCAAGCTGCTCGCCGATCGATACATGGTCGACTACGACGAGACCCAAAACATTGGCAAGCGGTATCGCCGTCAAGACGAAATCGGTACGCCGTTGGCGGTTACTGTCGACTTTGAATCGCTCGACGACAACGCCGTCACCGTTCGTGATCGCGACACGATGGAACAGGTTCGCGTTCCGATCGACCAGCTGCTGGCAACGGTGAGCGAGAAGCTCGGCTTCTAGGCGCAACCGGCTCAACATGGCTGCGACCTACCTGGACAAGATTCTCGATCGCCATCGCGAGATGGCCGCTGCCGACACGCGCCCGATCGATCGACTCATCGACGAAGCAACAGCCATGCCTGCCGTGCGTGGGTTCCGTGCTGCGTTAGCTGACAGCGCGAAGCTTGGGGTTGTCGCCGAGATCAAGCGTCGCTCGCCGTCGAAAGGCGATCTCAACATCGGCCTCGATCCGGCTGAGTGGGCCAAGATATATGAGGCCGGGGGAGCATCATGTCTCTCGGTGCTGACTGACGCCGACAGCTTCGGCGGCTCAGTCGCTGACCTGCAGGCGGCTCGTGATGCGTGCTCGCTGCCGGTGATTCGCAAAGACTTCACCGTCAGTGAACGGGATGTGCTTGACGCCCGATTGATGGGCGCCGATTGCGTGCTCCTGATTGCTGCGGCCCTCGACTCGGCAGAACTTGCTGGGTTCCACGCGCTCGCCACACAGATTGGGCTCGACGTGTTGGTCGAGATCCACGACGAAGCTGAACTTGAGCATGCGCTCGAGGCCAATGCGACGCTCGTCGGGGTCAACCAGCGCGACCTCGTCACCTTCCAGGTCGATCACGAACGGGCGATCCGAATGGGCGGAGTCATTCCCGGCCATGCGGTGAAGGTGGCCGAATCCGGCGTGCGGGGCGGCGACGACGCTCGGATGCTCGAAGCCGCTGGCTACAACGCCGTGCTTGTCGGCGAAACGCTCGTGACGAGTGCACACCCGAAGCAGGCGCTCGCCGAACTCATTGGCTGACGGCTGGTCTGTGTCCCGAAGAGTCTCGGCTCGTACGGTAGAGACATGCTGACACGGACGCTTGACATCACCGCTGCTGACTTTCTCGACGGCACCGGTTGGGACATCAAACCGCAGGGCGCATGCAAAGCAGAAGTGTGTGTGCCGTTGGCGTCGTCCAACGGTGGCTTCGACCTCGCCTCCGCTGCTGAGCGGCTCGGTATGGCGATTGTGACCGATGAGTCGAGCGGGCTGACAGCCATTGGCCCCGAGTCGATCGGCGACCGTGCGCTGGCCACAGCGCAGGCCCCTGAATTGATCTTGAGCGACTTGGACGGCAACGAGTTTCGGCTGTCGTCGCTCCTCGGGCGGAAGGTCGTGATCGTCTCCTGGGCGCCGTATTGAGGTTGCTCATTCGATCTGCCAGGTTGGCAGACACTGCGCAATGAACTCCACGACGACGGCCTCGAGATCGTCACGGTCTCACTCGAACTGAGTGGCCCCGAGGCATCGCGTCGATACATCGAAGCAGCGTCACCGGAACACCCGTCCCTGCTCGATCCGACCCACCAAATGGACGCCCTTTTCGGCGTCGTCAACATTCCCAACGTTGTGTGGATTGATGAAGCCGGAATGATTGTCCGACCGCCCGAGCCGGGCTGGCCGGGTGGCCGACAGGAGTTCCCGAAGGAGATGCTCGAGGGCATGCCAGACCTCGGCAAGGCGCATGGCGCACCTGACGAGCCTGCCGACGGCCCGGGTATGTGGGCCGTGCTCGGTTCGGGTCAGGACCGCATGTCGTACCCTGACGCAATTCGCGACTGGGTCACCAAAGGTGACGCGAGTGAATTCGTGTTGTCGCCTGACGAAGTGGTCGCCCGGTCCGAGCCGCGCAATGCCGCCATGTCGAAGGGGGCCGCTCACTTCGAGCTGGCCAATCACCTTTGGCAAGCGGGCAATCGCGATGCAGCGATTGAGCACTTCAATGCCTGCCACCGGCTGCAACCTGACAACTGGACCTACAAGCGGCAGGCCTGGTCACTGTTGGGCCAAGAACGCGTCGGTGGCGACTACGGCCGCTTCGTGCAGGGCCCGGTCAAGGGCGAAGAAGATGCGTGGCCGTTCGACTCTGACTTCCGTTCGGAAGTTTCGTCGCGAGCAGTTGGCAGCTACTACCCGAAAACGATCTAGAGGCTGGGAATGCGGTGGTTGCCGTTCTTGGCAGTGTCGTCGTTCGGCTACTTCAGTTCGCGTCGGCCGCCGGCGATCAGCGCACGCTGATACAGCCCGGCGGGGAGGCGCGATGCGATGTCGAAGAGAACGGCATCTGGGCCGATCAATGCGCGGCGACGGTTGCGTTCGACGGCCTTCAGGATCTGACGGGCGGCTTTCTCCGGAGTCGTTCGAGCCAGCTTGTCGAACTCTGTCGTGAAGTCACTCGCCTCGGCACCGACGTCGTGCATGCTGTCAGTGAGTCGAGCGTTGCGGGCGATGTTGGTCTTGATGCCGCCCGGGTGGATGGTGGTCGTGGAAACAGGGGCACGCTCGATTTCCAGCTCGATGCGGAGTGCGTCGGTGAAGCCGCGAACTGCGAACTTCGCCGCGTTGTATGCAGACTGGCCCGGGATCGACACCAGCCCGAACACGCTCGAAATATTGACGACGTGGCTGTGTTCCGGTCCGGCATCGCCAGCGGCGCGGAGATGCGGCAGGAATGCCTGGGTGCCGTGAACGACCCCCCAGAAGTTGATGTTCATCAGCCACTCGAAGTCATCGATCGATGAACCTTCGAACGTGGCCCCGAGCGTGACACCGGCATTGTTCACGATCATGTTCACGCCGTCGTGCTGGTTGGCTACATCGTCAGCCCATTCGAACATTGCATCGCGGTCGGCAACGTCGAGGTGCTGGGACGTCACTTTGACGGCATGGCCTTCGCAGAGGCCGACTGTCTCGGCGAGGCCGGAATCGTCGACATCGCTGATCGCCAGGTTGGCGCCACGCTGCGCGAGATCGATGGCGAGCGCTCGCCCGATGCCTGACCCGGCGCCGGTGATCGCTGCGGTCGTGCCACGGAAGTTCTTCATGGCCTGAGTCTCGCGCAATGACGACGAAGGGTGCCAAGCACCACGACGTTCGTCAGGCTGATTTTTGAAGTGGCACTGCTACTGGGCGTCGGTCAAGGTGAATGCCAGCGATCATGCAGCGCACGCTGCCGCCGGCGAGTTCGATGGTCGGCACGTCGAGGGGGAGCAACGTGCAGCTCCGGCTGATCACATCACGCTGTTCGTCGCGCAGGCTGTCGTAGGCCCGCTGGGAAAGTGCCAGGACACGACCGTCTCGACCGCGAAGTTCGATGGCGTTGCCGGCGAAGTTGTTGATCTGCTCGTAGCTGAGGCCGACGACGGCCCGACCCGGCGAGGTGAGGCGTTCGATTACTTCGCGCCGGCGGTGGGTGTCGGCGATCATGTCGAGGCCGACCATGACGAAATCGGTGGCGATCGTCATCATCACGTTGGTGTGATACACCGGCACACCCGCTTCGTCAGTTGCGTCGAAGGCCATCGGTTCATAGCCGAAGTTCGTGCAGAACCGTTCCAGTGCGATCGGGTTTGCACGGTTGGATCGGACCGCGTACGCCACCCGAGTGACGTGGTCGAGGACCATGGCGCCGGTGCCTTCGAGGAACACGTCGTCGTGTTCGAGCCCTGAGTAGTCGATGACGTCTTGGACGCGGAACTGCTCTTTGAGCGCGTCGATCACGTCGACGCGGCGCTCGGTCCGACGGCTCGGCGAGTACATGGGATAGATCGCGACGTGGCCGCCCGAGTGAGTCGAGAACCAGTTGTTCGGGAAGACGCTGTCTGGGCGGGTGGTCTCGTGGTCGTCGAACAGGTGCACGTCGACACCGACCGAGCGGAGCGTGGCGACAGCCGTGGTGACTTCACGCTCCGCGTCTGCAGCGATTTCGACGCCTGATCTTTGGTCGTCGAATGCTTGGAATGAATTATCGGCCGCGGTGTCAGGGTTGGGGGAAAAATGATGGGGGCGGACCATCACGACGGCGCTTGGCGCCTGGATCATCACGCACCGCCAGATAACACAGGGACCCGGGCGTCGGCGACGAGGCCGAAGAGGTTTTTGGGGTCGGAGGGGTCGGCGATGAGATCGACGAGTGCGTAGAAGTCGGTGCCGTCGACGGCGTCACGGAGGTAGCGCAGTGCTGCGAAGTCTTCAATGGCGAAGCCAACCGAGTCGAAAATCGTAATTTGGTCGGGGGAGGTGCGCCCGGCGGCTTCGCCAAGGAGCACCTGCCACAGCTCGGTGATGGGAAAGTCGGCGGGCATCTGCTGGATCTCGCCCTCGATCCATGTCTGCTCGGGGAACTCGACGAAGACGTCGCCCAGGGTGAGGATCGCAGCATCGAGTTCGGTCTTGCCGGGGCAGTCACCGCCAATAGCGTTGATGTGCATTCCCGGCTCGATCATGTCGGCAGTGAGGATGGTGGCGCTGGCCTTGTCGGCTGTGCACGTGGTGACGATGTCCGCGCCGCGGACTGCGTCGTGGGCACTCGAGGCGACGTACACGTCAAACCCGAGCGGTTCGGCGTTGCCGACAAATTTCTGCATGGCGGCGGGGTCGGTGTCCCAGATTCGCAGGGAGTTGATGCCGAGCGCTGCACGCATTGCGAGCGCCTGAAACTCAGACTGAGTGCCGTTGCCGATCAGGGCAAGCGTTGCGCTGTCGGGCCGTGCGAGATGCTTTGCAACCATGGCCGACGTGGCAGCTGTACGGAGGGCGGTCAGTACAGTCATCTCTGACCAGAAGGTCGGGTAACCGGTGGCAACATCAGCGAGCACGCCGAATGCCGTGACGGTCTGATGACCGCTGGCGGGGTTTGACGGGTGGCCGTTCACGTACTTGAATCCGTATTCCTGGCCGTCGCTCGTCGGCATCAACTCGATGACGCCGACATCGGAGTGGCTGCCGATACGAGCGCACTTATCGAACACGGGCCAGCGCCGAAAGTCGGCCTCGATGTAGTCGATCATGCCGAGCATGATGTTCTCGACACCCTCCTGTGCGGCCCAGCGCGTGATGTTCTTGACGTCAACAAATCGAACAGCAGTATCGCTCATACGACCACCGTACGACTGTGCAATGTGTAGCAGCAATGGCATAATTGTGGCAATCTGACTACTGTACTGTTCAGTATGCTCGTCTTGACCTAGCATTGTGTACATGCAGGAGCTGGACGAACTCGATCAACAGCTGATCTCGGCGCTTCGTGCCGATGGGCGAGAGCCGGTGACGACGCTTGCTCGCCGGCTTGGCGTCACCCGGGCAACGGTCAACAGTCGTCTCGATCGACTCCAGGAGTCGGGCACGGTGCTTGGCTTCACCGTCCGTATCCGCGAAGATCACGACCCGCAGTCGGTCCGGGCCGTGTCGCTCATCGAGGTCGAAGGCCGCACCACAGAAGACGTCATCAAACGACTTCGGGGTATCCCTGAGTTGCAGACGCTCCACACGACGAACGGCGGCTGGGACCTCGTGGCCGAGATTCGCACCAACTCGCTGGCCAGTTTCGACCGCGTCCTCGTCCAGATTCGATCAGTTGAAGGGGTCGTCAACAGCGAGACCAGCCTGCTGCTCACCAGCGTCCTGCGTTAAGCGCCCCGCCTTCTGACGTTTCACACCGCGGTCAGCTTGGGTTCAGAGGGTGACAGCGTTACGGGGAGTTCCAAAGGTCGACCCGGTCCAGGCATGTCATGAGTTGCAACAGCCAAGAAACAGATACCGACGCACGGGTGCTGGTGCAAGTACCGTTCGAGATCTCATGTTCGTGAAGATCTGCGGTATCACCAACGAAGACGACGCACTCCTGTCGGTAGCAATGGGCGCTGACGCTGTCGGCTTCGTCTTTGCACCGTCGACACGACAGGTTGCACCGCAGAAGGTGTACGACATCACGCGCCGATTGCCGCCCGAGATCCTGACCGTTGGTGTGTTCCGCAACGAGCACCCGTCGCGCGTTATAGAGATTGCCCACAAGGCCGGCATCAAGGCCATTCAACTGCACGGTCGTGAGACTCCAGACCAAACCAAAGAGATCGCTGGGCATTTTCGCTGGGTGATTAAGGCGTTCGCGTCAGACGACGAAAACCTTCCCAATGCAGATCGATACGGCACCGACATGCTCTTGCTCGATGCACCGAGCCCGGGCAGCGGCAAGCTGTTCGACTGGTCGATCGCGGGCGATGCACCCGACTCGATGAAGCTGATTCTCGCCGGTGGCCTCACCCCCGAGAACGTCGGGAACGCGGTCGAGGAAGTTCGGCCGTGGGGCGTCGACGTGGCGAGTGGGGTCGAGAAAGAGCCTGGCAGGAAAGATCCAATGAAAGTCAAGCGGTTCATCGAGAACGCCAAGGCACATGCGATCGAGCAGTACCGCGGCGACGACAACATCCCGTACGACTGGGATTTCGAGTAGCCAGTTCGGCCCTGCTGCTCTCTGGCTTTACGGGCTGATCACCCGGGTGCCCATAATCAGGTCATGCGCGGCGCGGCGTTCGCGGTTGGTGATCGCCACGAGCATCCCGACGAAGAAGAACAGAAAGCTCAGCGCTGACAGCAGCGTGCGGAGCACAGCACGGCGGAATGAGATCGTCTTGCCGGTTTTCGCATCGATCACCAGGATCTCGGTCGACCGCTTGCCGACCGATGCTCCCTGTGAGATCGATCGGCTGTACCAGAGGACCCACAACGCCGAGAGGGCGTAGAACACGATGCGGGTGAAGCGCAATGCCTCGGCCGAGGCGATGCATTCGCCGTCAAGGTTGGCGGTGGTGAGGCCGCAGCCGGTCATGCCGCCAGGGCCGAACCCCCATGAAATGATCCACGCAGGGACGAGAACGAGCACGCAGAACAGCATGCCGTCGACCATGATTGCCCCGATCCGCTGCGGGAACGATGCACGTACGTAGCGACTGACCAGGTGGCCGGCAGACGGTGCTGTCGACGGGTCGGCCACAAGACAAGTGTGCCACGGCGGCTTGGGCCCAGCCGGGTCAGTTGGAGTGGGACTGCAGCGGAGCGCCGTCGAAGCCGTCGATTGTTGCGAATGACGCGACTGGCTCACGATTGAGTCGCGTGGGCTGCTTCACAGGGCGACCGAGGAAGATCGTCGCAACGAGTGCGTGGTCTTTGGGGAGGCCGAGGAGGCCAGCAGCTTCTGGTTCGCGACGACTCAGGAAGGTGGTCATCACGCCCCCGAGGCCGTGATGCCGCGCCGACAGCATGAGGCTCCAGCAGAATGGATAGATCGACCCGCCGCCGGTTATTGGCGGCCGTTCGAGGTCGGCGTCCATCATTGCGATCTTGCCGAGATCGGCAGCGATAGCCAGCACGACTGGGACGGAGTCGATGTTATCCAAGAGTTCGTTGGGCTTGCCGGGCGTGATCTTGTCTGGCGTGTCGTATCCCACCACGGTGTATGGCTGGCCGCCGGCCATGCGGATCTCGAGGTACTCGTCCCACACCGGCTGCATCAGGTCGGCCAGGCTTCGCCGGAGCGGGCGGTCCTCGACGACAGCGACGCGCCACGGCTGGCCGTTGCCACCTGACGGAGCGAACCGGGCGTCATCGAGGATCGCAGCGACGGTGTCGAGCCCGACCGGCTCGTCCTTGAATGAGCGAACGGTGCCGTTGGTGCGAAGTGCGTATTGCAGATCCATAGGCGTGAACCTATGGCGTGCAGACGTTGTCAGGCGAAAAGCGGGAGCGGTTCGGTGTTCGCAACCGTGGGCACTGCCTCGATGGCAGACTGTATGGGTGTACGACTACATCATCGTCGGTGGCGGCTCTGCAGGCTGTGCGCTTGCCAATCGTTTGAGTGCCGATCCATCCAACGAAGTTCTTGTGATCGAGGCAGGTCGCCGCGACTGGAAGTGGGATGTCTTCATCCACATGCCCGCGGCGCTGGCCTTCCCGATCGGGAGTCGGTTCTACGACTGGAAGTATGAGTCCGAGCCCGAGCCGTTCATGGATGGCCGACGGGTCTACCACGCTCGCGGCAAGGTGCTGGGCGGCTCGTCGAGTATCAACGGCATGATCTTCCAGCGGGGCAACCCGATGGACTACGACAAGTGGGGCGCCCTACCCGGCTTAGAGAATTGGGATTGGGCGCACTGCCTGCCCTACTTCAAGCGGATGGAGAACTGCCTGGCCGGCGAGGAGCCGGAACACCCGGGCCTGCGCGGCGACGGGGGTCCGCTCAAGTTGGAGCGCGGCCCGGCCAACAACGCGCTGTTCGACGCATGGTTGCAAGCGGGGGTCGAAGCCGGCTTCAACCGCACCGACGATGTCAACGGCTATCGCCAGGAGGGGTTTGCGCCGTTCGATAAGAACGTGTCACGCGGTCGCCGCCTCAGTGCAGCCCGGGCGTACCTGCACCCCGTACTCGACCGGCCGAACCTGACGTTGATGACGCGGGCGCAGGTCAGCAAGGTGAACTTCGACGGCAACCGCGCGACTGGTGTCGACGTCGAAGTCGGCCTCCGCAAGAAGAAACAGACGATCGATGGCAAGGAAGTCATCCTGTGCGGCGGTGCCTTCAACAGCCCGCAGCTCCTCCAGCTTTCAGGTGTCGGCGATCGCGAGCACCTCGAATCACTCGGCATTCCCGTCGTGGCACATGTGCCAGGCGTGGGGGAGAACCTGCAGGATCACCTCGAGGTGTACATCCAATACGAATCGAAGCTGCCAGTGTCGATCCAACCGCACTTGGCGCACTGGAAGAAGCCGTGGATCGGCCTGCAGTGGTTGTTCCGCAAGGGGCCGGGCTCGTCGAACCACTTCGAGGCCGGTGCCTTTGTGAAGAGCAATCCGAATGAGTCGTATCCGAACCTGATGTTCCACTTCCTGCCGATCGCGATTCGCTACGACGGATCGGCACCGAGCAGGCCCGACGGGAGCGACGCCAAGATCGAGCACGGTTATCAGGTGCACGTGGGGCCGATGTATTCGGACGCTCGCGGCACGGTGAAGATCACAACGCGTGATCCGCGCCAGCACCCAGCCGTGCAGTTCAACTACCTCAGTACCGAGCAAGATCGCCGTGAGTGGATCGAAGCAGTTCGCACGGCGCGCAAGATTCTGACGCAGCCGGCATTCGAGCCAATGAACGCCGGTGAAATCTCACCGGGCCCTTCCGTCGAGACGGATCAAGAGATCATGGACTGGGTCGCCAAAGACTCCGAAACTGCGTTGCACCCGTCGTGCACGACCAAGATTGGCGGTGCTGACGATCCAATGGCGGTGCTCGACCCGAACTCGATGAAGGTCTACGGCACCGAGGGCCTCCGTGTCGTTGACGCGGGTTGCATGCCCAACGTCAGTAACGGCAACACCTATGCACCGACGATGATGATCGCGGAGAAAGCCGCCGACTTGATCCTCGGCAACGATCCGCTGCCTCCAGACCACACCGAGGTGTACCGCGGCGCAGCCGTCGAAGGCGGGCGTCGATGACCGAGCCGGCGGCAGGGCCGGCGACTTCTTCGACGCGACAGCAGCCGAACATTTTGCTGATCATGGCCGATCAGTTGTCGGCGCCGTTCCTGTCGATTCACGGTGGCCCGGCGATCACGCCGAACATCGATCGGCTTGCTGTCGAGGGAACGACGTTCACGAGTGCGTACAGCAATAGCCCACTGTGTGCGCCTGCTCGCTTCGCGATGATGAGCGGCCAGCTGAACAGCAGAATCGGTGCGTACGACAACGCATCGGAGTTCACGTCGAGCATTCCGACCTTCGCTCATTACTTGCGGTCTGCTGGCTACCAAACGTCGCTTGTCGTCAAGATGCACTTCGTTGGCGCCGACCAACTGCACGGCTATGAAGAGCGCCTCACCACCGATATCTATCCGGCCGACTTCGGGTGGACGCCGAACTGGGGCGACCCGGACGGCCGTTTCGATTGGTGGTTTCACAACATGGATTCGGTGCTGCACGCTGGCATTGCTGACGCGTCGAACCAGCTCGACTACGACGATGACGTTGCTCATCACAGCATCCGTAAGTTGCGCGATTTGGCACGGACTGCCGATGATCGCCCGTGGATGATGACGGCATCGTTCACACACCCGCACGATCCGTACATCGCTCGTCAGCAGTTCTGGGATCTCTACGATCATGATGCCATTCCGATGCCGTCGGTCGACCCCATCGCCGACGACGCGAACGACCCGCATAGCCGACGCCTCCGCCAGGTGATCGGGGCTGACAACACCGAGATCAGCGACGGCCAGATTCGCAACGCCCGTCACGCGTACTTGGCCAACATCAGCTTCGTCGATCACCACATCGGTGAGATGCTTGACACGCTCGACCGGCATGGCATGGCCGACAACACAGTCGTGATTTTCACGGGTGATCACGGCGACATGCTCGGCGAGCGTGGCCTCTGGTACAAGATGAGCTTCTTCGAGCACAGCGCCCGGATCCCGCTGATTGTCCGCCGGCCCGGCGTGGCTGGCGGCGAGCGGATCGACGAGCACGTCGGCCTGCTCGACATTGCCCCGACCATGCTCGACCTCGCAGGTGTCGAGGTGCCAGCGACGATGGACGGCTGCAGCGTGCTCGATGGTGGCGTCGGCAAGACCGTCGTGGGGGAGTACCTCGGTGAGGGTGCGGTGGCGCCGATCTTCATGATCCGCCGAGGCGATTGGAAGTACGTGTCGTCGCGTGCTGACCCGCCGCAACTCTTTAATGTGGCTGTGGATCCGGCCGAGTTGAGGAATCTGGCAGCCGACCCCGAACATGCCGACGTCGCTGCAGCGTTCGAAGCAGAAGTGGCTGAGCGTTGGGACGCGGCTGCGATTGACGCGGCAGTTCGGGCCAACCAAGTGGCGCGGGCGACAGTCGACCGAGCGTTGCGCCAGGGTCGGTTCGAAGCGTGGGACTACGTGCCCCAGAGCAACGCGCTCAACCAGTACATGCGCAACCACCTCAACCTCAACGACGTTGAATCCAGCCGCCGCGCCTGATTGGTTGGATTGCCGCCACCCGGCGGGGCGCGACACCCCGATCGCCGTCATCTGATGCAGAAGGCGTCTCTTCGACGAGACACTCAAATTTCTTGAGAATTTCTCTTCCAGCACAGCGCGCGGAGTGGCCCGTAACCAGGTCACCAAGACGTCGAATTGGAGGTGTGTCGATTGGCCCCTTGTGGTGGTGTTCGACCCGGTAGCGCGCGCTCGACAGGGGCCTCTGACGGGTCTGTCGCTGGGCCCACCTGTAGGAGTATCGCACCTGGTAGACGGATAGAAAGGTCGACCGACGGAGGGGAGAGTTGTACCTATGTTCGCAGAGCTAATCGGGGAGTTGACGACGTTGTCGGCTCGCGGTTCGTTTCGTGTCGGCGGCCACCGGTCGATCCGGACCTACCTCAAGGGAACGCTGAACTGTTCGGGTGCGCAGGCGAACAGAATCCGCCGCCGCGCCGACCTGGTCAACCATCATGAGGCAGTCGGCGACGCACTGCTGTCCGGCCAGATCGGCATCGACCAGATCGATCGGCTCTCCACGGCAGCATCGCATCCCCGTGCCGGTGATCAGTTCGCCGACTTCGTGCCGATCCTGCTGGAGCAGGCTGAGCAGCTCGAGTACAGCCAGTTCGACAAAGTGATCGATCGCTTCATCGACCGCGCTGACCCCGATGGTGCGTTCGATACACAAAAGTTCCACGAAGACCACCGCACAGCAAGCGTCCGTGACGACAGCGGAGTTGTCACGGTGCATGCCTCCGGTGGGTGCACGCAAGCTGCTGCCGAGATGGCCAAGATCTTCGAACTGGCGGTGCAAGCCGAGTTCGAATGCGACTGTGCAGCACGGCGTGCAGACCACGGCGACGACGCACTCAACCATCCACTCCCACGGACCATCGTGCAGCGCAAGTTCGATGCACTGCATCAGATCTTCCTGGCATGGGCGACTGTTCCGGCCGATGGCACCACACCCGACCCACTGGTCAACATCCTGTTCGACCACGTCTCGGCCGGGCACGCAATGTTCGCTCACGGCCTTGTCGACTCGCCGAACATCTTCGGGCTCCCCGACGATGTGTTCGAGGCCGCGGCAGCAGACCTGTCGAAGCATCGGTGCGAAACCACGACCGGAACGTCGGTCCAGCCCGCAGTGCCGCACGCAGCGATTGTTCACCGCAAAAGCCCGAGAAGCCGCCCAGCTGTTGGTCACCACCTGCACCCACCGCGGCTGCGACATTCCGGCGACCTTGTGCGACGTTGATCACCGCAGAGAATGGGCCAGCGATGGTGGCTCAACCGATCAGGCCAACGCGATGCCACTCTGCGGATCCCACGACCGGTGGAAACACGCGAACAAGATTCGAAGTCGACGTGCCAGTAGTGGCCGGATCTTCCTGATCAGACCCGACGGCACCACCGTTCTGCCCGTCGGCGCCCGCGAACCCGACTGGGCCGAATCACGACCATCTGAACCACCATCTGAACCACCATGTGAACCACCATGTGGACCACCATGTGAACCACCATGTGAACCGCAATCTGGACCGCATGCCGAACAGCCGTTGAACGTCGACGTTCTGTGGGAACAGGTCGGCGAAACAATCGAATTTGGCGAAGCAGCTCTGACGATCCCGCCGGGCCCCGCTGCACGGCACCGGTATTGCTACTGGTTCGACGGACACGACCTCCACCGAACGAGCTGAACACCATTCCGGAACACCATTCCGGAACACCTGAGGGGCGCAACTGTCCGGAGTGCTTGACCGATCGTTCTGGTCGCGCCTGATCGGGCTCTCGAGCGTCAGCGCAAATCGACGATCGAACGTCGGAAGGTCAGGGTCATCGTCACACGCATGGTGAACACCCCGACGACGCGCATCGTGACCTGCGCACCAAGTTGCGGCGCAAGAACGCTCGACGACCAACGAAGATCGCAATGTTCACGCCGTGGCGCATTCCGCTCCGTCTCGTCACGACGATCGAACTGACCAACATGCCAACGCCGAACGAACCGAGCACGATTGACAATGCAGTGAGCACGGTCAGGGTGACCATGAGGCGGATGGAAGTGTGTCGGGGCGTCCCGCCTCAGCGTTTGAAGAAGCGGCGCAGTGCGCTCTGGTAGGACGCGGTCAGCCAGGCGAGTGATCCGCCAAGGAAGAACAGCGCCATGATCCAACGGAAGGCCATCTCGCCACTGAAGTCATTGAAGACCTGAACGGCCCCGGCGATCATCGATGCGACGAGCACGATGACGCCGATCGACCAGATCACGCCGACTGCTCGGTCGTGTCCGGTCACTGGCAGGATCAGCCCTTCGACTTCTGGCGGATGATGTTGAGTGCCGAACCGGCCTTGAACCACTCGACCTGCTCGGGGCTGAACGTGTGCTCGCATTCGAACGGCACGATCGAACCGTCAGGCTTGACGATCTCGCACTGCACCCTCTCGCCAGGGACCGGCGGCAGCGAGATCACGTTGATGCGATCGTCTTCGCCAATCTTGTCGTAGTCGGCGGGATCAGCAAACGTCAGTGGGACCATGCCCTGCTTCTTCAGGTTGGTCTCGTGGATGCGAGCGAAGCTACGCGCAATGGCAACGAGACCCATCCGGAAGCGGGGTTCCATGGCTGCGTGCTCACGGCTCGAGCCTTCGCCCATGTTCTCGTCACCAATAACAATCCACGCCTGATCGGCCTCGTGGTACTCCTTGGCGATCTCTGGGAAACGCTGCGTTTCGCCCGTGAGTTGGTTCTTGCCGAACCCGACCTCGTAGGGCGCGCCGCTTTCTTGTGCGTATGCATTGACGGCACCGAGGTAGAGGTTGCCCGAGATGTTCTCGAGGTGGCCGCGGTACTTGAGCCATGGGCCCGCCATCGAGATGTGGTCGGTGGTGAACTTGCCCTTGGCCTTGACGAGGACCGGGAGGCCGTTGTAGCGATCGAGCGAAACAGGTTCGAATGGCTGAAGAAGTTGCAGACGATCGGACGTGGGGCTCACTGCAATCGGGATGTCGTGGCCATCTTCCGGGGGAGCGGTGAACGTGTCTTCGCCCGGGTCGTAGCCGGCGTCCGGCAGGACCTGGCCAACCGGAGCGTTGAGTTTGACCTCGGTGCCGTCGGGGGCGGTGATCGTGTCGGTGGTCGGATCGAAGTCGAGGCGACCCGCCAGTGCAATGGCCATCACCGTGTCGGGCGAGGTGACGAAGGCCAGCGTGTTTGCCGAGCCATCGTTGCGCTTCGGGAAGTTGCGGTTGTACGAGGTGACAATCGTGTTGGACTGGTTGAGAATCGACTCTGGGCGGCTCCACTGGCCGATGCACGGGCCGCAGGCGTTGGCCAAGACGGTGGCACCGATGGCTTCGAGGTCGGCCAGGAGGCCGTCTCGCTCGATGGTGGCTCGGGTCTGTTCGGAGCCCGGCGTGATCATCAAGTCGATCTTGGTCATGAGGCCCCGTGCCGCGGCCTGGCGTGCAATCGATGCGGCGCGAGTGATGTCTTCGTACGAGGAGTTGGTGCATGAACCAATCAGTGCAGCTGACGGCACGAGCGGCCAATCATTGGCACGGGCGGCCTCGCCGACGCCGGCCCCGACCTTGTGTGCAAGGTCGGGGGTGTGGGGGCCGTTAATCAGCGGCCTGAGGTCGTCGAGGTTGATCTCGATGATCTGGTCGTAGAGGGCACCGTCGTCGGCACGGAGGTGGTCAATGACCTTGTCGGCGGCATCAGCGATCGCGGCACGTCCAGTGGCCTTGAGGTACTCACCCATGTTGGCGTCGTAGCCGAACAAGGAGGTCGTGGCGCCGATCTCGGCACCCATATTGCAGATCGTGCCTTTGCCGGTGGCGGAGATCGAGTCGGCGCCGGGGCCGAAGTATTCGACGATGGCGCCTGTGCCACCCTTGACGGTGAGCTGACGAGCAACTTCGAGGATGACGTCCTTCGGGCTACTCCAGTCGGAGAGCGTTCCCGTGAGCTTGACCCCGATGACCTTTGGCCATTTGACGTTCCACGCAAAGCCAGTCATGACGTCGACTGCGTCAGCGCCGCCCACACCGATGGCGACCATGCCGAGGCCGCCGGCGTTCGGGGTGTGACTGTCGGTACCGATCATCATGCCGCCGGGGAACGCATAGTTCTCGAGGACGACCTGATGGATGATGCCCGAGCCTGGGCCCCAGAAGCCGATGCCGTAGTTGGCGCTGACCGACTTCAGAAAGTCGTACACCTCAGCGTTGGTGTCGACGGCGACACCGAGGTCGATCTTGGCGCCAACCTTGGCCTGGATGAGGTGGTCGCAGTGCACAGTCGACGGCACGGCGACTTCGGGAAGCCCGGCGGTCATGAACTGGAGGAGCGCCATCTGGGCTGTCGCGTCCTGCATAGCGACTCGGTCGGGATGGAAGTCGGCGTAGCTGTCGCCGCGCTCGAGTTCTTGGTTTTCCGGGTCAGCGAGGTGGTTGATGAGAATCTTCTCCGTCAGTGTGAGCGGACGCTGCAGACGGTCGCGTCCGATCTGGACGTTGCCCGCCAGAGCGGCGTAGACACGCTCGACCAGTTCGATAGGGGTGGTTGCACTCACGGAAGCCATACGATCGACCATAGCAGACAAGTTGTAGACAAGTGAGTGTCGGTGGTCATTCAGTGGTCGTAGGGTGCAGTCATGAGTGACAACTCGACGTCATCGCCCTCTTGGGTCGACATCGAAGGGCTGACGTATTGCCACGTCGATGACCCGTTCGGGAACCGAATCGAACTGGTCCAGGTCGATGGCGATGGGACGAACTGATGGCGCGCCGAATTCGATACCAGGAGATCGCCGTGGAACTTCGTGAGCGGGCCAAAGTTGCACCCCCTGGCTCGATGCTCCCGTCCGAATCCGAGATGTCGAAGGAGTTCGAGGCGTCACGTGTCACGGTGCGTCGAGCACTGGAACTTGTTCGCGAAGACGGGCTGATCGCAGCCCGACAAGGATTCGGGTGGTTTGTCGCCATCGAACCCGTCCGCCAGCGCCTCGAGTCACTCGGAACCATCGAGTCGCAAGTCGAGGGTGTTGGGAAAATCAGCGAACGCAAGGTGAGCGAGTTCGCATTCGAGCAAGCTCCGGCGCGAGTCCGCAAGTTCTTGAAGACTGACCAGGTGTTGCGCGTCAAGCGCGTCAACCTGGCCGACGGCGAGCCCTTCGCCATCGTCACGGTGTGGTGTCCAGCCGACCTCGGCGCAAACCTGTCGCGCCAAGATGTGGAGCAGCGGCCGTTCTATGAACTCCTCGACATCGAGTTCCGCGGTGCGACCCAGACCATTGGTGCCGATTCGGCCGAGCCTGCCGATGCCAAGCTGCTCGGTATTCCGGTTGGATCGCCGCTCCTGCGCTGCCAGCGCGTCACGACCAACCGCCAGGGCGAGGCGATCCTCGTCAGTGAGCATCTCTTCCCGGCGCACCGCACCGAGTTCGTTGTCGATCTGCCACAGGCGGAGCCCAGCATGACTCCGTCAGGCTTGCGCCTGGTCGACTGACGTCGACGGCGACTGCGTCGCCCCGGAGTGCTCGGGCTGCGCCCGAATCGCCTGCGGCTCGGGGGCCCACGCCCACGCCCACGCCCACGCCCACTGGCCTCTGGCTTCTGCACTAGCTTTTCCTCCATGGACATCCAGACACGCCACAATCCCTCTTTTTCCGTTGCACGCACATTGCTCGGTCCGAACGAGTCGCTGCGGCTTGAGACCGGCGCAATGATGGCCATGTCCGCTGATATCAACGTCGACGCCAAGATCGAAGGTGGCCTCAAAAAGGGCCTGAAGCGCAGCATGCTGGGTGGCGAGTCGTTGTTCATGACAACAGCTACTGCTGGTCCGAGCGGCGGCTGGATCGACGTAGCGCCGTCACTCCCGGGCGATGTCACCGTGGTCGACCTCGTCGAAGGTTCTCCGATGTTGATTCAGAAGGGCTCGTTCCTGTGCGCCGAACAGGGCGTCGACATCGACACCAAGTTCGGTGGGCTGAAGTCGATGTTCGGCGGTGAGGGTGCATTTCTTCTCCGGGCGACTGGTCAGGGCAAGCTCGTGCTCTCGACGTACGGTGCACTCGATCGCTTCCATCTCGAGGCGGGCCAAACCGTGATCGTCGACACGAACCACATGGTTGCCTTCGCGGAGAGCGTCACCATGGAACTGAAGAAGGCCAACGAGTCGAAGATGAAGTCGCTCAAAAGCGGCGAGGGTCTCGTGTTCAGCTTCACCGGCCCCGGTGAGCTCATGATGCAGTCACGAAACCCCGATGACTTGATCCGCTACCTCTCGGCGAACATGCCAGGCAACCGGGCCTGAGTCCGCGGCGCGCCTCGCGCCTCGCGCCTACGATCCCAGACATGGGCATGATCAAGACATTCCGGTCAGTCGTTCAGTTTGATTCGATCACGCTCGACCCGGTCGAACGCCGTTTGAAGAAGGCTGCATGCATCGACGATTATCGCAAGATCGCCAAGCGGCGTCTGCCGTTCGGTGTCTTCGATTACATCGACGGCGGGGCCGAGGACGAGCGCACGTTGGCCAGCAACACGTCGACATTCGGTGACATCGAGTTCAAACCTCGCGTCCTTCGCGACGTGAGCAACATTGATACGTCGACGACGATCTTTGGCCGGCCATCGTCGATGCCGCTCATCTTGGCGCCAACAGGATTCACTCGCATCGCTCACTCCCAAGGCGAACTCGCCGTCGCTCGTGCAGCGGCCGGCGCCGGTATTCCGTGGTCACTCTCGACCATGGGGACGCGTTCGATCGAAGAGGTCGCAGCAGTCAGCGACGGCGAGAAGTGGTTCCAGGTGTACACGTGGAAGGACCGAGGCCTCGTCAGGGATCTGATCGGCCGGGCAAAGGAGTCCGGGTTCACAGCGATCTGGTTGACCGTTGACACGGCAGTACTTGGTCGGCGTGAACGTGACGTTCGCCGCGGCATGACGTTGCCGCCGAAGATTGGCCTCGGCACGTTGATCGACGGAGCAATCCATCCGTCGTGGACGCTCGACTTCCTCCGAAACGAGCCGATCACGTTCGCCAACGTCATTGGCAAGAACGATGAAGACGGCAGCACGGCGGTGTCGCTTGCTGACCATGTCGCCCGACAGTTTGATCAGGCACTGTCGTGGAACGACATCGACTGGCTGCGTTCCGTATGGGACGGCCCGATCGTGCTGAAGGGCATCCAGACCGTCGCCGACGCGAAGCAGGCGGTCGCGGCAGGCGTCGAAGGGATCGGGTTGTCGAACCACGGTGGCCGTCAACTCGATGATGCTCCGGCACCGATCACGCTCGTCGAGCCTGTCCGCCAAGAGATCGGTGATGCCGGGACCATCATTTGTGACGGTGGTGTGCGACGGGGGAGTGACATCGTCAAGGCGCTGGCACTCGGCGCTGACGCCGTTTCGATTGGTCGACCGTACTTTTACGCACTCGCCGCCGGTGGCCAACGCGGTGTTGAGCACATGCTCGACTTCATACGGTCGGGGATGGAGCGCACGATGGCGCTCAGCGGTGTTTGTTCTCTCGCTGAAATCGATCGCGACCTCGTTCGCTGGAAGCGTTAGATCAGCCGACCTGCGGAACCAAAATCGCGCGAGGCGAATCGGATGCATCAACGAGGAAATAGGTCGACGTGCCAGCGTTGGGCACCGACACGGCGAGCCGGGTTCCGATCCCATCGGGACTTCCGACGATACTGACGAGGATCTGTCCGGCACCGGCCGTTTCGGGCATTTTGTCGGTGAAACCGACGTTCGGCAACGGAGCAATCGTCGCGTCGATTCCCCAGGCCGTGAGCCAGGCCGTGCGAGCCTCGGGGTTCTGTTCGAAGAGGGCGACATCGTCGATGAGGAACTGCCCAGCAGCTGTGTCATTGCTCTTTGACAGGATGATGAAGTCGCGGATGCTGGTGGGGAGTGCGGTCTCGAAGGTCACCAGCGAGGCGGCGTAGCTGGCCACCATTAACTGATCAGGCTCAGCCTGGGCCACATTCCAGGTTGCGCCATCGTCGATCGACTCGAAGAATTGACCGCCCACGAAACGAACGTCATTGAGTGACACGAAGTTGGCATCGAAATCTCCGGTGCTGCTGTTCACGGCCATGATCATGGTGTCATTGGGGAATGCCCAACGGAAGGTCCAGCTCTGAGCTTCGGCTGCCGAGACGAAGCCGTCGCCGATGATGTCGCCACTGGTGATGACAGCGTCGGAGTTCGGTTCGAAGGGGCCGTTCGCCACCGGGATGAGCTTGGCAATCAGTTCGTCCTCGCTGGCGTTGTCGTTGATGGCGTCAACCGTGTCCTGTGCTGCTTCGAAGATGGCCAGTTGGCCACTCTCGGCCGCCACCGCATCCGACGTCGTGTCATCAGTGTCGTCTTCCAATGTGAGCTGGGTCTGGTACACGAACCAGCCTCCAACGCCGAGCGCTCCCAACACGGCGAACTGGATCAGCCGCTTGGAGAATTTGCGGCTCTTCGAATTCTGTCGTCGCTTCCACTCAGGGATCTCCCGGGGCACATTGGCAAATGCGTCTGCGGGAAGCCCGAGATGACTGAGAGGAGGCGCGGAGTCTGCCGTTCTTGGTATGCCGGCCGGCGGGAGCGTGGGCGTGCCGAACATTGCCTCCGGGCTGGCAGGTGCCAACGGCGCCAGGCTGGGTGCGACCAATGGAGTCGCCGCCGGTGGCGGCGGGATGTCAACTGGTGCACCGTTGGGGACTTTGGGGGCGCCGGCTCGGCCGTAGGAGTCCATTGACTGCTCGCTCATGGTGTCGTCATCGGCACAACCTGACGGAACCTTGATGTCCATCGGGCTTCGTTTTTGATCGTGCCACGGTGCGACAATGGAGGTATGTCAGATCGCGTCTCCATCACTATCGACAACGGCATTGCCGATGTGCGTCTCACCCGTGCCGACAAGCGCAATGCACTCGACAGCGAGATGTTCCGCGCAATCGCTGCAGCGGGCGAGCGCCTGAAGACCGAACCAGGTGTTCGGTGCGTCGTGCTCTCTGGCGAGGGTAAGTCGTTCTGCGCCGGCCTCGACATGGGCTCGATGCAGCAGTTGGCCGGAGCGCCGCCAGCCGAAGGAGAAGAGCAAACCAACGCCGGCGACATCGATGACGGCCGAATCACTCACCTGGCGCAGCAGATCTGCTGGGTCTGGCAAGAGTTGCCGATGCCAGTCATTTCGGCTGTCCACGGGCACGCACTCGGTGGAGGTATCCAGTTGGCGCTCGGTACCGACATTCGTTTCGTCCATCCTGAGACCAAGATGTCGGTCCGAGAGACCTACTGGGGCCTGGTGCCCGACATGACCGGCACCTTCATGCTCGGTAAACTTCTTCGCCCCGACATCGCCAAGGAACTCACGTTTACAGCGCGAGTTTTCTCGGGCACCGAAGCCTACGAAATGGGCTTGGTCACACACTTGACCGAGACGCCGTACGACGACGCAATGGCGCTCGCAGCCGAGATTGCCGGGATCAGCCCCAGTGCAGTGCGCGCCTCCAAGGAACTGATCAACAACATGGCAGTTGACGGCGCAGCCGAGCAGTTCGCCGAAGAGCGTCGTTTGATCCAGACGCAGATCGGAACGCCGAACCAGATCGAGTCCGTGATGGCCAGCTTCGAGAATCGCTCACCCGAGTTCGTTGATGCCTAATCAATTTCGAAACGACGTGGCGTACACGTTCCGCGGTCGAGCCAGTGGTCCTCGGGGACGGACTCGCTCTCAAGCTTGTTGCCACAGAGAGGGCAGGGCGGTTCAGAGTTGCCAGCATCGAGGTCACTGACCTCCCGGGGCCCGGGTGAAGTCGACACCGAGGCCGGCAGGGATGCCGTCGCGCGCGGCAACCTACTCCGGCGTTAAATGTTCGACCAGAAGCGCTCGACGGTGTCCACGAAACGTTGCGGTTCGACCAGGTGTGGATAGTGGCCGTGGTCGGTCCAGACATCGATGATCGCCCCTTCGATGCGGTCACTGAGCCAGGAGCCATAGCCGTTGCCTGGGTCGATGCCGAATAAGGCCAAGTACGGAGTGTGCTTGTTCGCGTAGCCGGCAAGCGCCATCTCGACGGTCTGGCTGATTTCGTCGACCGGCTGCGTGAGAATCACATCCCAGATGCCCAGGATCACATCCTGATCGGCTCGGCGCCCGGCATTGATTCGCTCCCGCTCGGCGGCCGGCAACAGGTCGCCCTGCATCGCATCGAACATGGCGTCGACCACCTGACGGTATTGGTCAGCATCGCGCAGCATTGGTTCGGCTGGCGACAGCATCTCCTTGAATCCGTGGAGCTGAAGGGACTGGTCGATGTCGACCACGCTGGCGACGTCGGCCACGCCACCGACTGCTGACACGACGGCCCCGCCGAGCGAATGGCCGATCAGGTGTGGCGCATTGACCCTTGCGGCTGCGATGACGGCGATCACGTCACCGGTCATCACTTCGAGGTCGTACCGCGTTGCCGTACCTGACTCCCCGTGGCCGCGGAGGTCCATTGTGATCACATCGTGCGACTCGGCCAACAACGCAGTGACCGGATCGAACGACCCGGCTGACTCGGTGATGCCGTGGACGAGAACAACCGTGCTGTTGTCCTCGCCCGTCGGTCCGGTGCGGCTCCAGGCAATCGACGTTCCATCGGCTGCTGTGGCTCTGAGTTCGTGTCGCATCTCTCCAGTCTCGCAAACCCGTACCCTCGATGCGTGCCAGACGTGATCCTGCCAGCACTCAACGAGGCTGGCGAGCACGACGCATTGGCCGTCAGTGAGCAACAAAAGGGGTTCGGCGCTGCTTGCTGGGCCGGCCGGCAGGCGTCGACCTCTAACATTGTGTGTTTCATGGACTGTGATGCATCGCTCGATCCGCTCGCGCTGCCCCTGGTCACGGGCTACGCCGAGCACGGTGCTTGCCCTTGGCATGACCGACCGACGTTCGGGCTGGCCTCTTGAGATGGTGCTCCGTGCTGTCACCGCCGGGCTGAAGGTCCGCAACGTTCCCGTCGAATACACCAAACGGTCTGGCCGCTCGAAGGGCACCGGCACGATTGGTGGAACGGCCGGGACCGTCATGGACATGGGTCGAATCGTTGGTGAAATCCGATGACGGTGCCCTTCCATATCACGGTCATCGCCAGAGAGCCGGTTGCCGGCAACGTGAAGCCCCGCCTGGTTCCACCGCTGAGCCACGAGCAGGCCGCGCAGATCGCGGCCGCCTGCCTCCACGACACGTTTGCAGCGGTTTCTGATGTGTGTGCAGCTCATGATGACGTTCGGGCTGTTGCACTCATCGACGGAGCTGCCGGACCTTGGATTCCAGCCGACTACGACGTGCACCATCAGCGCGGCGGCAGCCTGGGGGAGCGGCTCGCCAATGGCTTTGCCGACCTCGGCCCCGGCCTCGTCATTGGGATGGACACCCCGTCGTCCGGCAAGCACCTTGCGGCGGCACTCGAAGCGCTCCGCGGCGGTAACGATGCGATTGGAATGACGTACGACGGCGGCTACTGGGGGATTGCCCTGGCATCGGCTGACCCAGCGGTGTTCCACAACGTGCCGATGAACACCGATCACACCGGGCAGGCACAGCTCGATGAGCTCCGCCGTCTCGGACGCCAAGTGACATTGTTGCCAACGGTGCACGACCTTGACCACTTCGAAGACATTGCGCCGATCGTTGCCGACCTTCCCGGCTCACACCTTGCATCGGTGTCAGTGTCGTTGTTCAACCGTCGGTGGGGCTGACAGCACCAGGATCACGACCGAACGATCCGGGGGAGGCGGGGAATGACCCTCTACACTGTCATTCCCCCCCGCTTGAGCCAGCGTTGTCTCGAGCATCTCGTAGCCGAACACTCGACCTCGCGGATGTGACAATGCAGAAGCCCCCTGGCCCCATTGGCCTGTACGACCCACGGCAGGAACGCGATTCCTGTGGCGTGTCTTTCGTTGCCAACTTGAAAGGCGTCCGCTCGAATGAGCTCGTCGTCACCGGCCTGAAGGCATTGACCAACCTCGAACACCGAGGTGCGACCGGCGCTGAGCCGGACTCTGGCGACGGCGCAGGCATTCTCCTGCAGATCCCGGATCGTTTCTTCCAGGAGGTCACCGACTTCGACCTGCCCGAGGCCGGCGCATATGCAGCTGGCGTCGCCTTCTTGCCGGCCGACGTTGATAACGCTGCCAAAGCAATGACTGCAATCGAGGCGAGCGTCGCCGATGCTGGCCTGCAAGTTCTCGGTTGGCGTGACCTGCCGACGAGTCCGGGTTGCCTTGGCAAGACCGCCCGCGCTGCGATGCCAACCTTCAAGCAGCTGTTCGTCTCGGATCCAGACGGCAGCACAGGCATCGACCTTGACCGCAAGGCGTTCGTCGCCCGCAAAACATCACGCCGTGAACTCGTCGGCGATCTCGACAGCTACTTCTCGTCGCTGTCGAGCCGCACCATCGTCTACAAAGGCATGCTCACCACGCCGCAGCTGAGCCAGTTTTTCCCCGACCTCGGCGACCCGCGAGTCGAGTCGGCACTGCTGCTCGTCCACAGCCGCTTCTCCACCAACACGTTCCCGTCGTGGCCGCTTGCGCACCCGTACCGATTCGTTGCCCACAACGGTGAGATCAATACCGTGCAGGGCAACCAGAACTGGATGCAGGCTCGCGAAGCCATGCTCGAGAGCCCGTTGCTGCCAGGTATCGACCGCGCCTTCCCGATTTGTACGCCCGGATCGTCTGACACGGCTCGCTTCGACGAGGTACTCGAACTCCTTCACCTCGGTGGCTATCCGATTCACCATGCCATTCTGATGATGATCCCGGAAGCGTGGGAGAAGAACGAGACGATGTCGCAGGAGCAGCGCGACTTCTATCGATTCCACGCTGCGATGATGGAACCGTGGGACGGGCCCGCTTCGGTTACCTTCACCGATGGTGAAATGATCGGCGCTGTCCTCGACCGAAACGGTCTGCGCCCCAGCCGTTACTGGGTCACCGATGACGACCTCGTCGTGATGGCCTCAGAAGTTGGCGTGATCGACATCGCTCCGGAACGCATTGTTGCTAAGGGCCGCCTGCAGCCCGGAAAAATGTTCTTGATCGACACCAAGGAAGGTCGGATCATCGGCGACGAAGAGATCAAGACCAACCTTGCGGCTCAGCATCCCTACGGCGAGTGGCTCGCCGCGGGCATGACGAGCCTGTCGGACCTCCCGAGTCGTGAGCACGTCGTCTTCAGCCACGACAGTGTGTTGCGTCGGCAGCAGATGTTCGGTTACACGCACGAAGAGCTCAAGATCCTGATCACTCCGATGGCTGCCAGTGCCTACGAGGCACTTGGCTCGATGGGCACCGACACGCCGCTCGCCGTGCTGTCAGAACGACCACGGTTGTTGTTCGACTACTTCAAGCAGCTGTTTGCTCAGGTCACCAACCCGCCGCTCGACGCGATCCGCGAGGAAGTCGTCACAGCGGTGTCGTCATCAGTCGGCCCCGAAGCAAACCTGCTTGCACCGGGCCCCGACAGCTGTAAGCAGCTGTCGCTCCCGAATCCGATCATCAACAACGACGAGTTGGCGAAGATCATCCACATCAACGACGAGGGCAACCACGAGGGGTTGCAGGCCAAAGTGCTGAGCGGCCTGTACCGCGTCGCCGATGGCGGGCCTGGCCTCGCTGCAGCGCTCGAGCGTGTGTGCGCGGAAGCATCCGATGCCATCGACGCAGGCGTACGCGTGATCGTGCTGTCGGACCGCAATGCCGACACTGTCGATGCTCCGATTCCGTCGCTCCTCCTGACGGCTGCAGTGCATCACCACCTGGTGCGCACCAAGCAACGGACAAAGGTCGGTCTGATCGTCGAAGCCGGCGATGCCCGTGAAGTGCACCACATGGCGCTGCTCATCGGCTACGGCGCCGGCGCGATCAACCCGTATCTCGCGTTCGAATCGATCGAAGATTTGATCGCCGAAGGCATGCACGGCCTCGGTGGCCTCGATCCGCACCAGGCGATCACCAACTACATTTTGGCCTGCAACAAGGGCGTGCTGAAAATCATGTCCAAGATGGGCGTGTCGACAGTTGCGTCGTACACCGGCGCGCAGATCTTCGAGGCCATTGGGCTCGGCCAAGACCTGATTGATGCCTACTTCACCAACACGATCAGCCAACTGGGCGGCATCGGTATCGGCGAGGTCGCGGCCGAGGTGGCGGCTCGTCACAAGATGGCGAACCCCGCCCGGCCAGAAGACCGTGCGCACCGCAAGCTCGAACTCGGTGGCGAATACCAGTGGCGCCGCGAAGGCGAGCAGCACCTGTTCAATCCCGAAACGGTCTTCAAGTTGCAGCACGCGACGCGTGCGAAGCGTTATGACATCTTCAAGGAGTACACCGCAAAGGTCGACGACCAGTCGAAGAAGTTGATGACGCTGCGCGGGCTGTTCCAGTTTGCCGATCGTCCGTCGATCGACATCAGCGAGGTCGAGTCGATCGAGGAGGTAGTCAAGCGATTCTCCACCGGTGCAATGAGCTACGGGTCGATCAGCGCTGAGGCGCATGAAACGCTTGCCGTTGCCATGAACCAAATTGGTGCCAAGTCGAACACCGGCGAAGGCGGCGAAGATTCCGATCGCCTCTATGACCCTGAACGCCGCTCGTCAATCAAGCAGGTCGCGTCCGGTCGATTTGGTGTCACATCCGAGTACCTGACAAACGCCGACGACATCCAGATCAAGATGGCCCAGGGCGCGAAGCCCGGCGAGGGTGGTCAGCTACCCGGACACAAAGTATGGCCATGGATCGCCAAGACGCGTTACTCCACGCCGGGTGTCGGGCTGATCAGCCCGCCGCCGCACCACGACATCTACTCAATTGAGGATCTCAAGCAGCTGATCCACGACTTGAAGAACGCCAACCCTGCAGCTCGCATCCACGTCAAGCTTGTCGCTGAAGCGGGTGTCGGCACGGTCGCTGCTGGCGTGTCGAAAGCCAAGGCTGACGTCGTGCTTATCTCTGGCCACGACGGCGGCACCGGTGCCAGCCCACTCACCTCGCTGAAGCATGCTGGCGGGCCGTGGGAACTCGGTCTCGCACAGACCCAGCAGACGCTGATGCTCAACGGCCTGCGTGACCGCATCGTCGTGCAGGCCGATGGTCAGCTCAAGACGGGCCGTGACGTGGTCATCGCTGCGCTCCTCGGCGCCGAGGAGTTCGGCTTCGCCACGGCGCCGCTCGTCGTGTCCGGTTGCATCATGATGCGCGTCTGCCATCTCGATACCTGCCCAGTCGGCGTTGCGACGCAGAACCCCGAACTCCGCAGCCGGTTCACCGGCAAGCCAGAGTTCGTTGTCAACTTCTTCCAGTTCATTGCTGAAGAAGTTCGTGAGATCATGGCGCAGCTCGGCTTCCGCACGATCGACGAGATGGTCGGCCACGTCGAGTGCCTCGACGCCCGTGAAGCCATCGATCACTGGAAGGCGTCCGGACTGGACATCAGCCCGATCCTGGCTGTGCCACAGAACCCGTACGAGCAGTCGATGTATGCGACCACGGGCCAGGATCACGGCCTCGCCGAAGCCATGGACCAGCAGTTCATTGTCGAGGCACAATCGGCGATCAACGACGGTCATCCTGTCAAAATCAATCTCCCGATTCGCAACGTCAACCGAACGGTCGGCACGATGCTTGGTCATGAGGTGACCAAGAAATGGAGGGGCGAGGGTCTGCCTGACGGCACCATCGACATCACGCTGACTGGGTCAGCCGGCCAGAGCTTCGGCGCATTCGTGCCGGCTGGCATCCAGATGCGCCTCGTTGGCGACACGAACGACTACCTCGGCAAGGGCCTGTCCGGCGGTCGCTTGATCGTCCACCCGCATCCGAATTCGACGTTCGCTGCCGAAGACCACGTGATCGCTGGCAACGTGATCGGCTACGGAGCAACAGCTGGAGAGATCTTCCTGCGCGGCAACGTCGGTGAACGTTTCTGTGTCCGTAACTCCGGTGCGCTTGCGGTCAGTGAGGGCATTGGCGACCACGGTTGTGAGTACATGACCGGTGGACGCGTTGTCGTCCTCGGCGAGACCGGCCGCAACTTTGGTGCCGGCATGTCGGGCGGCATTGCCTACGTGTATGACCCGAACGGTGAGTTTGCCAACAAGGTCAACTACGAGATGGTGAAGCTCGAACCCTTGACGTCTGACGACCTGGCATTCCTGAAAGACACGGTGCAACGTCACCGCGACTTCACGGGCTCGACCGTTGCAGAGGGGATGCTGGCCTCGTGGGAGCTGAAGTCGAGCGAGTTCCGCAAGGTCATGCCGTCTGACTACAAGCGAGTGCTCGAAGTCATCGAGCAGTCCAGGGCAGCGGGTCTTGACGAAGATGCGACGACCGACGCGATCATGGCTTCAGCAAGACCATGACGATGACCATGACGATGACGAGCAATCGAATGAGCGACCGAACGAGCGAGAAGGAGAATCAACATGGGTAAGCCAACCGGATTTCTCGAGTGGGATCGTCAGACCCCTGAACACCGTCCCGTCCCGGTTCGCCTGCGCGACTGGAACGAGGTCTATGAGCCGTTCGACGCCGAGGTGCTCAACCATCAGGCTGGCCGCTGTATGGACTGCGGTATTCCGTTTTGCAACAACGGCTGCCCTCTGGGCAACCTGATCCCTGACTGGAACGACCTCGTCTTTCGGAACCAGTGGCAGGCCGCCATTGAGCGGCTGCACGCCACGAACAACTTCCCCGAATTCACCGGTCGGCTCTGCCCGGCGCCGTGCGAGTCAGCGTGTGTGCTCGGTATTAGCCAGGACCCGGTCGCCATCAAGCAGGTCGAAGTCGAAATCATCGACCGGGCCTTCGCCGAAGGTTGGGTCACACCGCACGTGCCGTCGGTGCGAACCGGCAAGCGCGTTGCGGTGGTCGGTTCGGGGCCAGCGGGGCTGGCAGCTGCACAGCAGTTGACGCGTGCTGGTCACGAGGTCGTCGTGCTCGAACGTGCGGACCGCATTGGTGGTCTGTTGCGCTACGGCATCCCGGAGTTCAAAATGGAGAAGCGGCATATCGATCTGCGACTCGAGCAGATGGAAGCCGAGGGCACCGAGTTCCGCACGAATGCAGTCGTCGGAGAGAACGTCAACATGGAAGTGCTGCGGGCCAGCCACGACGCCATCGTGCTGGCATGTGGCGCAACAGCGTGGCGTGACCTGCCCATTCCCGGCCGCGAGCTGGTCGGGGTCTATCAGGCAATGGAGTACCTGCCGGAGTCGAATCGCGTGCAGTTCGGTGATCAGGAGAAGTCACCGATTGATGTCAACGGCAAACACGTCGTGATCATCGGCGGCGGCGACACCGGAGCGGATTGCCTGGGCACAGCGCACCGTCAGGGCGCAGCCTCGGTCACACAGCTTGAGATCATGCCGATGCCTCCGCAGCATCGGGCGGCCGCGGGTAACCCGTGGCCGCAGTTCGCAATGGTCTATAAGGTCACCAGCGCCCATGAAGAGGGTGGCGAGCGGATGTACTCGGTCAACACCGAGCGTTTCCTCGATGATGGCGACGGCAACTTGCGGGCGCTACAACTCCATGAAGTCGAGATGATCGACGGCAAGTTCAGCAAGGTCGAAGGTACCGACAAGGAGATCCCTGCCGATTTCGTGTTCCTCGCCATGGGCTTCGTCGGCCCCGAGAAGGGCTCGTGGCTCGACAATCTCGAGGTTGAGTACGACCAGCGTGGCAACGTTGTTCGCAACGACCAGTACATGACCAACCAGCGCGGGTTGTTTGTGGCCGGCGACATGGGTCGCGGCCAGAGTCTCATCGTGTGGGCGATCGCCGAGGGGCGTGCAGCGGCCGCAGGGGTCGACTCCTACCTCATGGGTGAAACCCGCCTGCCGGCGCCGGTTCTTCCGACCGACCGGCCACTTCAGTAGGCCTGCCACCGCTGGCGTGTGTCGAGCGCGTACGCTGGCCCCATGCGGTCATTGAACATACGCAAGCTGGGTGTGGTGTCGCCGATTCTGATCGGTGCACTGGTGCTCGCCAGTTGCGGGAGCGATAGCGGGAGCGGTGCTACCGCGTCGACCCAGGTCGACCTCGACACGGCAGCGACCAACTACATCGTGAAAGACCCGGTCACAACCACAATTGCGCCACTCGAGACCGAGACCGACCCCATCGCTGACCCCATCGCCACTGGCTCGCAGGTCTACGTCGTGCAGCCAGGCGATTATGCGATCAAGATCGCTGATCTGTTCGGTGTGCCGCTCGACGTTCTCCTCGCCTTCAACGGCTGGGCGACAGGCAACGAGTTCCCGTTCCCAGGCCAAGACGTCAAGATCCCCCCGGGCGCAGTGTCGGCTGATGCGGCGACGGCGTCTCCTGGGACCGAAGACGACTCGGTAGCTGTGGCTCCGGTTGGCGAAACGATTCCAGACTCCGGCTCGAACTGCCCTGCAGGCTCGTACACGATCGAAGAAGGCGACACCGCCCGCACCTTGGTCGCTGAAAAATTCGATGTGACCGTCGAGGCGCTCGATGCTGCCAACGCCGGCACCAGTGGTTACAGCGCCTTCTACCCCGGCCTGAAGATCGTCATCCCTGCCAAAGCTGGCTGTTAATCCCGGCGTTGGCGTCACCTGACTCGTCAGATGGCGTCGAAAATGTAGTTGTACTTCACCACGTGGCTCATGGGAGCGGACGAGGCTTCGCTGTATTTGTGTCCGGGATACAGGATTGTGTCGCTGGGGACCTTGGCGAGGCGCTGGAGGCTCTTGATCATCTGGTTCCCGTCTGACCCGGGGAGATCGGTACGACCGCAGCCATCGAGGAACAGTGTGTCGCCGGCAACGAGTTTCCCGTCGACGAGAAAGCACTGGCTCCCGGGCGTATGGCCCGGAGTGTGCAACAGGGTGATGTCGATGTGGCCAACCGTGAGCACATCGCCGGACGAGTGCTCAACGAGATGGTCGGGGCTGATGTGGGTGGTCTTGCGGACCCACTCGGTCTCTTCGGACTGCACATGGATCGGGCAATCGACTTTGTCGAGCAGTGTCGTGATGCCGTCGATCGAGAGGCCCATCATGGAACCTCCAACATGGTCGGCGTGGTAGTGAGTCGCGAGGACACCGGTGACGGTCATGTCGTCAGTAGCGACCAGGTCGATGAGCTCACCGGGGGAGTAGGCCGGGTCGACGAGGACACACTCGCCGGTGACTCGGTCTCCGATCGCATAGACGAAGTTGACCATCTGTTGGGCGAGCTGGTCGCCCTGTGCGAAGTCGCGTCCAGACAGGAACTGACGGAAGTAGAGACGATCGTTTTCGGGTGCGCTGTTCACCTGGCCCAGCGTACGCTTAACGGCCATGTCGACCAATGGCGGGCCAGCACAGATTCGATACGGCGTGATCGGTACCGGGATGATGGGCATCGAGCACATCCAGAACATTCTGGCGCTCGACAACTGTGTGGTCACGGCTGTGGCCGATCCGGAGCCCACCTCGCTGCTGTGGGCACAAAAGGCAGTGGGCCCCCACACACCACTCGCTACGTTCCGAACTGCGCAAGATCTCATCGCGGCAGACCTGTGCGACGCACTCGTCATCGCGTCGCCCAACCACACGCACCACGACGTGCTGATTCCGTGTATCGAGTCGGGCCTGCACCTGCTGATCGAAAAGCCGCTGTGCACCACGCTCGACGATTGCCGAGAAATCGTCGACCTTGTCGCCGACCGGCCCACCTCGCAGGTGATCTGGATGGGGCTTGAGTACCGCTACATGCCGCCGTTGCGGCGAGTGATGTCCGAGATCGAAAAGGGCACCGTTGGTGACGTGAAGATGGTTGCGATTCGCGAGCACCGATTCCCGTTCCTTGTGAAGGTCGGCAACTGGAACCGGTTCAGCAAGAACACCGGCGGCACATTGGTCGAAAAGTGCTGTCACTTCTTCGACCTCATGATCGAGGTGACCCAGAGTCGCCCGGTGCGCGTGTATGCGTCTGGTGCTCAGGACGTGAACCATCTCGATGAGGTGTACGACGGCAAGCAGTCCGACATTCTCGACAACGCCTACGTCATTGTCGACTTCGCCAACGGGAGTCGCGGGATGCTCGACCTCTGTATGTTCGCCGAGGCCAGCAAGAACGAGCGTGAGATAGTCGTCACCGGAACCGCCGGCAAGGTCGAGGCGCTCGATACCGAGAGCATCATCCGGATTGGCGTCCGGACCAACGACATCGTCAGCGGCGTGAATGTCGTGACCGAGGAGAAGATCGTCGACAATTCGATCAAGCACCAGGGGCTACACCACGGTGCGAGTTACCTGGAGCACGTCGACTTCGCAGCGGCGATCCGTGCTGGCGAACCGGCCGCCGTGACTGTGCTGGATGGCCTCTGGTCGGCAGCGATTGGTTTCGCTGCGCATTCCTCGCTGGACAGTGGCATGCCGGTCATGATCGATGATCTTCCCCAGGTCGCCGGGCTGGACTTTCGCCCGTGAGCCGGCTGACGTCATTGACAGCAGGTCAGCCGATCGTCTTCGGTGGTAATCGAGTCACCCACGTGTCCAATGAGCTTGCAGCGGCCTTCGTTGATGGCGACCGGATGGTGGTCGTTCAGGCCGACGGAGCGCTCTTGCACATCCCTGCGGCGGAACACCAGCTTGTCGAAGCTGCCGTTGGTCGAGCTGCCAGTGGGTTCGCCCAACTGTCGAACTCCAGTGACGCCCAGATCACTCACTTCTTCGATCGATTCGCCGACCTGCTCGCTGACGATGTGGTCTTCGCGCCGATTGTCAGCGCCAATCTCGGCGATGTCGAGCGGGCCCGCACCCGAGGCCGTTCGACAACCCGCTTGGCCATTGATGAGTCGATGCGGTCGGACATGATCGACGGGCTCCGGGTCTGGCGCGATGCCACGACGGGTCGCGATGTGGCACTGCACCGTGTGGACCATGACGGCTGGTCGGTCGAGGCGCGACGTGCGCCACTTGGTGTCGTCGGTTTCGTGTTCGAAGGCCGACCGAATGTCTTTGCCGATGCCTGTGGTGTTGTCCGCACCGGCAACGCCGTCGTGTTCCGCATCGGCTCCGACGCGCTGGGCACGGCACGAGCGATCGTCGAACATGCCCTCGAACCCGCGCTCGACGAAGCAGGGCTGCCCAGCGGCCTGGTGCAACTCGTCGACTCAGCAGCACATGCTGCCGGCCACGCACTCTTCAGTGATCAACGACTCGCGCTCGCTGTTGCACGGGGATCGGGCCCGGCCGTCGCACAACTCGGCGCTGTGGCTGCTCAGTCGGGCGTGCCCGTCAGCTTGCACGGCACAGGTGGAGCCTGGGTGGTCGCGGGCGAGTCAGCGGACGCTGCGCAACTCACAGCCATTGTCACGCATTCACTCGACCGCAAGGTCTGCAACACGCTCAACGTCTGTGTCATCGCCGCCTCGCGGGCCAGTGACTTGGTGCCTGCTCTCCTCGCAGGTCTGGAGGCGGCAGGGTCGGCCCGTGGCACATCGGCGCGGCTTCACGTCGTCGTCGGATCCGAGGCTCATGTTCCGTCTGAGTGCTTCGAGCGTCGTGTTGCGATCGACCGTGCAGACGGAGTACACGACGAACCGTTTGCCTCAACCCTCGACGAAGCCGAACTGGCAACCGAGTGGGAGTGGGAAAACTCACCCGAAGTCACGCTTGTCGTCGCCAGCGATGTCAGGGCGGCAGTCGAGCTGTGCAACGCCTACAGCCCGCATTTTGCGGTCTCAATGGTGAGCAACGATCAGACCGAGCACGACGACTTCTATGTCGCAGTCGACGCGCCGTTCGTCGGCAACGGATTCACCCGCTGGGTCGACGGTCAATATGCGTTGAATGCCCCCGAACTGGGCCTGTCGAACTGGCAGGGCGGGCGAATGCTCGGCCGCGGAGCGATTCTTTCGGGCGACTCGGTTCACACCGTGCGGTACCGGGCGACGGTGAACGACCACACAACACACCGCTAGCTGCGTCGTCAGCAACGTGGCGCAACGGTACGGTTTGAGGCATGCGGCGAATGGCAGTGCTGATGGTCGCAGGATTGCTTGTTGCCACGGCATGCTCGGGCGAAGCCGACGTCACCACTGAGCGGGCCGACCCGGTCAGCACTCCGGTCAGCACTCCGGTCAGCACTCCGGTCAGCACTCCGGTCAGCACTGCAGCCGATGAGATCCTTGACGTGCCGGCAACCACGTCAGCGCCTGGGTCGACATCCGCTGAGGTCCCGACCATTTCCGATGGTCGGGGCACCCAATCAACCGACACCGGGCTTGCCGATCGACTGTTTCCTGGCCTCGGTGCACCTGCGGTTGACGTCGTCTCGTACCTGGTCAAGCTCGATGTCGACGTTGCCGCTGGAAGCTTTGATGCTGTGGTCGACGTCGTTGCCGACGTCGACACTGCCGTCCGCCAGATGGCGCTCGACGCGGCAGGCTTCACGGTCGACTCGGTGCAAATAGACGGTGACGATGCTCCATTCGAACAGCCCGGCGACGAATTGATCATCGAACTGCCTGCTGATTCTGACCGACGGGTGACCGCCACGATCACCTATTCGGCTGCTCCTGACGAGGCGTTCTCGGCGGTGGGGTTGCCTGCGGGCTGGTTCCAGACTGACGGTGGTTCTTATGTGCTCAACGAGCCTGACGGCGCTCGTCGATGGCTGCCCTCGAACGACCATCCGAGTGACAAGGCCACGTGGCGATTTGAGATCACCGTCCCGGACGGCATCACGGTGTCGGCCAACGGTGATCTCGTGCAGGATGGGCAGCTGGGCGAGCCGTGGATCTGGCAGATGTCGCAGGAGATGCCGACCTATCTCGTGCACCTCGTCATCGGCCCGTACGACGTCGTCGATGGCGGATCGCTCACGTCCGTCGATGGCGATAACATCAATTTGACGCACGTCGTTCCCGCCGGCGAGCAGGCCAAGTTTCAACGATTCATCGACGAGACGCCGAAGCAGTTCGACTTCTTCGAGGAACGCTTTGGGCCGTATCCGCTCGACGACTACGGCCTTGCCTTCGTCGACAGCACCCCCGGGCTGGCAATGGAAACGCAGGGGCGGTCGCTCTTCAGCCAGCTCGACTTCCAGGTATCCGGGTTTGGCGATGACGAGACGCAGATCAACTTCCTCCAACAGCTGTTGCTGGCTCACGAACTGGCCCACCAGTGGTTCGGCAATGCCGTGAGTCCCGCAACGTGGTCAGACATTTGGTTGAACGAAAGCTTTGCGACGTATGCGCAGTTTCTGTGGCTCGACGAGATCGGACTCGTTGATCTCGATAGCGAGATGAGCGAGTTACTGCTCGCTCGCCAAACCGGCGACGTTGCTACGGGAATGCCCACGCTCAAGAGCATGTTTGGGTTCGAGAGCTACGACGGTGGCTCGGTCGTTGTCCACGCCCTGCGGCTCAAGGTCGGTGACGAAGCGTTTTTCGAATTGCTCGCCGAGTGGATTGGATCGAACACCGGAACGTCGCAGACCAGTGCTGCGTTCATCTCCCTGGCCCAAGACCTGACGGGCGCCGACCTGGGCGAATTCTTCGACGCCTGGCTCTACGCAGCGCGCCTTCCAGCGGAGTTCCCGCAGGGCTGACAGTTACTCGGTGTACTCGTGCTCGGGCCCGGGGTACACGCCTGATTCGACTTCCTCGCAGTACTTGCGGGTTGCTTCGAGCAACGTCTCGCGGATGTTCGCATACTGCTTGACGAAGCGTGGGAGGCGACCGCCACCGAAGCCGGCCCAGTCGGTCCACACCATCAGCTGGCCGTCGCAATGCGGCCCTGCCCCGACCGAGATGGTCGGGATTGACAGTTCTTTGGTGATCTGTCCGGCGATTTCCGACGGCACCATCTCGAGCACGACAGCGAATGCTCCGGCCTTCTCGACGGCGTGGGCATCAGCCAGTAACTCGGCTGCGCTGTCACCCCGGCCCTGAATGATGTGACCTCCGAGGCCATGCTCGCTCTGGGGCGTGAACCCAATGTGGGCCATCACCGGGATACCGGCATCGACGATCCGTTCGATTTGTGGGGCGCTGCGGACACCGCCTTCGAGCTTGACTGCCTGGCAGCCGGTCTCTTTCATGAAGCGGATCGCGGTTTCAAGAGCCTGACGCCGGCCGTTCTCGTACGAACCGAATGGCATATCGCCGATGACGAGGGCTCGACTCGCGCCACGCACGACCGCTGCGGTCAGCGGGATGAGTTCGTCCAGGGTGACAGGAATTGTGGTGTCGTACCCGAATACCGTGTTGGCGGCGGAGTCGCCGACCAGGAGAAAATCTACGCCAGCCTCATCGAAGATCGATGCTGACATGAAGTCGTAGCTCGTGAGACCGGTGATCTTGATCCCGCTCTCCTTGGCTCGCTTGAAATGGCGCGTCCGCACTTGCTTGAGCGCAGGATCGCTGGTGCCGCCGCCATATGGTCGCTGCTCATCAGTCACGGCATCGATGCTAGGCCGTCGGGTGCTTGGTGCTCTCATATCAGTGGACCAGCGTCTACGCTGACAGCTTCGCCGCTAGCGATTCGCGATGACTGACTTTCCACCACCAGCGGGTCCGCCCGTCACCTCCAGCACGTGGGCTGTGACAAGCCCGGCATTCGCCCCAGAGCGCGAGCGGCATGCGACGCTGCCGATCAATGCTGCAATCGGCGCGGTGGTCGTTCTCGTCATCTCGCTCCTCGCATCAAAGTATGTCCTGGATGTGCTCCTGCAGTTCGAGTGGCCGGTGGTTGTGTACGTCGCCCTCCTCGCCCTCGTCGGGTACGGCCCATCGCTCATCTGGTGCAAATTTGCCAGCCGCCGATGGGGTACCGGCAAGTTCTTCGAAGACGTCGGCCTGAAGCCGGAGTTTGCCGACCTCGGCTGGGGGCCTGTGGTCTGGCTCGTTGCGATCGGAACACAGATCGCTCTTGGCGCTTTGATCCTCGTTCTGGGCGTGCCGCTTTCGAACAACACAGACGGGGTCAGCGAGCTCACCGAGAATCGCACCTACATTGTGTCGCTGGTGATCACTGCCGTGATCGCTGCGCCGTTCGTCGAAGAGATCGTCTTCCGTGGTGTTGTTATGCGCGGGTTACGCAGCAGGTTGGCCGCGGTGCCGACCGTGATCCTGCAGGGTCTGCTGTTTGGCGTGGCGCACATTGATCCGGTCCGTGGCGCAGGAAACATCGGCTTGGCCCTCATTCTTTCAGGCGTCGGAATCGTATTCGGTGGTGCTGCCTACCTGCTCCGTCGCATCGGCCCAACCATCGTGGCCCACGCCATCTTCAACGGCATGGTATTGCTCCTCGTCCTCACGGGCATCGCCGAACGCCTCCAGAATTAAGTCACGCTCCTCAGACGGTGGGTGCAGTGTCACACCGAGATTTGTCACACTTTGGTCAGACCGGAGATGTGACAGTTCAGGCGGAGAAGAGGTCGCGGTTGTCGATTAACCGGACGTCGCCGAACCAGACAGCGGTGGCGATGCGTACCTTGCCAGCGAAGCGGTGCTCGGGCGCGAGTGTGTCGATTGCTTCGAGAGTCGTTGCGTC